>PBRZ01000001.1 GCA_002726085.1 Acidobacteriota bacterium
CGACCACATGCCAGCTTGGACTATCACGCACCGTGGTCCCGGCTCCCGAGTGCTGCGTGATGAACAACGTACTTGCACCCAACAGCTAGCGTAACTGCGTCTCAGGCTCGCCGGCGCCTCCAGACGGCTCAACCGGCTCGACTAGCTCAGCTGGCTCAATGACGCGTCCGTCGGCAACGAACCGGCGGTGGTCGGAAAACTGCTGACTACGAACGTAGCGCGGCAGGAACCCGCCCCCCTGCAGCGTCCAACTGCTCTCGATCGAGCGCGGCAGCATCAACGTCTCGGCCGGGTTGTCGAAGGTGACGGGCTGGTAGCGAATGCTCGAGTCGGACCGTTCGAGCGCGAACTGTCCCGATCGCACCCGGCGTCGATCTTCAGGCGCGCGAAACTCGAACCGCCGAATCAGGTGCTCGTCGAGCCGCAGCACATCGCCCGACTCCACATCGATCCAGGCCTCGCCGCGCGACCGGCCAGGTAGTGAGAGCGACACGCAATCGTCGTCCCAGATGATTTCGGCAAGACCCTCCTCCAACGGCACGTAGTCCAGCCGTGCCACCCGCCGGCCGTCGATCACCTCCAGCTTGCCCAGCGAGAACTCGAACTCTTCTTGCCGTACCGGCAGCAGCGCCGACAGCGGATCTTCGTCTACTGACAGTGGCGTGAGGCATGCGTCTGCGTCGCGCGGCGTCGGCTCTCGCCCGTTGACCGACCGCAGGTCTCGGAACACTGTAACGGTGGGCACGCCGTTGTCCTCGAACGTGTTCCACTCCACGCGGTGCTCGAATTCGAGTCGCCGCGGCGACCCATTCGGCCGCATCTCGCGGCTAAACGACCGCACCCACACCTTTTCGGTGGAGACAATGCGCTGCGACCGCTGGTAGTGGCGCTCCAGCCGAGCGCCGACCCGGGCAAGGGTGGCCTCGAGGTCGAAGGCGGGCTCCTGTCCCAGCGCGTCACTCGAGATCGCCAGCAGCATTCCCGCGAAGGCTGACGTCAAGAAAAGCCTGTGCACAGGTTTCAGCACCATGATTCCAGGGACGGCAAAGGCCTTGCGGTCGAGCGTGGTGTCGCGGGCCCGATAAACTTCACCCATGCCGCCTTCGCCGATCTTGGCGATGACGGAATACGGACCAAGGGTCGTGCCGGGCTCGAGAGGCATGGTCGGCTGAGAGTCTGCCGATTATACCTGGCGGGTTGAGCCGAGCCGCGGGGGATACTGCGCCAAAAAGCTGTTAGAGCAGCGTGGACCCGTAGTAGGCGATGAGGGCACCGACCACGACGGCAACGACACCAAGGCTTCTCGCGACAACAGGCGCAGAGATGATGGACAGCATCCGCGTCATGAACCGTACCGTCACCGATGGCGCCAGCAGCGGCAGGAACGAGAAGACGACCAGCCACCATCCCACGAACGTGAGCACTGCGGCCGCCGTGCCGGTCTCGCCGGCTACCGTAATCACGATGGCGAGGCCCGTCAGGATGAGGACGATGGCGACGCTCGTTGACCGCCTCCTCTCGATCAGAACTACGTCCCGACCCGGAGACTATTCACGACGATGCGCCTCGGCCCGATTGTCAGCCCGCCAGCTTCGAGGACCACTCCTCGGCGGTTGTGCGCATCTCGGGAGCTTCCTCTTCCAGCAGCACTCCCGAGGCGACAGCTTCAGCCAGCTCGGCGTCGTACTTCTTCAGAAAGTCGTCTCGGCCGGAATAGAGCTCGGCGAGCTCCTCGCTCGTGAACTCGCGCGCGTACCCGTAGAGAAACGCGAAGCGGCTTCCACCCTGCACCGCCGTGCCGCTGCCCCGGTGCTCGGCACTCGGCACCGCGAAGGCGGGCATCTGGATGCCGCCGCGAGCGTTGCCGCGCTCGTCGCGCAGGATTTCGGGCGGGCCGCCCGCGACGGCCTTTGCCTCGATGAGGGGCATGACGGGAGGCGCCTTCCCCTCGGTGAGCCAGACGTGCATGTGGCGTAGCGCCGCGTTGTACACCGGGGTGTAGGACAGCCAGTTGGGATGGTCCATGCCCTGCGTTGTCGCCGCGGCCGCGCGGGCCACGCTGACGTGTGACGTGCCCGAGACTTCCCAGAAGCGGTAGGTGTCGGTGTCGGCCTGACGCGCCGGGAAGTAGCGCGGCGTCTCCGTCTCGGAATTGACGACAAACACCGGCACCCCAAGGTCCGTCCGGATTCCGCTCGCTACTCGGCCCCCCCGGCCGCCCCGCCCCCCCTGTTGCCCACCACCTTGGTCGGCGGCGAACGGTACCGGCGACGCGAAGTCGATGTAGGGCATGAAGCCGTCGAAGAGCTTCTCGACCGGGTGCACGCCATTGATGTAGGTCCGCAGCCGTCCCGCCGATTGCGAGGCCCCCGCCGCGATAATTCGCTCGACGTCGAGTCCGCCCATCGGATCGAGGCCGGCGGCGTCGCGCTCCCGGCCGACGGCGCGCGCTGCCTGGGTGTAGATGTCGTAGGAATAGGCGTCGCCCGGATGCTCGAGCGAGTCGTAGCGCTCGGGGTCCCACTGCATGAGCCCTGCCGCGTCAGGGCCGGGGAAGCCGTTCACCCCGACGGTCTGGGCAGACACGCCGACCCAGGCGTAGCCGCGAAGGTACTCGCTTCCCTCCGCGACCGAGCCAAGCTCGTACCCGGCGGTCACGTTCTGCCAGTGCACGACGACCGTCCCGTTGAACCGGCTCTCCTCGGTGGGACGCACGACGAGAATGCGCGTGCGATAGGGCACCGATGCCGTCTCGCGTTCCGTCTTCCAGCGACCGTCGGCGGTGTGCTCGGTGCCCTCGGCGAGTCGATAGGCGCTTGCCTCGCCTTCGAGGAAGTACTCCTCGGCGACATAGCCCTGCGACTCGAGGTCGAAAGCCGGAGCCGCGAACGGCGCACCCTGGGAGCCGCCGGCAACCGGGCCCATGAGCTTCGCCCCTTGGCCGGCCCAGCCGGGCACGGCCAGCAGGGCAAAGCACATCCCCAGTATCAAGGTCATGAGGACTCGGGAGTTCGTCCGCTTCATCATCGGCTTCTCCGTTCTGCAATAGTGACGACTTAGGCCTGCATTCTAGCAGCGGCTGCAGCCCTCGGCCTCCCGGGTCACTTAGACCCGTGGCAGCCGGTAGACGCGCTGGGCCGTGTCGTGGAACATAGCCGCCCGCTCGTCGGCCGAGAAGCTGCGCGTCAGCTTCTTGAACTGGTTCCAGAGCACCGTGTACGAGCACGACAGCTTGTCGACCGGAAAGTTGCTCTCGAACATGCACCGGTCCGGCCCGAACTGCTCGAACATGTGGTCGTACCACTCGCGGTTGGCCTCGACCAGGTCGTCCGAGGTCGGCGGCCGGTCGCGCTCGTGCCACCCGTAGCCGTTCACCACCATCTGAATGCCGCCCACCTTGGCGACCACGTTCTGGTGCCTTGCCAGCTCGGCCACCGCCGGCTTCCAGGCGGCCAACACCTCGTCGCGGCGTTCGGCATAGGGCCCGATCCCGATCGGTCCGCCCAGATGGTTGAAGATGATGGTCGTGTCGGGGAATGCCCCGGCGAGGTCGGCCAGATCGGTGATGTGGGTGTGATACACCCAGCCCTCGAACGACAGGCCGTGGGTGCGCAGATGCGCGTAGCCGCGGCGGAACTCCGGGTCCAGCAGCAGGTGCTCGGGGCCGGACGTTCGCCGTGCCACCACGGGCGGCTCCGCCCAGGCGGCGCGATGCCGGATGCCGCGAAAGCGCTGCGGACTGGCCGCTATCTGTGCTTCGAGCACCGGTGCCACCCGGTCGCCCAGCCGGAGGTTGGCCGAGCCGACGATGCCCGTGGCCACCCGCGTCTCACCGTATCCGCCACTGGCGCTCTTGGCGGCGACGCCCTGCACGAACTCGGTTTCGCCGACCACTCTCAGCTCTTCCGGGCCGTCGGCCCGGTACATCGACGAGCACTCGACGAAGACGGTCTGGCGTACGTTGTGCTCCCGCGTGTCCCCGAGCAGCTCTTCGAGCATGTAGCGGTTGCCCGGTCGGTCCCACAGGTGGTGATGTGGGTCGATGATGGGCAGCTCCGGCTCGAGCGCCGCCTCGTTGGTCAGCGTCAGCCAGTTCAGGATCTGGGAGGCCTGTCGGGCCCGCGCGTGCGTCGGCACGAGACCTCGCATGACGCCGGCGGCGGCGAGACCACCTAGCGCGTATGTCCGGGCGCGATTGAATAAGCTGCGGCGCGTGATGTCGTCGCTGTGCATGGCTCTACCTCGTCTCCAAGTTTCGACCTATTGTCTCCGATGGCACACCGATCAGTGGCTCAGGGCACCGGCACGAGGCGCTCGAACTCCTCGAACCAGTTCAGCACGACGTTGATCTGTCTCGGCTCGACGCGGTCTGTCGTGATCATGAGGAATCGCTGCCCGTCCGGATGGAGGTCGTAGTACCGCATGGGAGAGTTCTGGGCGTGGTATCGCCAGTCGAACAGCTCCTCTTCGTCACCGACGTCCAGCACCGGAGGGTCGCCGTCTATAGTCTCGACCGTCACCCGAACCACAGCGCGCGCCGGCTCCCCTGTCGCGCGGAGATAGAACAGCTCTCGACCGTCCTCGGACCAGTGCGGGCGGTAGCCGCCGCCGTCGGAGACCAGTTGTTGGCCGAGCATCTCGGGATACCGCGCCACAAACACCTCGGAACGGCCCGATTCAAACGAGGCGTACGCGAGCCACCGCCCATCGGGCGAGAGCGCCGGCGACTGGTCGTCGTCGTCCGTCTCGACGAGCGGCTCCCAGGTGCCCGATCCGTCAGTAGACACCCTCCCGACGTCGCGACCCGTCCCCGGAAACTCGGCAGTCAGAAACAGGGTTCCCCCATCGGACGACCAGTCGTACGGCACGACGTCGGTCATCGTCTCGTCGGTCAGCAGGCGCTCTGGGGACCCGGTGCCATCGACGGCCTGCACGTAGACCGTGACCCGGCCGTCCTCCACCGATGTGTACGCCACCCGTTGACCGTCGGGGCTCCACAAAGGGGTGGTGTCGTCACCAGGCTGCGTTGTCAGTTGCGACAGCGACCCTCTCGCCAGATCGGCTATGAAGATGTCCGTGTTCCCTCGATTCCGGCCGGCGACGATGGCGGCCCGCGTGCCACCCGGTGACAGGCTCAGGGTCTCGTAGTCTCGGGGGGGCAGCGCGAGCACCTCTTCCTGCCCCTCCCGATCGACCCACACGGGCAAGCGCAATCCCGTCGGCGCGATACCGGGAATGTAGACGAGCGACCCGTCGTCGGCCGTCGCATAGGGCACCTGACCGAGCGGGTCGACGTGCACCCCTTCCACGACCAGTCCGGGCGTCCCCACGATATCGAGCGAGGCATGGTCGAATGGCACGGCCCACACGGCGCCGCCCCGCTCGAAGACGAGGTGTCCCGTGGGCAAGACACGACCGGCCGCGGCGTTGCGCAGGAGGAGTCGGTCCGCTCTGGTCTCGCGGTCCAGAAGGTGCAGCTCCCCGGTGTCGGCCGCGTTGCCCGACAAGGTGAAGAGCACGGCGTCGCTGCCAGGCAGTACCTGCGGCTCCCCGGCGCGGCGCTGGTCGTCCGGGGTGAACAGGGTCGTCGGCTCTTTTCCTCCGTCGGCCGGAATCTGCATCAGGGCGCCGCCCGGCTCACCGAGTCCATAGACGATCAGGTCATCGGCTCCCCAGTGGGCGCCACGCATGCCGCTCACCAGCGTCGTCAGCGGCTCGGGCCGCCCACCTGCCAACGCGACCTTCTGTAGCACACGGTCCATGAGGAACCCGAGCCACTGCCCGTCCGGGGAGAAGAACGGCTCGCCATTGCTTCGAATACCAGGCATCGTCGTCGCCTCGAACTGGTCGATCGGCTGGCGAAAAAGCTGCGAGACTCCGTCTCGCTGAGCCCGGTAGACGAGTGTTCGACCATCCGGTGAGAGGGCCACCCTTCCGAACCCTGGAGGCGGGAAAGCATCGGTGTCGGGCAGCGTGACAGGGAAGCGCCTCACCTCGGGCGACGGTAGACCGGTGGCCCAGAACAGACGGCTCGCGACAGCACCCGCCGCAAGCGCCACCAGCACCGCACCGGCAATGACGACCGGACGCTGCCAGATGCGTGGCGCGGGCGGCGTCACGAGGTCGGTCGGCCGCGTCGTCGGCGGGAGTTGCGGTTCGTCCAGCTCGATCCGTGCGTCGCCGATGTCCCGCATGCGCTGTCGCGGATTCCGCTCCAGACAGCGGCGTAGCAATCGGCGCAGGCTGTCCGGCGTGTCGCCGGCCAGCGAGCTCCAGTCGATCTCTTGCGTCAGGACATAGGCGAGCGTATGCGACACGTCCTCCCCGCCGAACAGCCGCTGTCCCGTCAGCATTTCGTGGAGGACCACGCCAAAGGCCCACACGTCGCTCCGCTTGTCCACGATCTTGCCGGACGCTTGCTCGGGCGCCATGTAGGCGGCCGTCCCGATCACCATCCCCATTTGTGTCGCCGCCGCCGACAACGAGACGGTCGGTGACAGCGACATGTTCGGGTCGCCGGCCTCAGGCTGGAACGCCTTCGCCAGCCCGAAGTCCAGCACCTTCACCGTGCCGTCGGTCTTGACCTTGATGTTGGCCGGCTTCAGGTCGCGGTGGATGACGCCCTGCTCATGGGCGGCCTCCAGGGCTTCCGCGATCTGTTTGGCGATCGGCAGCGCGTCGTCGATTGGCATCGCGCCTTGCGCGATGCGATCCGCCAGCGTCGGCCCCTCGACCAATTCGAGAACCAGCGCCCGGACGTCGCCCGAGTCCTCCAGCCCGTGAATCGTCGCGATGTTGGGATGGTTCAGCGAGGCCAGCACCTTGGCCTCGCGCTCGAACCGCGCCAGCCGGTCGGGGTCGGCCGTGAACGCCTCCGGCAGCACCTTCAGCGCCACATCCCGGTCGAGCTTGGTGTCGCGGGCCTGATACACNTCGCCCATGCCGCCTTCGCCGATCTTGGCGGTGACCTCGTAGACGCCGAGCTGGGTGCCAGGAGACAGCGCCATGTCTCTCAAAGATCCTTCAGATTATATCGGCAGGGCCGTCCACAGCGGCCAATGAGCATGGGGAGGACGGCAGCGGAGTGTCCCCGGCCTGTCGCTGTTGTGTCGTGACAACATTGCTGGGACAATGTCCTCGGTGCAGCCACGAGAGGGTGACGGCGTCGACTGGACGGGTGTTCAGGCCGACACGTCGCCCATCGATCCGCTCAACGAACGGACCTTCTCTGCCCGCCTGCGGAGGCTCGGCGAGCGTGCCCGCAGCCTGACCGTCCTTCGCGAGGCTTTCACGGAACAGCAGTCGCATGGCGAGCGGATTCCTCGAGATTCTGACTCAGCTTCACGACCATCACGTTGATTTCGTGATCGTCGGTGGAGTTGCTGCTTCCCTCCACGGTGGTTCGCGCGTGACGTTCGACCTCGATGTCGTGCCCAGCCTGACACCCGAGTCCTGGCGGGCGGCGGTCGATCTGCTCTGGTCGCTGGGGGCCCGTCCACGCATTCCGGAGCCGGTCGATCGTATTCGTGACGTGGATCAGGTCCGTCGCTGGCGTCGGGACAAGGGGATGCTGGCGTTGAACTTTCGCACGCCAGATGGCAGCACGGAGGTCGACCTGCTTGTCGGTGAGAGCGATGCGTTCGACGAGCTGCGGAAACGCGCGGTCGAGGTCACCCTCGACCAGCGGACGTTCTTCGTGGCTTCGATCGACGACCTGATTTCAATGAAGGAGCGCGCTGGCCGGCCGCAGGATGTGCTCGACATCGCGGAGCTGCGGAGCATCAAGAAGCGGCTCGGCTGACGCCTTGCGCCGCGACTGCGTTGGTTGAATGTCGATCTCACTTCGTGGGATCGTTCGGCGGCGCCGCTCATGAAAGCCATCGTCTGGACAGCCTACGGATCCTCGGACCTGCTGCAGCTTCGCCAGATCGAGACACCTGTGCCGCGGCCCGGCGAGGTGCTGATCCGCGTGCACGCGGCCACCGTGCTCGCAGGCGATTGCGAGCTGCGGCGTGCGGAGCTCCCGGCCCTCTACTGGATTCCCATCCGGCTGATGATGGGCATTACCCGCCCCCGCGACAAAGTGCTCGGGCAGGAGCTGTCGGGCGTGGTGGAGGCGGTGGGGGAGGGCGTGACGCGCTTCGAGCCTGGTGACGAGATCTTCGGGGTCACCGGATTCCGCATGGGGGCCAGGGCCGAGTTTGTCTGCCTGCCGGCGTCGTACGCGCTCGTGAAGAAGCCCGCCGGCATGAGCCACGCCGAGGCGGCGGCGCTGCCCGTTGGCGGCAGCAATGCCCTGCACTTTCTGCGGAAGGCCGGCCCCCTCGAAGGTAAGCGTGTGCTGGTGGCCGGCTCCACCGGCAGCATCGGCACCTTTGGGGTACAGCTGGCTCGGCACTTCGGCGCCGAGGTGACCGCGGTCTGTGGCACGAAGAACCTAGAGTTGGTGAAGGAGCTCGGCGCGGTTCGGGTCATCGACTACGTGAACGACGATTTCACCGACGAAGGGATTGAGAATGGCGGCGGATTCGACGTAATCTTCGAGACCATCGGTAAGGTTTCGATGGCTCGATGCGCCCGTGTGCTCCGACCGGGCGGCACGCTGCTGGTGACCAACCCCAGCGCCTGGGAGACGATTCGTGGGCTCCGGTCCGCGATGCCTGGTGGACGGCGGGTGGTGACGGCCACGGCCGCCACCACCTCCGAGCAGCTCGAGGTGCTCGCGGGCCTCGTGGACGCGGGAACGATTCGCACCGTGCTCGACCGCCGCTGGCCTCTGGACCAGATGGCCGAGGCCCACCGCTACGTGGATCTCGGTGAGAAGACCGGGGGCGTCGTGATCGATGTCGTGCGGCAGGCCGCATGACGCATGAAGAAGGGTGTCAATGTCGTTATGAAGATAGTCAAGCAAGCGATCATCATTTTCCTCTGTCTGTTGCTGATACCGGCGACCGCGGTCCTGACCGCGGCGGTGAAGCAGCGGTTCGCGGACGGTCCAAACCGGGTGTTCTCCGGTGGCCCGCTGGTGTCCGGCGAGCTGCACACCGGTCCGGAGCCGGACTGGAGCTTCGTCGGTGACATCCCCACCATCGAATTGCAGCTGCTGGATCCGCCCCGGTCGCGGAAAATCTGGGTCGCCGAAGCCGACGGCAAGCTCTATGTCTGGTCCGGCTACATGAGCACTGCGGTGGGGCGCATGTGGAAACGCTGGCCGGTGCAAGCCGAACGCGACGGTCGCGCGGTGATGCGCATCAACGGCACACGCTACGAACGCCAACTGGTGCGGATCACGTCGGGTGACGTCCTCGACGGCATCAGCGCGGCCATCGCCGACAAGTACCCGTCTCAGACGAGCAGGGCGGCCGTCGAGGCGGGTGAGGCCTGGGTCTTCGAGGCGGCGCCACGCAATTAGCTGCTTCAGGAGCCGACCATGAAGTATTTCTACCAGTTCATCGTTGTCGCGCTGATTGTCACCGTGCTCGCGGTGGCCTTCGTCCCCGGCTTGGACGATTGGATCGAGCAGACGTTTCAGGGCTACGTCGGCCGCGCCGCGCGCCCATGATGGGCCTCCTTGCCGCTGCATCGAAGACTCGTCCTTGGTGGATGAATCTGCTGCTCGGGTTCTGCGTCTTCATGACCTGCGTCTATCTGCCATTCGACATGTTCTGGAAACCGGTCGCCGCCGACCAGGAAGTGTGGTTCGGGGTTCTTCTGGAGGGGTGGGCGGCCAAGCTGACCGAGCCGTTTCACTGGGCCATCTATGCCGCGGGTGCCTACGGGTTCTGGAAGATGAAGTCCTGGATGTGGCCGTGGGCGGCCGTGTATTCGCTGCAGGTCGCGATCGGCATGCTGGTGTGGAGCCTCATGCGCGGCTCGCTGCTGGCCGGTGGCGTGGCCTTCGCGGTCTTCATGATTCCGACCATCGCGCTCTACCGGGCTCGCGAGCTGTTCTGAAGCCTGGCTCTGCCTAGTCGACCCGGAGCACCCGCATCGGGTCGACCGCCGAGGCGCGGCGCGCCGGGACCAGCGTGGCGAGCAGACCCACGATGACGAGTGCCGCGGTCACTGTGAGGTAGGTCGGAGGGTCGTAGACCGAGACGCCGAACAGCAGATCTGAGAGGAACCGGGCAGAGACGGCGGCCACCCCCAGGCCCGACACGACGCCGGCGCCGACCAGCACCATCCCTCGACCCAGCACCTGACCGACGACCTGCAGACGCTGGGCGCCCAGCGCCATGCGGATGCCGATTTCCTGCGCGCGCTGACTGACCGAATACGACACCACGCCATAGAGCCCGGCCAGCGCCAACCCCAGCGCGACCACGGAAAACACCGCGAGCAGCCACGAGAAGGCCTGCCTGACCGCGAGCGAGTCGTCGAGCTGGGCGGCCATCGTCGTCACTCCGTAAATCGGCAGGTCGGCGTCGAGCTGGGACACCACGCTCCGTGCCGAGGGAGTGAGCGCCGTCGGCTCGCCGGTGGTCCGCCATACCACCGTCATCGACCCGCGCACCACCTGAGCGAACGGCAGAAACAGGCCGGGTCGCATCGGGGTGTCCAGTCCGTAGTGCTGCGTGTCGGCGGTCACCCCGAGCACGGTCTGCCAGGGGCTGAGGTTCGGCTGGCCGTCGATGTTGGCGGTGCGAATGCGTCGGCCGACCACGTCGTTTGGTTCAGCGCCCGGCCAGAACAGCCGCATCAGCGACTCGTTGACGATCGCCGCCCTGGCGCCCTCGGTCACCCCGTCGCGGTCGGTGAAGGAGCGACCTGCCAGCATCCGGACGCCGATCGCGTCCAGATAGCTCGGCGAGATCACCCGTTGCAGGATCACCGGGTTGTCGTCCTCGGCTCGTGGCGGCGCTCCCTCGGCCTCGTAGAAGTTGCCCCAGTGCCCGCCCAGCGGCACGCTGGTCGTGATGCCGACCTCGGAGACACCGGGGACGGCACGGCTGCGCTCGAGCAGCTGCTCGAAGAACGCGAGCCGGTGCGGGCGCTCCGGATACCGCTCTTCGTCCAGTGACACTCGGAAGGTCAACACGTTGTCGGGGCGATACCCGGGGTCCACCTGCTGCACCCGGTCGGCGGCTTTGATCAACAATCCCGCCAGCAGGAGCAGCACGAGGGCCAGAGCGACCTCGCCGACGACGAGCGTGCCGAGCGTGCGGCGCTTGCCCGGGGACTCGGACGACCGCGCGGCGGCCGCCTGCAGCGCGCCGCGCAGATCCACACGCGACCCATCGAGGGCCGGAATCAGACCGCACAGCAATGCCGTGCTGCCGGTGGCGACGAGCGTAAACAGCAGGAAGGGCACATCGAGCTCGAAGGTCACCCAGGGCGATAGATCGTCGAGGCGGCCTGCCAGGATGCGCATTGCCGTCGAACGTCCTATTCTCGGCCCGCCAGGCGTGGATGTCGGGATAGGCGACCCCTGTGCGCTCGAGGTTCCACTGCGGCGCCCGCTCGTTCAGATCGACGACGCGCNTCGCATCCGGGAACGGCAACGGCTCGAGCAGCAGCCCGTTGACGAGACTGAAGACGGCGGTGTTGGCGGCGACCGCCACGGCGAGAATCGTGATGACCGTGAGGGCAAAGAGCGGCTGATGACGCAACGACCTGAGTGCGAAACGTAGATCGGCGAAGAAGGTCATAGATCGCGCTTCCGTCCAGCGGTCCAGTCGTGGGGACCGTGGGGTTCCTCTGGTTGCGTTCCTACCGCACCGTGTACTCGAGCAGCACGATCCCCGACTTCGGGTAGAGGCGGTGGTGGCTCAGGGTCAATGTGGTTCGCGACGCGGTCGTCGGGAGCATCGGTATGCCGTCTCCGAGCAGCAGCGGGACGACGGCCGCTTCCACCGTGTCGACCAGGCCGGCTGCGAGGAGCGTGCGGAACAGCTCGCCGCCGCCGAACAGCCAGATATCTTTGCCGGGCTTGGCCTTGAGCGACCGCACGTGCTCGACGGGATCGATGTTGACTATGGAGACAGCCGGATAGTCGTCTGGACGCAGCGTATGCGAGAACACGACGACGTCGAGACCGGGCATCTCGCCGGTCCCGCCCTGCTGCAGCGTGACCAGGAACGTCTTGCGTCCCATGACGGCCGTGTCGAACTGCGCGTACAGCGCGGCGAAGTCGATGTCTGGATCCATGATGATCCAGTCGAACTCGCCCTGTGGGCCAGCGATGTACCCGTCGAGGCTCGTCGCGACCTGATAGCGAAGCCGTCGCGCCATGTCGTGTCCTCCTAGCGCGGGTCGGCCCGGAGTACCGGCTCGACCAGGACGTGGGCGTCGGCCGACAGCTGATTCTCGCTGTTGAACACCGTGGGGTTGCCGCCGTCCCACCAGTTGTGCTGGGCAGTGATCCGGTTGTGTGGCACGCGCATCGCGCCCTGTTCGTTGTCGATGAAGCGGTTCCCGCCACGGCTGCCCAGCGCCCCACCGCCCAGGTCGACGATGACCGAGTGCCCCTCGCCCCCGCCACGATTGTTCAGCGCGAAGCCGTAGCCGGTCGTGCCGATGACGTCGGTGTTCTCCACCAGCAGCTTGGTGCTGCCACCGCTGTCGCGGACACTCTGCAGGTTCAGTGAAATGCCGCCCCCGCCTTGCTGCGGGTCACCGCCGACGATCCGGGTGTTCCGGATCTCATACGACAGCTCCGAGTTGCGACCTGAGTTCGAGAACTGGATCGGGTCGGTCACCGAGCTCTCGATGACGCTGTCGACGATCTTGAGCGTCAGCTTGCAGCGCGTGCAGAAGTTCGCCTCGTCGGTGCGCGGCGCGCCGAACATGAACGCCTCGATGCCGGTGTTCGACCGGTTGCCTTCCTGCTTCGTGTTCTTGAAATGATAGTTGCGCACGAGCATCACCTGCTCCGACTGGCCCATCAGGTAGGGGATGATGCTGTCGGAATTGCGCTCGCCGCGCCCGATGTTGTCGGCCGTCGAATCCAGGATGACGGTCTCGACGTGGCTGTTCTCTCGCGTGCGTACGAAGTAGGCGCGTCCGCCGAGGTCGGAGAAGTCGTTGCGCTGAAACCGGTAGTTGCCGCGGCTGTCGCCCGACTGGAAGACCCGGATGGCCCCCAGGTCTTCGCCGTCGTAGAAGCTGCTGTCTTCGACCCTGATGTCATCGACCGACCCGCTGGCCGCATCGAAGCTGATGGCGTAGACCAGCCCGCGTTCGTCCTCGATGTGCTCCGCGGCGTTCCCCGAAAACGTCGAGTGATGAATGAAGGTGCCCGAGTAGTCGGTGCTCGCGCCCGAGATGGCGGCGTTGCCCATATTCATGAAGTGGATGCCGGCTACCTCGTTGTGATCGGACAGCTCGACCATGACGCCGCCAGGCAGCGCGGCCGTGTTGGTCAGCCCCACGCGGTCGGCCGCGTCTTCAAGTAAGGCGCCATCGGCGCCGATGCCGAGCAGCTTCTGACGCGGCTTCAGCGCGATGCCGCCGTCCAGGACCATGCCGCTGTCACTGGCCAGCAGGTAGATGGTGTCGCCCGCGGCCGAGGCTGACTCCGCCTGCGACAGGGAAGCGAAGGGGCGGCCCTGGCTGCCGTTCCCACCGGACCCGGCATCGGCGGAGACGTAGATCGTCGCGCCCGCGGAACTTCCTGGCGCCTGACCCTGGGCGGGCGAGCTCAGCGTCAGCACCATCCCGAGCACCCAAAGCGACGGCACGATCCCACAAGATAGCTGGTGTGTCATGGCGGCTTCTCCAGTCAGGCAGGCCCGCGAGGGCAGATCTCGAGTCCGTGCAAACGATCATGCACGAGCGGGTGCCGCGCGTTCAATCCGAATCGTCAGGCTGAGGGGGGTATGGCTGAGCCGAATGCGTGCCTGGCCTCGTCGGTGAGCAGATACCGAATGATGAACACTCCGACGATGGTACCAATGGGGATAAAGATCAGTCCCATGATCGCGAGGACCATCGCCAGCCATCGTCCCCATTCCCGCAGTTGCAGCACCCCGACCACCGCCGCAATATTCAACACACCGAGGCCGCTGAAAAGGAAGACCCCAGAGGACAGACCGAAGGTCACCATGCCTGCTTCGGGATCGTTCCCTATCTCCGGCAGCAGGATGCCGAGCAACATCAAGACCGAAGTTACGGCCACGAAAAGCGAGAACGCCGCACTGATGCCGAACCAGACGGCAATCAGCGTCACCTTGTCAGGCCGAACGCTTCGCGGGGAGCCTGTTCCGATCATGACGCCTCCTTCGTTTCGTAGGCCAGCCACGCGGAGCGACCGCAAGCCGGAATCTCCCTGTTGCATGTAGCGATCGCACCCTTATACATCTGAGAGCCGCCGAGAAACCGCATTTTCCTTCGCGCCCACAATCCTCCTCCTTCTGGAGCTGTGCGTTCTGGGCGTGCTTGGGTAGTGGGCTAATGGGGTGCTTCTTCCGTTCCGGTAGATGTGGATCCTGGTACTGCCGCAACTCCGAATACGCGCGTGGCTTCGTCGCTGAGCAGATACCGAATGATGAGCACTCCGACGATGGTGCCAATGGGGATGAAGAGCAGCCCCATGATGGCGAGGACCATCGCCA
>PBRZ01000002.1 GCA_002726085.1 Acidobacteriota bacterium
CGGGGCAAGGTCACTTCCAGCAGGACAAACACACCGTCATTTCCCGTTTCGAGCGCGATTACGTCGACCGGATGTTGCGTGACACGGAAGGCAATGTGGCCGAGGCCGCCCGGCGCGCCGGGATGGAACGCCCGGCGTTTCATCGCCTGATGCGCGGGCATCGTATCGACGCCGCACCCTATCGGGTGGAGCCCAGGCCGTAAGGGTCCGCGCAAGAATAAGTGCCCCTTTTGGGGTGTCGTACTCATGCCGCGTCCGGCCAGTGCCAGGCGCGAGGAGGGAGCATACCGGCAGTATTCGACCCCGCTGAGCAAGAGCCCAGCGCCGGCCTTGGTGGGCTGCATCGGCGGCCGAATGCGACCGTATTTATGACCGGGCCACTAAGCCTGGCATGGTGTCGGTCGACGGTCAGGACCCGCCAGGGTCTGTCTTTAGTTGTGTTCGCCTGGTTCCGCCGCCGAAGTGACGACAGCCTCGTACGTCACGGCGTAGATCGGCAGCCCGCCGAATCGTGACGGCGACCGCTTGTCGAACTGCACGGTGACGACACAGAGTTGCCCCGGCCCGACCTGACAGGACACAGCTTCGCTGACACTCCACCCGCGTTCCGCGGACCGGTCGTCGATGGCCCGCACACCCGAGGTGCGGTAGCGCTGGCGGCTGTAATCCATCCAATTGTTGGTGGTGGAATCCTCGTCGACCCTGGAGACCGCAAAGCCGACGCGCACGGCGTGGTCTCCTGGCGCGACCGTATCTTCGTAGGCCACGACCGGCTCGTTCAGGTCGAATCGCTTTGGCCGCTTCAGGATCCGGCCCGGCTCGGACTGGCCCTCGAAAACCGTCCCGCGGGCGACCACAGCAAGGCCGTCGACGAGCACCTCGTAGTGGGTCACCGGGAACGACGGGGCGAGGATGACCCGGATGGTGCTCGACCTGACTCTGCCACCGGCCATGGGCGCGCCAGCCGCGACCTCCGGCCCTTCCGCCGTCGGGGCGGCCGCGCCGACCAGCGCCAGCAGCACGGCCTCGGTGGCACCACGTTCCTTGAGCCGGGCGATCTCCTCGCCTGTCAAAGTCGGCACGGCGGCCATCTGCTGGATGCGCGCAACGATCACCGCTTCGCCCACGCCGGCCTCGATCATGGCGACCACCTCGGCGACCGCTGGCGGCTCCCGGAGGACGCGCTGTTCGGCCGAGACCGTCGCCGCCGCCAGCGTGAGAAGCACGGGGAGGACCAAACCGACTGCGCGGGTTAGCCACACGCTCTGCACCGTAACGCCGGATGGGAATGTGTTACGCACGTTCAGCCTCCGATCCTGATGCCGCCGAACGAGAACCGAATGTCGGTCCTCAGCTCGTACGCCGCACTGTCGTGCGCCGCCGTGCCGTTGATGAGATATCCTGCCCCATCCCCCGGCCAGAAGATGCCACCGCGGAACACCCAGGTCAGCCCGCGATCCAGGTTCCAGGTCAGCCGCATGTCGAGCTCGCTGCCGAGGTCGTCGCTGGATTCCGGTCCCAGCTCACTGGGGTCGATCGTGCCACTGCCGTCGCCATCAGACCAGGCGAATATCGGCTCGGTCGCCTGCACATAGGTTCCCGATGCGATATAGGTCAGCTCCTCGTTGATGTTCCACGCGTAGTTCACCTGGAACAGCGTCGAGTTCTCGAATTCCCGATAGCCGCGCGACCCGGGCGACCCGAGCCCCTGAGGGGTGATCCCTTCCTCATCGGGCATGATGGAGTCTTCCCAAATCTCGTTCACGAAGAAGAAGCCATTCGTGCGGATCTTGTTGATGTTCCCGTCGCCCGACATCGGGTCGTCGTCACCGGAGCCAAGTCCGAAGATGAACCCGAGCGTGCCTGGGCCGAGCACGGTCTTCGCCTCCCCGAACACGTTGTAACCGTGGAGGTCGCCGTTGTTCACGTCCGCCACTTCCAGCGCGCCGGAATCTGTGTTCGCGATGTCGTCGCTCCCGGTCAGGTAGTCCACTTCTCCCCTGAACGTCCAGGTGCCGGATGTCCCGTCGGCGGCGACCCCGAATGCGGCGACCTCACTGAGCTGCGGTGCGAACCGGGCCCGGAAATACTGCAGGCCGTTGGGAACGTAGGCCTTGCCGCCATCGGCGCCGTCGTCGCGGTAGTAGGCGAAGAACGGGTTCACCGTCCAGTTGTCCTCCCCGTGCACGTAGTTCGCCAGATAGAGCGTGGCATCTTCGGTGCTCAGGCCTCCCGGCCCGATGGCGTCCTGATCGGAGAGCGAATCCGCCCCTTCAGACATCTTGGCCCAAGAGAACGTCAACTGGTCCGGGCCCCAGGTCTTGGCGATCTGAAAGCCATCGCTATCCTGATCGAGCACGAGCATGCTGCCCAGCACGTACTTCATCCGGCCGAGCCTGAAATTCGCGTCCCATTCCGGATTGGTGTAGTCCACGTAGGCCCAGTCCAGGTGCACTGCGAAGTTGGTGTCCTTGCGGTTGAAGAGGTTCGAGAATCCCCCGCGCAGCTCTGCGTCGCGCGGGTTGTTGTCGAGGCCCCAGATCGACTGGGCCAGATCGGTCCGGAGCACAGCCTTGAGGTTCTCATCACGGGCGAACTCGGTGTTGAGCCGGAAGATCTGGACAGCGTAGTTGTCCCTGTCGGACAAACCGCTGACCGTCGGCGAGTCTTTGACCTTACCCAGGAAGAACCTGTTCTGGCTGTACCCGGTGAAGCTGTAGAACCCCGAAACGTCGAGGTATGGACCTTCCTCGTCGGAGTCCTGTTGCGCCGAGACCTGGGCCGAGCCAAGTACCAGCCCTGTGCTGACCAGGAGTGCGATGAGTCGTGCGTTCATCGTCATGCCTCTCGATTAAGGGTTCACGCAGCCGGCCCCGTTACTGACATCCAGGTCAGCACTCGGCAGTCGTCGCGCCGAACGTGGTGAACCGTTGCTGCGGCGCTCGGCTTCGGGCGAGAGTTCACGACCCCGAGTCGAACAAGTTGTTGTCGTGGGTCCTACGAGTGTCGACGTCTTCGAGCGGGAGCATCCACGGTGTCGGTCCACTCGACCTGAGCATGGACCTGATGCAGCACCGCGCTCGTTTTCACTCGTTCTCCTCCACCCGGCGGGCCCCTCGCGCATTGACCTTGCCCACATAGGTGTCGCTGTCGAGACCGGCGACCTCCTGGAACCGAGCCGCCATCCGGGCGCCGAGGTGCGTTGCCTGGTCGTCCGACGACGCGAAGGCGAACACCGACGGACCCGACCCAGACAGCGAGCACCCGAGTGCACCAGCCTCGAGCGCCGCCTCCTTCACCTCGGCGAAACCGGGCACGAGCGGCGCGCGAATCGGCTCGACCAGCGCGTCGCTGATCGCCCGACCGAGCAACTCGAGGTCGCCGCGGTGAAGCGCCGTCACCAGCGCGCCAAGTTGTCCGAGATTGGCGACCGCCTGCCCGATCTCGAAACGGCGTTCGGCTACCAGCCGGCGGGCCTCGGCGGTCACAACCGAGGTGTGCGGGTGTACGACGGCCACCCGGAGGGCCTCGGGCACCGGCAGCGACAGCAGTTCCAGTGGGGTGTAGCTGCGGATAAGGATGATGCCACCCACCACACATGGGGCTACGTTGTCGGCGTGCAGGCCACCCGACACGGCGCGTTCCCCCTCGAGGGCGCAGGCGATCAGATCATCCCGGCCGAACACCCCGCCGAGGAGCTCGCTGACCGCCAGCGCCCCGCCGACGCTGCTGGCGGCCGAGCTGCCGAGCCCGCTCGCCAGCGGCATCTGCTTGTCGAGCCACAGCCGGACACCGGGTGGCCGGCTGACGCTCATCCGCGCGTCAAAGACTCTGAGCGTGGCGGTTGCGGCTAATCCAACGACGTTGCGCGTGGGGTCGGTCGAGAGGCGGCCCGCATCTCCCCGCACCTCGACGATCTCGACACCCGGCGCTTCCGACCACTCCGCCTCAACGTAGTCCCCGGGCTGTTCAATCGCCATGCCCAGCACATCGAACCCGGGACCAAGATTCGAGAGGGTGGCTGGAGCCTGCACACGGATGCGCGAGATCGTGGACATAGATGCGCTAGTCTGCCAGCTCCTGCGCGGTTCGCGCCGCGCTCTCGAGATCCTCGAACTCAGAGACTCCACCATGAAGCGGCAGAATCGTGTTGACGCGGAGCTCCCGGTCCTCGATGTTCTGCAGCAGCACTTCGGCAAACGGCGCCTCCCTGGAGGTCGGCGAGTAGGCGTCTGCCTCGATCAGGATTCGCTCCCGTGTCAGATATGCCATCAAGATCCCGTCGCTATGCGCATCGGCCACGATTCGGTAGATCTGCATCGTCCGGCTACCATCGGTCAGCTCGTATGGCTCGTTCCCGTTCACGGTCTCGATGGTAAGCGGCTGCGGATTCCTGGCGAGCGCATCCTGCACGATCGAGTGCTGTCTCGCCACAAGCTCCTCGAAGAACGAGCGGTTCACTTCGTGGGTAATCACGGTCAACCCCTCCGAAACCGCAGCGCGGATTCCAGCCGAGTGGTCGTAATGATGGTGGGTGTTGACAACGTATTGGAGCGGTTTGTCCGGTTGCAGCTCGCGCGCGCGCGCGATGACCGCCAAGGTGCGGGCCTCGCTCTGCGGCGCCTCGATCAGGGCCAGATACTCATCGAACTCGACCAGCACACTGTGGTGAGACTGCCCGTTCAGATACCAGACGCCGTCGACAATCTCCTCGACCTCCACGCTGGCCGTGTCCATCGTCGGCCCAGCGGATCGTGCGTCCGCCGGCGCCGCCAGATCGTCGACCTGACCGTCCGGATTCGCGGTCACTCGGAACTGGGAGAGCTGGAAGCGATCGAGGTTCGTGGTGTAGCTGCGAGGCAGCATCAGCCGGGCCTGAAATCCGCCCAGCCCGCCAGTCTCAGCATAGTCCTCGAAGAGCGTCTCAACGGCGACGTCACCCAGGTTGGGATGATACCTCGAGGACATCACCTTGCTCGGCAGCCCTGTCTCGCCGTCGACGAAGAGTGTGAACTGGGTCCCGTTGGCCGCGGCGATGTCAACGACCCGCTGCCCTTCCTCCTCGCGCAGATTGCTGACCGTCGAGGTCTCGTCGAGCGCCAGCAGCACGATGCCAATCGGATTGTGATACATCTCGGCCCAACGTTCGGCCGCAACCCGTTCACTCGCGCGCACGTTGCGCTCGCCTTGCTCGTCATACGCCACATCTCCATCGAGGCCATAGGTCTGGCGCACTCCGTAGAGGGGGCTGCCCGTTAGGAACGTCGTCGTGCGGTCCTGACGCAGCCGCCAACGCTCATTGGCAAAATCAATCTGCATCCGATAGTTCTCGATCTCGTAATACGGCAGATCCGAGCGCGGGCTCTTGTTCTGACCGAGCCGATGCGTCCGTCCCTGGCCCTCGTTCACCAGAGTCGTCGTCTCACTCACGGCGCGGAGGTTTCCCATTGCCTCCGCCGCATCCTCAACGAGTTGTAACGCGGGCGTTGCCGCCCCTCCACAGCCGACGAACAGGGCCGACGACACGATCAGACAGCGCTGCCATCCCCTCATGACCTCTCTCCTTTCGGCCGGAAGATGAAACCACGGCCGCCACACCCGATGACGGAGGCTAGAATCCTCTCCGCCACGGGCCCTGAGGCTCGGTGCATAACACGCGGCGACGGGAACGGAAGGACGGGGGTACTCGGTCGCATTCTGTCTCATAGCGTGACAGCGTGCAACCAAGTTTCGTGGCTGGCAACTGGACACAGACCGGCCCACTCGCACGGTCGTACTTCCCTCTGTTTCGAACAGAGACCAATGCTCCGGTCCCGCACGAAACGCACCGTGTCTGGCCGCACGGTGAACCGGTGTGTGAGAATGCTGCCTCGATGATTGGTTCTTGGGTGTACTGGCTCGCCCTTGGGATTCTGCTGGGTGCCCTGGTCTACCTCCGGGTGCGGGAGCGAAGGCTCCACAACGAGATCAGCGGGCTGTCGAACGAGCTCGAGCGTTGCACGACCGAGCTCGACGAGGCGCATCTGACCTTGAACCGTCTGACAGGCATCGACGCCCTCACGTCGCTGGCGAACCACAGCTCCTTCCAGGAGTTCCTCCGTGGCGAGTGGCGACGCGCGCTGCGCGAGGCTTCGTCGCTCAGCGTCTTGATGGTCGACATCGACCGCTTCAGCGACTTCAACGACGGGCTCGGATATCGAGCCGGCGACGAGTGCCTTGCCAAGATCGGTCGTCACATCAGGCAATACGTGCGCCGTCCCGGCGACCTGGTGGCGCGCTACGGCGGCGAGCAGTTCGGAGTGGTGATGTCGCGCACCGACCAGCAGGGCGCCTTTCGGGTGGCCCACCGAATCTGCGCCGGGGTAGAGGGCCTCGCGATCGAGCACCCCGGTTCGGACGTATCACTCTGTGTGACGGTCAGCGTCGGAATCGCCACCTCGACACCGGCTATCGATTCGAACTGGGAAGAGTTGGAGCTCGTAGCAGGAGCCAGGGCTGCGCTGGAGGATGCCAAGCAGGCAGGCCGCAACCGCGTCAGTACTGGCAACGAAGCGGAGCGGCCGGCAGACGACGGGCTCGAGAATCGATCGTAGCCACCGGTTACAACAAGCCTAGCTGGAGCTTCGCCGCCTCGGACATCTTGCTCATGTCCCACGTCGGTTCCCACACAACATCGACCCAGGCGTCACTGACACCTGGGACGGCTTTCGCCTTCGCCTCGACTTCGACCGGAATGCTCTGGGCGGCGGGGCAGGCGGGCGAGGTCAGCGTCATACGGATCCCCACCAGCCCGTCGGCGTTCACGTCGACGTCATAGATCAGCCCCATCTCGTAGATATTGACCGGGATCTCCGGATCGTAGACCGTCGACAGCGCCTCGATCAGCTTCGGCTTGAGCTCGAGGGTCTTGAGCGGATCCGAATCGATCGGGTCATGGGTCGTCGCCGGGGCCGGGACCGGTGGCTGCGTCGGTAGAATCGCCCGTGGCGGGTCCACGGGGGGCGGAGTCATCTCGACGGCCGTCGCCGGGACCGGCTCAGACGCCCTGGCCTCGGTCGACACCGGCGTCTTCGGGTCGTCTGTCTCGGGAGACGAATTGAAGTTGAAGATACCCACGTATCACTCCGTTGAAACCAACTCGTGGTTGTCGTCGACTGCCGCCCGTAGCGTATGCCAGGCCAGGACGGCACACTTGACCCGGGCCGGGTAGTCACGCACGCCAGCAAAGACCGCCAACTTGCCGAGCGCAGCGTCGTCGGTTGGGGCGGTCTGGTCGGTCAGGAGTCGATGAAAGCGATCGAACAACGCGCGCGCCTCGTCGATCGTCTGGCCCTTGATTCGCTCGGTCATCAGCGAAGCCGACGCTTTCGAGATCGCGCAACCGGACCCTTCGAACCGCACGTCCGTCACCAGGCCGTCCTCGACCTTGAGCGCGACCGACAACCGATCGCCGCAAAGAGGGTTGTGGCCGTCTGCCCGGAGATCGGCGCCCTCGAGCGGTCCAAAGTTTCGCGGGCTCCGATTGTGGTCGAGGATGACTTCTTGATACAGCTCGCGTAAGTCCGACATCAGCCAAAGATCTCCCGCACCTTGGTCAGTGCTGCCACAAGACGATCGATCTCCTCGGTCGTGTTGTACATCGCCAATGACGCGCGGGCGGTGGCCGGAACGCCGAATCGGTCCATGACCGGCTGTGTGCAGTGGTGCCCAGTGCGAATGGCGACGCCTTCAGTGTCCACGATCGTGCCAATGTCGTGCGCGTGCACGCCGTCCAGTACAAACGACAGGATGCTCGCCTTCTGTCTGGCCGTGCCGATGAGGCGCAGTCCCGGCACCGCCGACAGTGCCGCGGTGGCGTGGTCGAGGAGCCGCCGCTCGTGCGCAGCGATCGCGCCAAACCCCACACCGCTGATGAAATCGACCGCCGCACCGAGCCCGATGGCACCGGCAATGTGCGGAGTACCCGCCTCGAACTTGTGCGGCACTTCGTTATAGGTAGTCCGCTCAAAGGTCACCGAGCTGATCATGTCGCCGCCACCCTGATACGGCGGCATCGCGTCGAGCAGGTGTCGGCGACCATACAGCGCCCCGATTCCTGTCGGACCGTAGAGCTTGTGTCCCGTCACCACATAGAAGTCGCACCCGATGGCCTGCACGTCGACCGCCATGTGATACGCCGCCTGCGACCCGTCGATCAGGACCGGTATGTTGTGCCCATGCGCCGGCTCGACCACCCGCTGCACCGGGTTGACGGTACCGAGCGAGTTCGACATATGGACGATTGACACGAGCTTTGTCCGCGGCCCGAGCAGGGACTCGTACTCGTCGAGCATCAGCTCGCCGGCGTCGGTGATCGGCACGACCCGCAGACGGGCGCCCTTCTCGTTGCACAGCAGCTGCCACGGCACGATGTTCGAGTGGTGCTCCATGGTGGAGATCACCACTTCGTCACCTTCCCCGACGGTGCTGCGACCAAACGTCTGCGCCACCAGGTTGATGCCCTCGGTGGCATTGCGCGTGAAGATGATCTCTGCCGGATCGGCCGCGTGCAGAAACGTCGCCACCTTGGCCCGTGCATCTTCGTAGGCCTGGGTCGCGTTCTGACTCAACTGGTAGACGCCACGATGAATGTTCGCGTTCTGGGCCGCGTAATACCGCGACAGCGTATCGAGCACCGGCTGGGGCTTTTGCGTGGTCGCGGCGTTGTCGAGATACACCAGCGGCTTGTCACCAACCGTCGCGGCAAGAATCGGAAACAGCTCGCGGATCCGTACTTCGTCGAGCACGTGCGCCGAATGGACCGAATCGGTGTGCGCCACGCTGCTCATGCGGGAACCCCTGCACCTGAAGAACAGCTTGACCGGCGAAGCCCTCCGGCTCCTCCTGTCTCCTGTCTCCTGCCTCCTGTCTCCTGAGAAGACCTCATCCAGCCACCGGCAACCGTTCGAGCAACAGGGCGTCGAGCTGCTGGCGGATCGCCTCGACCTTGATGTGACCGAGCAGATCGGCGGCAAACGCATGAATCAGCAACTGCCGGGCTTGCTCACGTGAGAGGGCACGCGACCGCAGATAGAACAGGGAGTCTTCGTCGAGTTGGCCCACCGTGGCGCCGTGGGTGCACTTCACGTCGTCAGCGAAGATCTCGAGCTGCGGTTTGGTCGTGACCTGGGCATCCTCGGACAGCAGCAGCGCCTTGTTCGACTGCTTTGCGTCGGTCTTCTGCGCGTCGAGCCTGACGATGATCTTGCCGTTGAAGACCCCACGGCTCCGCCCGTCGAGGATCCCCTTGTAGAGCTCGTGACTGTCGCAGTGCGGCTGGGCGTGGTCGATCGTCGTCTGGTTGTCGACCAGCTGCCGGCCATTCGCCAGATACAGCCCGTTCAACGTGTACGTGCCACCCTCGCCGCCAAGCACGACGCTCGCCTCGTTGCGCACGAAAGCACCGCTCAACGAGATGGTATGCGACGAAAAGTTGCTGGCGCGACCGAGATTCGCGTGAAGGCTTCCCACGCGACAGGCCGCATCCGCCTCGCGCACCAGGGTGTAGTGATCGACGACCGCATGGTCGCCCGCCGCGATCTCGGTGACCGTGTTGCTCAAATACGCCGTCTCGCCGTCCCCGGTGTGGCTTTCCACAACCTGGACCTGGCTATGTTCGCCGGCCACCAGTAGCACACGGGGCTGGCTGAGAACAGGCGCGGTGTGGCTCCGCGTGACAAACAGGAGATGGATCGGCGTCTCCACCACGACCCCCGGTGGAACCTCGATGACGGCGCCGTCACGCAGGAACGCCGTGTTGAGCGCGGTGAACGACTGGCCCTCGATGCGCGCGAGCTCTCCGAGCCGCGAGGCGACTGCCTCGGCGCCATTTTCGTGATTACCGTGGGCCAGGACGGCAGCAAGGCTCCGAGCGCGCGCGCCAGCGGGGAGCCCGTCGGTGGTGGACAGCGCGGGCGCGAAGGTGCCATTCACGAACACCAGCTCCGGGCCGCCGAGCCGGGGCAGGTCCAAAGCGTCGAAGTCGACTCGGGTGTGGTCGGTGCCTTCGGTCTGTGCCACCTGAGCCACCTGGGCCACGAAGGCGGTTTCTGCGATCGGGGCGACGTTGGTGAAGCGCCAGTCCTCGAGCCGCGTGGTTGGGAACCCGAGACGGTCGAAGCACCTGAACGCGTCGTCGCGTAGTGACGCAAGCGCGCCGGGGAGCACGGTCTGCTGCTTGAACCGACCGAACTGCTCGGCGTAGCTGTCAGCGGTGGTGGCAACCTCGGTCATCGGTGTCTCGCAGGTAGCTGAAGAATGCGGCGAAGCCACCGGCTTCTCCTGCCTCCTGTCTCCTGTCTCCTGGACGCACTCTCTAGATCGCCGCCGGCTCGGTCTCGATCCAGCCGTAGCCCCTGTCCTCGAGCTCGAGCGCCAGCTCCTTGCCACCAGACTTCACGATCCGGCCGCCCGAGAGCACGTGGACGAAGTCTGGAACGATGTAGTTCAGCAGCCGTTGGTAGTGCGTGACCAGCACCATCGCACGATCGGGGCTCCGCATTGCGTTCACGCCACCGGCCACAATCTTCAAGGCATCGATGTCGAGCCCGGAGTCGGTCTCGTCGAGAATCGCGAGCGACGGTTCGAGCACAGCAAGCTGGAAGATCTCGTTGCGCTTCTTCTCGCCCCCGGAAAACCCCGCATTGACCGGCCGAGTCAGGAGACTGTCGTCCATCTCCAGCAGCTTCATTTGATCGCGAATCAACGTCATGAAGTCCATGGCGTCGAGCACCGGCTCACCGCGATGCTTGCGCACCTCGTTCAGCGCCGCCTTCAACAGGTAGGCGTTGTTGACGCCCGGAATCTCGACTGGATACTGAAAGGCGAGAAACACGCCCGCGCGCGCGCGCGCCTCCGGCTCGAGCGCAAAGAGGTCATTCCCCTGGAAGGTTGCCGAGCCGGCAGTGACCTCGATCCCGTTCCGACCGGCCAGAACGCCAGCCAGCGTGCTCTTGCCGGAACCGTTGGGCCCCATGATGGCGTGGATCTCCCCGGCGTTCACCGTGAGATTGATGCCGTTCAGAATCTGGCGGTCGCCTGCCTTGGCGTGCAGGTCGCGAACTTCGAGCATCTGTGTTACTACCCCACACTTCCTTCGAGGCTGACGCCCAGCAGCTTCTGCGCCTCGACGGCGAACTCCATCGGGAGCTCGCGAAACACTTCTTTGCAGAACCCGTTGACGATCAGGTTGACCGCATCTTCGGTCGAAAGCCCGCGCTGGCGGCAGTAGAAGATCTGGTCCTCGCCGATCTTCGTGGTCGACGCTTCGTGCTCCACCTGGGACGACGTGTTCTTCACCTCGAGATAGGGGAACGTGTGCGCGCCGCAGCGGTCGCCAATCAGCAACGAATCGCATTGCGAGAAGTTCCGAGCGCCGCGCGCCCCCTTCCCGATGCGCACGAGCCCACGGTAGGTGTTCTGCCCAAACCCGGCGGAGATCCCCTTCGAGACGATGGTGCTGCGTGTGTTCTTTCCCAAGTGCACCATCTTGGTCCCGGTATCCGCTTGCTGGTAGTTGTTGGTGACCGCCACCGAGTAGAACTCGCCGACGGCGTTGTCGCCCTGGAGAATGCAGCTCGGGTACTTCCAGGTGATCGCCGACCCGGTCTCGACCTGGGTCCAGGTGACCTTGGCGTTGGTGAATGCTTTGCCGCGCTTGGTCACGAAGTTGAAGATGCCGCCTTTGCCGTCCTTGTCGCCGGGATACCAGTTCTGGACGGTCGAGTACTTGATGGTGGCGTTGTCGAGCGCGACGAGCTCGACCACCGCGGCGTGCAGCTGGTTCTCGTCTCGTTGCGGCGCCGTGCACCCCTCCAGATAACTGACCTCGGCCCCTTCGTCGGCAACAAGGAGCGTGCGCTCGAACTGACCGGTATTGGCAGCGTTGATCCGGAAGTAGGTCGAGAGCTCCATCGGGCACTTCACCCCCTTGGGGATATAGGCGAAGGACCCGTCGCTGAACACCGCCGAATTGAGCGCCGCAAAGAAGTTGTCCGAGTGCGGCACCACAGAACCCAAATACCTCCGGACCAGGTCCGGATGGTCGCGCACCGCGTCGGAAAACGAGCAGAAAATGATGCCGAGTTTTGCCAGCGTGTCCTTGAAGGTGGTCGCCACCGACACACTGTCGAATACCGCGTCGACCGCCACCCCCGAGAGTCGCTTCTGCTCGTCGAGCGAGATGCCCAGCTTGTCGAAGGTCGCCCGGACCTCCGGGTCGACCTCATCAAGGCTCTCCAGCTTCAGAGGCTTCTTGGGGGCCGAGTAGTAGCTGATGTCCTGGTAGTCGATCGGGGTGTAGTGCACGTTGTGCCAGGTCGGCTCGGTCATGTCGGACCAGACCCGAAAGGCGTTGAGCCGCCACTCGAGCAACCACTCCGGTTCCCCTTTCTTGGCCGAGATTTGCCGAATGACGCTTTCATTCAGCCCCTTGGGAATCGAATCGGCCTCGACGTCGGTGACGAACCCGTACTTGTATTCCTGCTTGGCAAGCTCTTCGACGGTCTCTGTGGCGGTGCTCATGACGCTCCTGCCTGCGATGCCACGGAATCGAGCCAGCGCGTGTGCTTGCTGGCAGCCCTGGGTGGCAACGTGATTGCCTCATGCCCGACCAAATTGGTCGTATATAACGTTATCACGCTGGAGTGAATAGAGAAAGCTCCTCCCGCCTATCGGCCCGGTCGCAGCCGGAGCTTTGCCATCGTGCCGTCTTGGTCCGGCGCCGCCTCGCTCCAAGCGCCGGTGTCAGCGCGTGCCGTTCGATTTGACAGCGACGACGTCACGCGCAGGAATCGATCTGTGACGAAACGGCGGCGTGCGAACCGACTCGTAGTGCTGGCGCTCACAGCCATGTTCTGTGTGTGCGCAGCCTCGGCCTGCGCCGGCGATGTGATCACCGCGGCTCAGATGGCCTGCTGCATGCAGGATCATCACGAGTGCGAGATGGCGATGGACGGTGAATCGTGCTGCACTGGCGCCAGTCAGGCGAGTCAGCAGTTCGTTCGTGCACCGAAAACCAAATTTGATGTTGATGTCGTCACCGTGGTCGCTGCCTGCCCGCCGGCTGCGTCGCTGGCACACCAGGTAACGCCACTGCGTGAGCGTGGCGGCCAGGCGGTTGGGGGTCAACACCCTGGCGTTCTCGTCGCCTGCTATATCCTGAATTCGGCCCTCCTGATCTGAATCGTTCGCAAGGTTTCCGAACCGGCACGAGTGCGCGCCGGACCGCCGCCCGTCGGGCGGTGTGCGCGTGTTCGTGCTGCCCCGATCTTGGATGAGACGTGAAAGCACGCCCGCCTGGGCCTGCTTCACGCGTCTCGCCATAGTGGAGAGGAATCATGCGACTGGCGTTTCTTTCTCTCGCCGTGTGGATCATCGTCATCCCGGCGGTCTCGCGTGCCGGCCCTCCCGAAGCCGAGTCGGACTCGCCGGCTGTCGCTGTAGAGCGTGTCCTTGACCGAGTAGGCGCGCAGGACTCTGACGGTCGCCCGTTGACGCTGGAGGCTGCCGTTGACGAAGCCATGGCCCGGAACCTGCGCATCGTCGCGCTTCGACGAGAGTTCGACGCCCTGCGACATCGGCCGGAGCAGGCGAGATACCTCTCGGCGCCGACCTTCGAGGCGCAAGTCTGGCAATGGCCGGTCGACACCCTGAATCCGGCGAACACCAATATGTACATGTTGATGTTCGGCCAGGAGTTGCCCGGCCGCGGCAAACGGGAGTTGCGGTCCAGCCTGCTGGAGATGGACGTCGAGCTGGCGGCCGCTGCGATTGCCATCGCGGCTCGAGACATCATCGACCGCGTCGAGCGGGTCTACGCCGATCTGTTCCTTGCCCGACAGGAGATCGAGATCCACCACGCCAGCGCGAGGCTGTTGCGGCAACTCGCCGATCTCTCAGACGTGAAGTACAGCACAGGGCGAGTCTCTCAGCAGGACGTGCTGAAGGCGGTCGTCGAGCTGTCGAAGATTGAGGAGCACCTCATCGAACTCGACGAGCGGGCCCAGCTGGCCGCCGCCGAGCTCAACACCTTGCTCGACCGACCGGTCGCCGACGCCGTTGGGCCCCTGGCAATGCCGGCGGAGCGGGTGGCCTTGCCGCCTGTAAGCGAGCTTCAGCGTCTGGCGCTGACGCAACAGCCTGATCTGACGGCCGCGGACCTCGAGGTGACTCGAGCCGAAGCCGCACTCGGTGTCGTGCGGAGCGAGTACCGCCCAGATTTTTCCGTGATGGGTGGCTACATGGTCATGCCTGGCCAACGCGATTCCTGGATGGCGAAGGTCGGCATCACCTGGCCGACCGCGCCCTGGACAAAGTCCAGAGTGGATGCCAAGGCGGCCGAGGCGACGGCGTCGGTGGCTGCCGCGCGGGCGCGGAGCGAGGCCGTCGCCAGCGCGACGCGTGAGGCGGTCTACACCGCCCATGTTCGGGCCGACGCGGCGTCACGGCGAGCGTCGTTGCTCCGAACCACCATCGTGCCCCAGTCGGAGCAGACGCTGGAGGTGTCTCGGGTGGCGTATCAGACCGACCAGGTGGACTTCCTTGTCCTGATCGACAACCAGCGCATCCTGCTGGACACGCAGGTCGACTACTTCCGGGCGCTGAACGATCTGGAGCGGGCGCGCGCGGCGCTGAAGCGCGCGGTGGGCACGGACATCTCTGCCGAGCCTGGAGCCAGGCCGATCGCCACGGGGAGGGTGCGCCGATGACGTCATCTGCTCGAAGACGCGCGACCGGAATCGGGGCGGTTGCGTTGCTGATCGTGCTCGTGTCGACCGGATACGCCTTGCGATCTCGTCTCGAGATCGCCCCGGTGTTTGGCGAGTGGTGGCAGACCGCCTTCGGCCGTGACACCGGGATGCCGACGGGTCAGGACATGGTCGCGACCGTCACACCCGCGACCCAGAGTCGGGGCGTTCCGGGGACCGCGGCGCGCGCGGAGGTCAGGCTCGACCCACGCCGACAGCAGCTGGTCGGTGTCCGGACGGTGGCCGTGTCGCGCCAGTCGCTCAACAAGACCATCAGGTCGGTTGGCGTGGTGACCTATGACGAGACGAAGCTCGTCGACGTGAATGTGAAGCTGGACGGATGGATAGAAGACCTGTACGTCGACTACACCGGGAGGCTCGTCGAGAAGGGCGAGCCGCTGTTCACGCTCTACAGCCCGGCATTACTGACGACTCAACATGAGCATGTCCTGGCGCTCGAGACCCGTGACGAGCTCCGCGCCTCGGAGGACGCCGACGCGAGGTCGTACGCCGAGCGGATGGTCGCGTCCGGACGCGACCGTCTGGCGCTGTGGGATCTGTCGCCCGACCAGATTGCCGCCCTGGAGACGACCCGCACGCCGCAGCGGGCGATGGTGTTCTATTCGCCGGCCAACGGCCACGTGATCAGCAAACGGGCGATGGAAGGCCTGCACATCACCGCGGGCGAAAGCCTGTATCAGGTCGCTGATCTGTCCACGGTGTGGATCGAAGCTGACGTGTACGAGCGAGAGCTGCCGGTCGTGCGGGTCGGGGCGACGGCCGGGGTGACGCTGGACGCCTATCCCGGCGATCGGTTCAGCGGCCAGGTCGTCTACATCTATCCCTACGTCGAGGAGCGGACACGTACGGTGAAGGTCCGGTTCGAGTTGCCCAACGCAGACGGCCTCCTCAAGCCGGGGATGTACGCGAACGTCGAGCTCGCCGTGTCAGCGGGTGCCGGGCTGACGGTGCCGGTTGATGCGGTGCTGGATTCCGGCGCCGAACAGGTGGTGTTCGTGTCGCTGGGAGACGGCTACTTCGAGCCTCGCGCGGTCCGGGTCGGGCAGCATCTGGGCGACGTCGTCGAGATTCTCGACGGCCTCGACGAAGCCGAACAGGTCGCGACCGCGGCCACCTTTTTTCTTGATTCGGAAAGCCAGCTTCGCGCGGCCCTCCAGGGGTTCGAAACGGCGCCTGATGTCGTGGGAACCACATCTGGAAGCCGCGAGCGGGTCGATGTCCAGTTTCAGAGCCGACCGGATCCACCGGCCAGCGGGAGCAATGAGTTCGAGGTGACGGTGCGCGACCCGGCGGGTCGACCGATCGGTGACGCAGAGGTGGCCGTGGTCTTCTTCATGGCCGCGATGCCGACGATGAACATGCCGGCCATGAGGACCGAGACACCGCTGCGGCACGTTGCGGACGGCGTCTATCGAGGTACCGGTGACGTGATGACGCCGGGACGCTGGGACGTCAGCGTGCAGGTCACTCGCGCCGGGGCGCTCCTCGGCACGACGCAGCTCACCGTCGTCGCACGCTAGGGGAGCGTCATGATTGAACGGATCATCGCCTGGTGCGCCGCGAACCGGTTCCTCGTCTGCACAGCGACGGTCGCCCTCCTGCTGTGGGGGCTGTGGGCGCTGGGCGAGACGCCGCTCGACGCGGTGCCGGATATCTCCGATGTGCAGGTGATTGTGGCGACGTCGTGGGACGGGCGCAGTCCGGACCTGATTGAGGATCAGGTGACCTATCCCATCGTGACGGCGCTCCTCTCGACCCCGCGGGTCCGCACCGTTCGGGGCTTCACCGACTTCGGCATCTCCTACGTGTATGTGATCTTCGAAGACGGTACCGACATGTACTGGGCTCGAAGCCGCGTCCTGGAATACCTGCAAGGCATCCGTGGGCTCTTGCCGGACGGCGTCAATCCGGCCATCGGGCCGGACGCGACCGGCGTCGGGTGGGTCTTCGAGTACGCCCTGGTCGACGAGACCGGAGAACACTCCCTGGCCGATCTCAGGAGCTTCCAGGACTGGCATCTGCGGTACTGGTTGGCCGGTGTGCCCGGTGTGGCTGAAGTCGCCACCATCGGGGGGTTCGTCAAGCAGTATCAGGTGAATCTCGACCCCAACCGGCTCGCCGCGTATGACCTGTCGGTCAAGGACGTGGTGCGCGCGATCCAGGCGAGCAACAACGAGGTCGCGGGGCGCTTGCTGGAGTTCGCGGGCCGCGAGTACATGGTGCGCAGCCGGGCCTACCTGACGTCGGCCGAGGACATCGAGCAGATTGCCCTCGGCGCGGATGCCGGCGGGATACCGGTCCGGGTGGCAGACGTGGCACAGGTGCGGGTGGGACCGGATATCCGGCGCGGCGTGGCCGAGCTCGATGGTCGCGGCGAGGTCGTTGGCGGCATCGTGGTGATGCGCTTTGGAGAAAATGCGCTCGGGTCATCGATCGCGTCAAGGCGAGGTTGCTCGAGGTCCGGTCGTCGCTGCCCCCGGGTGTGACGATCGTGCCGACCTACGATCGATCGACGCTCATTCGAGACGCGATCGGGAATCTCGGACGCACGCTTGTCGAGGAAGCGGTCGTCGTGTCGGCCGTCATCGTGCTGTTCCTCTTTCACTTCCGTTCGGCGCTGATTCCAATTCTGGTCTTGCCGATCGCTATCGTCGCGTCGTTCGTGCCGATGTACTACCTCGGGGTGAGCGCGAACATCATGTCGCTCGGCGGCATCGCACTGGCCATCGGGGTTCTCGTCGATGCCGCCATCGTCATGGTCGAGAACGCCTACCGCCGTGTCTCTGAGGACGACGACCCGAACGGGTGGCGTCCGGAACGGCAACGACAGATCGTCGTCGACGCAGCCAGGCAAGTGGGACGCCCGATCTTCTTCTCGCTGGCGATCATCATCATCTCCTTTGTGCCCGTCTTCCTGCTCGAGGCGCAAGAGGGGCGCATGTTCAGACCGCTGGCCTTCACCAAGACCTTCGTCATGGTCTTCGCCTCGGTGCTGTCGATCACACTCGTGCCGGTGTTGATGACCATCTTCATCCGTGGCCGGCGTTTCATGAAAGCATCGCGGAATCCGCTGATCTGGCTGGTCACTCGCATCTACGAACCGATTCTCCGGCTCGCGCTTCGCTGGCGCTGGGCGGCCCTGATACTGAACTTCGCGCTGGTGCCGTTGACCCTGCCGCTCCTCTCGACCATCGGCTCGGAGTTCATGCCGCCTCTCTACGAGGGGTCCATGCTCTACATGCCGACGGCGCCGCCTGGTCTGCCGGTGGGTGAGGCCACCCGGCTGTTGCAGGTACAGGACAAGCTACTCGCCGAGTTTCCCGAGGTCGAGCGTGTGTTCGGAACGGTCGGGCGCGGGACGACACCCACCGACAACTCGCCGATGGGCATGGTCAATACGACGATCACCCTCAAGCCACGTGAGGAATGGCGTCCAGGCATGACGATGCAACGGCTGCAGACAGAGATGGACGAGGCGTTACAGTTTCCCGGGGTGCCCAATGTCTGGACTCAGCCCATACGCAACCGGCTCGACATGTTGCTGACCGGCATCAAGACCCCGGTCGGCATCAAGGTCTTCGGGACGGATCTGAATGTCATCCAAAGTCTCGGTGAACGCATCGAGGAGATCGCGCAGGGCGTCGAGGGCACGCGCAGCGTCTACGCCGAGCGGGTGGCACAGGGCTACTTCACCGACATTCGTATCGACCGCACCGCCATCGCCAGACATGGGCTGACGGTTGAAGATGTTCAGGACGTCATCCAGTCGGCGCTTGGGGGGCAGACCGTCACAAGAACAATCGAGGGCCGGGAGCGCTATTCGGTCAACGTGCGCTACGCGCGGAGCTACCGGGAGACCCTTCCGGCCATCGAGCAGGTGCTGGTGCGAACGGCCATCGGGTCGCACATCCCGCTGGGCCAGCTCGCCACCGTCGAGCTCACACCCGGGCCCGCCATGGTGCGCGATNAGGACGGCCAGCTCGCCGGGTATGTCTACGTGGACACCGAGACCCGGGACATCGGGGGCTACGTCGAACGGCTCAGGCAGGCCATCGGCGAAGAACTGACGCTGCCGCCTGGCTACACGCTGCTCTGGACCGGGCAATACGAGTTTCAGGTGCGGGCTCGAGAACGGCTGCAGGTGCTGATACCGATCGTCTTCTTCGTGATCTTCATGCTGCTCTANGTCACGTTCCAGTCGGCGTCCGAGGCTGTGGCGATCATGCTGTCGGTCGTTTACGCGATGACGGGCGGCGTGTTCCTGCAGTGGTGGCTCGGCTACAATTTTTCTGTGGCCGTATGGGTTGGCTACATCGCGCTCTACGGCGTCGCCGTGCAAACCGGCGTTGTGATGGTGACCTATCTGCACGAGGCACTCGACGCGCTCCTGCGACGGGGCGGAAACATCACGGAAGCGGAGCTCCGTGACGCGACGATCAGCGGTTCGGTGCTCCGGNTGCGACCCAAGCTCATGACCGTCAGCGTCGTCATGGCGGGTTTGCTCCCGATCATGTGGAGCACCGGAGTCGGCGCCGACGTGATGAAACCGATCGCCGCGCCCATCATCGGCGGCATGGTCACGTCGACCCTCCACGTCCTGATCATCACGCCGGTGATCTTCTACCTGATGAAACGGCGCGCGCTGCGCCGGGGCACGCTGACAGGCTCCCCGTTGGGTCGTCACGAAACGTGAAGGCCCCTGCCCCCAAGACGACGGACAGCATGAATCGACTTTTCGAGTGCCAACTGAGTGAGCGAATTCTCGACGCGCGTGAGGCGAACGAGAGACGATAGCAAGAAATAGTACCCTCGGAAGAGCCGGGGGCTTTGACTCTAGCTCTGGCGGGTCGGCTGCAACACGCTGATCGCAAGCCCGACCACGACGACCACAACGGCACCGACGACGTTGTACCAGATGTAGGAGATCTCGGTCGTCGCCTCGACCAGCGCGACGACCGCCATGCCGGCGAGCAACCCCCAGAAGGCGCCGTTCGCGGTGGCTCGGCGCACCCCGATCGCCAGCACGAAGACCCCCAGCAGCGACCCGTAGAAATATGAGCCGACCCGGTTCACCACCTCGATCAGCGACCCGAGATTGGCGGCATAGAGCGCAAATACCGTGGCAAACAGACCCCACCCTGCGGTCGACAGCTTCGACACGAACAGGTAGTGCCGGTCACTGGCCCCCGGTTTCAGGTGCCGGCGGTAGAAGTCGATGACGGTCGCCGCNGACAGCGCGTTGAGCTCGGCGGCGATGCTCGACATCGCCGCAGCGAAGATCGCGGCAATCAGCAGACCGACGAGCCCGACAGGCAGATGCGTCGTGATGAACGTCGGGAAGACGTAGTTGACGTCGGTGTAGTCGTCATCCCCGACCGCTTGCACAACCGTCTGGGCGACTCCTGCCGCCCGCGCCCGCACTTCAGTGAGTCGCTCGTGACTCGCGACGAAGGCGGCTCTCGTGACCTCGATGGCAGGCTGAGCGCCCGCCTGGCGCGCCGCGATCATCTGGTCGGCCGCGTCCCGACGCGCCGCGAACGCCGCGCTGAACTCCGTCTCAATCTGCGCATACTCGCCTGCCCGGCTCCCCGCGCGAATCTCGTCCTCGTGCGCCCTGTTGAAGAGCGTCGGCGGCTCGTTGAACAGATAGAAGACGAAGACCAGCACTCCGGTCAGCAGAATGAGCGCCTGCAGCGGAATCTTCCAGAACGCGCTCATCAGCAACGAACGGCGACCGGCATCGACCGATTGCGCGGTGAGATACCGCTGCACCTGGCTCTGGTCGCACCCGAAGTAACCGAGCATCAGGAACAGGCCACCGAGCAAACCCGACCAGAAGGTGTAGGTTTCGTTCAGATCGAGACTGAAGTCGATCGTCGTCAGTCGACCGCTGGCGCCGGCAACCCGTAGCGCATCGCCAAGACCGATTCCCTCGGGCAGGCCCACGATGAGTATGACGACGGCGGCGAAGACACCGCCGAGAATCACGACCATCTGCTTGACGTCGGCCCAGGTAACGGCCTGGACACCGCCGAACATCGTGTAGAGCGTCGTCGGCACGCCGATGGCGAGCGCCGTGAATACCAGACTCCAGCCCAGCACGATCGACAGCACTACAGCCGGCGCCGAGATAACCACACCTACGGCGAGCCCACGCGACACCAGGAACAACAGACCCGCCAGCACCCGGGTCTTGGCATCGAACCGCCGTTCAAGATACTCGTAGGCAGTGAACACCTTCGCCCGGTAGAAGAACGGGACCAGTGTGACCGACAGGATGATCATCGCGACCGGCAGACCGAAATAGAACTGGACGAACCGCATCCCGTCCGCATATCCCTGGCCCGTCGTGCCGATCAGCGTGATGGCGCTCATCTGGGTCGCCATCACCGACAACCCGACCGCCCACCAGGGCAGCGAACGCCCGGCCAGGAAGTACCCCTCGATCGCGTGCGTGTCCTTCGAACGCTTCAACCCGTCGTAGATCACCCAGGTCAGATAGCTGACGATGATCGCCCAGTCGATGGGATGCATGGGGGGGCGGAGGGTTCCTAGAAGTCAGAAGTCAGAAGTCGGAAGTCAGAATGAAACTGGAGGGCTTCGCCACCAATCAGGCTCTGAATTGATCGTCGGCCGTCAGGCCTTCCGGCTTCCGTCTGACTTCCGACTTCTGACTTCTGACTTCTGGACATTCGGAGGGCGGGTCACGCGACGAAGTATCGTGAGAAGGCCCAGAGCGCGGCGAGCACAATCACTTCGACCAGGGCCACCGCGATGTAGGTGGGCGTAAAGTTCTTGTCGCCCGTGGTGTCAATGATGGACGGGGTGCCTGACGTTTCGCCAGTTGGCAGGGTCATGCTCGTTCGGCAGTATACCGCCCGGAACCGGCTTACAATGGGCGGGCCGCGAAACTGCAACCGGGAACGACGCATCCAACACAGAGAATGCATTCGGAGGACACGAACGTGGAGGGGCGGACCGCCGCCCGGGTCTCGGGCAGACGGGTCGCCGCCGGCCTCGTCATTCTCGCGGTGGTGGTGCTGGTCGGCCGCCAACTCGGCGAGCTGCTGCCGCGGTTCGCCGAATGGATCGACGGGCTGGGGTTCTGGGGCCCGGCGGCATTTATCGCCGGCTACATCCTGACCTCGATCGCGTTCATTCCGGGCGCCGTGATGACGCTGGCGGCCGGCGCAGTCTTCGGGCTGTTCAAGGCCACAATTTACGTCCTGATCGGCGCAACGCTCGGCTCGGCCGGCGCCTTCCTCATCTCCCGCTACCTCGCGCGCAAGATGGTCGCAGCGTGGATTAGCGGGAACCCGGGGTTTACCGCCATCGACCGGGCGGTCGGCGCCCAGGGATTCAAGATGGTGCTATTGATGCGAATGTCGCCGGTCTTTCCGTACAACTTGCTGAACTATTCACTTGGTCTGACCACCGTTCGATTCACCGACTACGTCCTGGCCTCGATCGGCATGCTGCCCGGCACGCTGCTCTACGCCTACTATGGCGTCGTGGCCGGCGACGTGGCGCGGCTGGTCGGCGGCGCGGCGATCGACCGGAGCCCGGCCGAATACGCTTTGTGGGGGTTCGGTTTAATCGCAGCCATCGCGGTCTCGACCCTGGTCACCCGCGCAGCCCGCCAGTCGCTCCGCGAAGCCACCGCCAGCCAGAACGAGTCTTAGTGGCCTGAGGTCCTGACCTCACGATTCAACGCTGAGTCCCGACACGACCGGCAGGTGGGAAAATCCCGCTGCGATACGAAGCTTTTCCCAGAATCTGACCGTCAGCGCCGGACATCCGGCATCTAAGAGGGTTGCAACCGCGTCGCGGCACCTATAAAATTGCGCGGGCTTCGGGGAGCTTGTGAATTGATGTACGTAGAGGGTGTCGAGTCCCGACATCCTCTCCCACCGCGTTACCCTCGAACCCCGCTTACGTCCCGACCAGGCCGAGGACTCAAAGCACGGTCGGTTACCGGGTAGTTCCAGAAAGGAGTCACGGCTTTGGAAAACGTGACCACCGCCGAGCATGTCGCACACGCCGGGCACGAAGAGCACGATTTGAGCTTCGTGCAGGCCTACGTCTTTTCGCAGGACCACAAGGTGATCGGCATCCAATACGCCATCACCGCGATGCTGTTCCTGTTGTTCGGCTTCACTCTGATCATGATCATGCGCTGGCAGCTGGCATTCCCTGGCGCGCCGATTCCGGTGATCGGCAACCTCTTGGGGCAGGCGAACGCCCCGGGCGGCATCATGTTGCCGGAGTTCTACAACCAGCTGGGCGCGATGCACGGCACGGTCATGATCTTCCTGGGTGTCGTACCGCTGGCGGTCGGCGGCTTCGGCAACTTCGTGCTGCCGCTACAGATCGGCGCGCCGGACATGGCGTTTCCCCGGCTGAACATGGCCAGCTACTGGGCGTTCTTCCTGGGCGGCGTGGTCATGTGTGCCAGCTTCTTCGTGCCGGGCGGCGCGGCTAACTCCGGGTGGACTTCCTACGCGCCGCTGTCGGTCATCGCGACACAGGGGCAGACATGGTGGCTGATCGGGATGGTCCTCCTGATCACCTCGTCGCTGCTCGGTTCGGTCAACTTCATCGTCACGACGCTCCAGCTCCGCGCCCCGGGACTCAGCTTCATGCGGCTGCCGTTCTTCGTCTGGGCGCAGCTGGTCACGGCGTTTCTGCTCCTGCTGGCGTTCCCGCCGCTCGAGGCGGCAGGCGTCCTCCAGCTCATGGACCGCGTGGCCGGCACCAGCTTCTTCATGCCAAGCGGCCTGGTCGTGACCGACCAGCCGCTGGACTTCAGCGGCGGCGGCAGCCCGCTGCTCTGGCAGCACCTCTTCTGGTTCCTGGCGCATCCAGAGGTCTACGTCCTGATACTGCCGGCCCTGGGCATCGTGGGCGAGATTGTTGCCAACAACACCCGGAAGCCGCTGTGGGGCTACCGCATCCTGGTCGCCTCGGTGATCTTCCTCGGGTTCATGTCGTTCATCGTCTGGGCGCACCACATGTTCATGACCGGCATGGGCACCACGATGAGCTCGTTCTTCCAGACGACCACAATGATCATCTCCGTTCCATCGGTGGTCATTCTCTCGGCGATGCTCATTTCGCTCTACGGTGGGTCGATCCGCTACCCCGTGCCAATGCTGTTCGCGATAGCGTTTCTGCCGATGTTCGCGATCGGCGGTCTGACCGGGTTGCCGCTCGGGCTCGCAGCGCCCGACCTGCACCTGCACGACACCTACTACGTCATCGGGCACTTCCACTACGTGGTGGCACCGGGCACGATCTTCGCCCTATTTGGTGGCCTCTACTATTGGTTCCCGAAAGCAACTGGTCGGGTGATGAGCGAAATGCTCGGCAAGATCCACTTCTGGGGATCGTTCGTCGCCATCAACGTCGTCTTCATGCCGATGTTCATCACCGGGCTGGCCGGAGTGAACCGGCGGCTCTATGACGGCGGCATGACCTATGCGCACGCGCAGGGCGTGATGGAGTGGAACGCCGTGATGTCCTACGGCGCCTGGGCACTCGGGTTCTTTCAGATCTTCTTCATCTTCAACTTCTTCTGGAGCATTCGAAACGGCAAGAAGGTGGACGACAACCCGTGGCAGGCAACCACGATGGAGTGGCAGGCACCGTCGCCGCCGCCACACGGCAACTTCGCCACGCCACCCGAGGCGCACCGCGGGCCATACGAATACAGCGTCCCCGGAGCATCGACCGACTTCACCATGCAAGGCCAGGCGTCCGGTTCAGACGCGGAACCCGCGAAGGTGTAACCAGCAATGGAAATTCCCTATACCGTAGCTGAACGGCCAGACACCGGCATCAACAACGTCAGGCTCGGGATCTGGCTGTTTCTCGCCTCCGAAGTGATGCTGTTCGGTGGGCTGTTCTCGACCTACGTGCTGCTCCGCGTCGGCTCCACAGCGTGGCCGGTGGGCGCCGAGTTCCTCAATGTTCCGATTGGCGCCTTCAACACCGCCGTGCTCATCGGCTCGAGCGTCACGATGGTCATGGCGCATGCGTCACTCAAGCTCGGGGACTTCGCCAAATTCAAGACCTACATGGGGTCGACGGTCCTGCTGGCGCTCCTGTTTCTGTGCGTCAAGAGCTACGAGTACTGGGAGAAAGTGTCGCACGATCACCTTCCATCCCACAGCACGTTCCTGGCCATATACTGGACGATGACGGCGCTCCACGGGCTGCACATTGTCGGTGGAATTGTCGTGAACGGGTATTTCTGGGGTCCCGGCAGCGCGATGTGGCGCACCAAGCGCGAGCAGTTCGAGAACCGGGTCGAGGCTGCCGGTTTGTACTGGCACTTCGTCGACCTCGTCTGGATCTTTCTCTTCCCGGTGCTCTACCTGCTGTAGGAGCGAGCGCTCGAGAAGTCGGAAGTCAGAAGTCAAAAGGACACCGGAGGCGTCATGAGCGGTAGCCAAGAAGAAGTCAAACAGCACGTCGCGACCTACAAGAAGGTCGCCGGGGCGCTCGCCGTCCTCACCTTCGTCACGGTGGCGGCGTCCTATCTGCCGACCCCGGTCTCGCTGGGCATTGTGATCGCCCTGTTTATCGCCTCGATCAAGGGATCGCTCGTGGCGAGTTTCTTCATGCACCTCGTGCATGAGCGCAGTAAGGCGCTCGTTTTGACGGGTGCGCTGATGGTGGTCTTCTGGATCGCGCTGATGTTCCTGCCGCTGCTCGGCCAGGCAGACACCATCGGTGTGCACAAGACGCTGCCGAACGCCAATGCGCCGGTTGTGGAAGAGGCACACTGATGTCGCTGCGCAGCTTTCATCTGTTGTTCATCATCGCGTCGATTTCGCTGTCGCTGATGATGGCGGTGTGGGGCGGCACCACCTTCGGCACGGACCGTGGTTCGGTCTGGCACCTCGTCACGGCCGTGGGCGCGGTGCTGACCGCCGGGCTGCTCGCGGTCTACATCGTGAAATTCGTTCGCAAGACGCGGGAAATCGGGTACTGAGAAACGAGGCGGGAGCCATGATGAAACGATGCGTCCGTGTGTCTCTGACGTTCGGGGCGGCGATGCTCGCCCTGTCTCGGCCGGCACTGGCCTGTCCGGTCTGCTTCGGTGACCCGAACTCGCCGATGGCGATCGGCGCGAGCTGGGGCATTCTGGTGTTGCTCGGTATCACGGCGGGCATACTCAGTGCCTTTGCCGGTTTCTTTCTGTATCTGGCAAAGCGATCACGGGTGGCGCTTGGCGCGCGGATCGAGCAGTCCCGATAGTGCTGGGAGACGTCTAGATGCTTGAGTTACTCGGAATGCCGCAGCAGGCCTCCGCCCACGCCGCCCAGATCGATCAGGTCATCGTATTGCTGCACTGGTTGATGGCCGTGTTGTTCGTGGGGTGGGGCATTTTCTTCGTCTACACGCTGATCCGCTTCCGCGCCTCGGCGAACCCGACGGCCGATTACGCGGGCGTCAAGAGCCACACCTCCAGCTATCTCGAGGTGGCGGTCGCAGGCATCGAGGCGATCATCTTGCTCGCCTTCGCGATCCCGGCCTGGGCCGTGCGCGTCAACGAGTTCCCGCCGGAGAACGGCGCGACGGTCGTCCACGTCATTGCGAAACAGTTCGAGTGGCACACCGTCTATCCTGGTCCCGATGGCCGATTCGGTCGGCGCGATGCCAGTCTGATCACGTCGACCAATGCGATCGGTCTCGACCGCGACGACCCGAGCGGCGCCGACGACATCCACACCATCAACCAGATGAGCCTGCCGGTCGACACCCCGGTCATCGCGTATCTGTCGACGATGGACGTCATCCACAGCTTCGGCATTACGTCGATGCGTGTGAAACAGGACGCCGTGCCGGGAATGGAGATACCGGTCTGGTGGGAACCGACCGTGACCGGCGACTTCGAGATCAACTGTTCGCAGTTGTGTGGCCTGGGCCACTATCGAATGCGCGGGTTCCTGACCATCATGTCTCAGGGAGACTTCCAGTCGTTTCTCTCGGAAGAGGGCGCACGACTGGCGGCCGACTAGACCGTCGACATCGGCGTGGCAAGGCTGAAGGCCTGCGCCACAGAAGCACCTCAGCAGCTCAGGCGCGGGGTTACTGCTCGGCGTGCTCCAGCTCTTCGCGGATTATCTCGTCGAATAGCGCGTAGGGCGCCGCGCCCATCACGGCCCGGCCGTTGATGAACACGGTTGGTGTCGAAGAGACACCATACTGTTGCCCTGCCATCAGGTCGGCGTTGACCTGCTCGGTAAAGCGACCGCTATCCAGACAGGTGTCGAAGGCGGCCTGGTCCATGCCAAGCTCGCCGGCATGCCGCTTCAGGTCATCGACCCCCAGCTCGCTTTGCCGCGAGAACATCGTGTCGTGCAGCTCCCAGAACTTNCCCTGCGCGTTGGCGCAGTTGCCGGCCTCGGCCGCCTTGAACGCCTGCGCATGACTCGGCAGCGGGTAGTCCTTGAAGACCAGCCTGATGTCGCTGCCGTATGCCGTTTTCAGCTGCTCGATCGTGCCGGTCAACTGCTGGCAGAACGGACACTGAAAGTCCGAGAACTCGATGATCTCGACCGACGCGGTGGCCGGACCGAACACCGGGTCGTCGGCACCGACTTCGATGACGGTCCGTGGCGGGNCGAGGCTGACCTCGACGTCGGTGGCGGCCGCGCGCAACTCGCTCATGAAGGCATACAGCGCCTGTGTCGGACGTTGCTGCTCGAGAAACGCCCGGATCTCCGGCGCCATCTGTTCTTGTGTGCGACCGCCAAACGCGTCCCGGTTCTGTTCGTAGAGGCGCGTGATATCCACCTCGGTAATCGGCAGGGTTCTCGACGGCAGCTCCTCGGCCAGCAGCTCGTCGCGCGAGACGCCACGCGCGGTCGCCTCGCGCCCGACGAGGATGTCGCCGATCACGATGTCGAGCGTGCGTCGTCGAGTGTCGTAGAGATCCTGAAGCATTCGGATCCGGGACGCCGCGTCGTTCTGCTGCCACGCCTCGTCCAGGTCCGCCATCGTGACCGGCTGGTCGCCGACCCGCCCCACCACTTCGCTGCTCGATTGGGCCTCGGCCGGAGCCCCGGAGAAGACCATCGAAAACGCCACGGCGCCGCACACGACGCTGATCCGTTGGAACATGTGAGATACCTTTCTTTCGCGGATAGACGAGCCTCCACTTTATCATCGCGTCNGAGGCGACTCCAGGGATCGCCCTCAGCAGCGGCTGAAGCCTGCAGCCAACACGTACTTCGTTGCTGATGCCAACTCACCGCGCACGCTCGCGACCGCCGCACGCACCCAGCGACACGCCCACCGAGCGGCGGACTGCGACCGATGCGGTATCGGAGTTCCTGGAAGACGCGGCACACTTTCCCGGCGGTCACGCGCCGGCGGTCGTGTTGCCGCGGGACGAGGCACAGCTCGCCTCGGTATTGCGCGACGCCGCCTCGGTGCTGCCGGTCGGCGCCCAGTCGTCCCTGACCGGCGGTGCGACCCCGATGGGCGAGGTGGTACTGAGCCTCTCGAAGCTCGCCGCGAGTGGCACGCCGGCCGCGACCCACATCACCGTCCAGCCGGGTGTCACGCTGACGAGCCTTAGGGACACGCTGACAGCCGCCGGAAAGGCCTATCCGCCGGTGCCGACTTACGAGGGCGCGACGGTGGGCGGCATCGTCTCGACGAACGCCGCAGGAGCGGCAACCTTCAAATACGGGACGACACGCGACTGGGTCCGCGGTCTGACCGTCATGCTGGCCTGTGGCGAGCTGCTCGAGCTCGAGCGCGGGCGGGTGCGCGCCGAGCAGGGTCGGTTCGAGATCGAGACGTCCGAGGGCGCGATCACCGTTTCGGTCCCGACCTATCAGATGCCGGATGTGCCGAAGCACTCAGCCGGGTATCACGCAGCCCCCGACATGGATCTCATCGACCTCTTCATCGGGTCGGAAGGGACTCTGGGCGTTGTGACGTCGGTCACGCTGGACGTCCTGCCGCGCCGGCCCGAGGTCTGTCTCGTGCAGATCGCACTCGGGGACGAACCCCGGGCGGTCGCGCTCGCCTCCAGATTGCGCGACGTGTCGGTCGAGACGAGACGTGCCAGGGACCGTCACGGGCTCGACGTCGTCGCCATCGAGCACATGGACCGACGCTGTCTCGAGTTGCTGCGTGAGGAGGGGGCCGACCGGCGAAGCCGGGTGACGATACCGCACACGGCAGCCGTCGTGCTGCTGGCGCAGGTCGAGCTGCCGCACGAGACGACCGCGGCACAGATGTACGCGGAGGTCGGCCTCGCCGCATCTCCCCAGGCGCCCGACACGCCGATCGTGCGGCTCTGCCGTCTGCTCGAAGCCGACGGGCTGCTCGAGGCGACCGAGCTGGCCGCCCCGGGCGACCGCACACGGGCCGCGGCGCTGCTCGCGCTTCGTGAGGCGGTACCGGAGGCCGTCAATCGCCGGATCGGTATCGCCAAACGCAGGGTCGATGACACAATCGAGAAGACGGCCGCCGACATGATCGTGCCCTACCCCCGATTCGCCGACAGCCTCAGCCTGTTTCGCGACGCCTTCGAGTCGCGCGGGCTCGACTACGCCATCTGGGGTCACNTCTCGGACGCGAACCTGCACCCGAACGTGATTCCGCGGTCTGCGGCGGACGTCCGGCTCGGCCAAGACGCGATCCTCGCGTGCGGCCGCGAAGTCATCCGATGGGGCGGTTGTCCGCTGGCAGAGCATGGGGTCGGACGCAACCCGGTCAAGCAGGCCCTGCTGCGCCGGCTCTACGGCGAAAAGGGGATCGAGCAGATGCGCGCGGTCAAGCGGGCGCTCGACCCGGCGGGGAAGTTGGCGCCGGGCGTGCTGTTTCCGGCGACGCCAGGCACGGGTCGGGCGGCGCCATGAACGGCCGATTCCTCGCGCACTGGTTGACCACCGCCGTCGCCCTGGGGGTCACCGCATGGATCCTGCCGGGTGTGCAGGTCGACTCGCTCGTCGCGCTTGCTGTCTCGGCGTTGGTCCTCGGTTTCGTCAACGCTATCGTCCGACCAGTGCTCGTCCTGCTGACCCTGCCGTTCACTGTGCTGACACTCGGGCTGTTCTACTTCATCGTCAACGGCATCGCCTTCGGCCTCGCGGCCGCGCTCGTGCCCGGATTCCGTGTCGCGTCGTTCTTCACGGCGGTGCTCGGCGCGTTTGTCCTCGGCCTTGTCTCCTGGTTCATCGGTATGTTCGGCGGCGGACGCGAAAAGGCGACCAAAAGCTCCGGCGTAGTCGAGGTACATCGACACCGGGACGGGCGGTGGGGAGCGTGACGATCGGAGCTCGGAAACCAGCGACCAGAGCCGCGTTGGTCGGCATCATTGCCGCATTCATCCTGGCGCTCCCGGCGAGCGCGTGGGCACAGGAATCGGGGTCGGTCGAGCTGGCGGGAGGCTACAGCTTCCTTGGCGACTCGGAGTTGGTGGATGGATACGGCCTTGGTTGGTTCGCCGAGGGCGGGTGGCGAACCACCGACTGGCTGAGTCTGACGAGTGAGGTGAGCCGGCATCAACGCACCCAGGATGTCGGCTTCATCGACGTCGAGGTCACGTTCCAGACGCTGCTGGCCGGCCCTCGAATCTGGTTCCAGACATCGCGCGTCGCGCCGTTCGTGCACCTGCTTGCCGGTGCCACCCGCCTCGACATCAAGGCCCGCACATCGATCCCGGTCGAAGCGACCGGCGACGACGCGGCAACCTACGGCACATTGCAGGTCGGCGGCGGCATCGAGCTGCCGCTCGCCAACCGTCTCGCCTTCCGTGTGGGAGCCGACTACCGGCGCGTGTTCACCGACGCCGGCCTCAATGAATCACGCTTCTCGACCGGCGCGGTGTACCGGTTCGGCGGAGCCCAACCGTAACCTCAGCACTGACACCACTGAGCGGACTCGACGGTCGCGCTCGAGAGCGCGCTCATGGCCCACGNGCACGTGCTCGAAGCGGCCGGCATGCGGATGGGGCGCTGTAGGAGGGCGGTGATTGGACGATACGCGGCGTTGCGCGGCCGCCGGGAAGACCTCCGGATGGCACCCCGGGTTCGCGCGATGCGCCCACCGGGGTGAGGAATCCTACACCGGACACTGGCCCGTGAGTCGCGCCTTCGAATCGGCCTGTCCGGTGCGATCCCGCACCCGCGGTGGGCGTTGTCTGCTTCTCCTACTTCAGTGGCACGAGCTTCGCTCGAATCGACATCGAGGACGCATCGATGATGTACTTCTCGTTCAGGTCCGCGAGGAACCGGCGAGATTCGAGGAGCTCCTCTGGGACGTCCACCTCGAAGGCGCGCTGGCCCTCACCTGGGGCGAAGCCGAGCAGTTGCGGGTTTTCTCGGGATTGCTCGGTGTCTTGGGCCGACGCGATGATGCGGCCGCGGCGCCCGCCGGTGGCTTCGACAGCCCGGTGGCGCTGGTCGAGCACGTGCTCGAGCTGGCCGCCGGGTCGAGCGACCTGATTGCGTTCGCCACGGCCGCGGAACCGTACTTCGCCGCCACCAGCGATGGGCGGCGATCTGCCGCACAACTGGGCAGCATGCGCCAGCTCAGCGCCGACGTGACGCCGCGCTGGACGGTGAGCGCCGCGCGCGCCGGAGGCGTGCGGGCCGAGCTCATCGAGGGCGGACAGATGGTCCGAATGATGATGCCGGTCCTCATCTTCGAAACCGTGAACGAGGGCGGGCTCTTGATCGCGAGTGTGGCGGTCGAACGGTAGCGAGGCCGGCAGATCATTTGCACGCGAGTAGGACCCATGCGCACGACAACCATCTTGCCGTCACTGCTAGCGGCAGCGCTCGGGGTCGGGAGCGTCTCCTCCATCGACGCCCAGACGATCGACGAGCGCCCAATCACGGGCGAGCTGCGCCTCCGCGTGACCGATGACGACGAGCCGACCATCCGGATGTCGGCACATCGCGTCTGGTTCCCGCTGGAAGAGTATCCGTTCGACCAGCTGGGGCAGGAAGGCCGGGTCCGTGTGGATCCGACGTATCTGGCTGCCTATGTCAACTTCGNGTGTGGATTCGAAGGCTGGGTCCAGTGGCGATACGAAGAGGTCGAAATCGAAGTACTCGACGACGACCGCGTCCGCCGCCGGCTCGGTCTCGAACGCGACGAGCAGGGAGGGTTCTACAACAACTCGCAGAAATTCAAGTGCGAGCTGGTCACCCGGAATGAGCGGCTGAACGCGTATCTGGCCAAGCTCGTCACGATGGGCGGCGCGCCCGTGTCAGGCTTTCAGTTCGGCCTGGTCCAGGTGGTCTACATGCGGATGATCAACGAAATCAACACCATGGAGCGGGTACCTGGCTCGTGGGGCGATTACCTGTACGAGACTTTCAAGAGCCTGATGACCTTCGACCTGATGGACGAGGACACGGGCGAAATCGACCTGTTCTTCTCACCCGACGGCCAGACGCTCGAGTACGAGATCAGCCGCGGCCGCACCGTTCGGCTCGAGCGATGAGCGGTCTCGCCGAACCGCTGGGAGATGACGATGCGCTTCATCTGCATGCCGCGTGTTCTTCCGACCGTCGCCATGTTGGCGCTGGCCGGCTGCGGCGGGTCAGACCCTGAACCTGCCGGTTTCGTGCCGGCACGCGATCTGAGCCTGAAGGAGCTCTCCGCATTGCGGCCGGAGATCGAGCGCGTCGTGGTGCGNCCGCCGCGCCCGGCCCCGAGCGCCTATCAGGACATCGAGGCGGCGGTGCGGGGCAGATCGCTCGAACGGATGGAGGCAGAGACCAGATCCTCGTGGCGCTCTTTTTCGGTGACCGCAGCGCGGTTCCAGACGCGTATGGCGGCGAGACGGCCTCGAATGTCGTGCCGGACGTGCTCCTGTCCCGGGTCGGCGAGCGGATGGACGCGTATCCCGCCGCGGTCCAGGCGGACCTTCGCCGGCTCGTCCGCCAGCGAGGGAGCGGCCTAATGGCGCGCGTCAGGACGCCCTGGTGGCGGCGTCTGGTGAGCCTGAAGCCGCTCTATGCGATGCGAACCCACCGTCATGACGGTGCCGGTCGCCGGACGCGACATACGCGTGCACTACGACGCTGGCTTCGAGCAGGTCGCGACCGAGGTTGGGTCTCTCGCGGCAGAGGTGTGGCCGGACATCGCCGGGTTCTTCAACACGAATCCGTTCTCGTTCGACATCTATATTGATGACGACCCGCCGACTGAGGCCACGGGGCCCGATGCGAATCCGGCTGCGTCGCTGTGCGCCGAACCGGGTGCCGGCACGGCGACCTCACCGGCGTACTTCTTGCCGGCCGCCTACGAGGAGGGCGGGATTCACGTGCGCGCGGCCGGGGGATTCTCCCCGTGCGCGCTGCGTGGCATCATGATTCACGAGCTGTTCCATCAGGCTCACTACGCATTCACGAACGGATGCCTTCAATGCCCCGAAGCGGCCGAGGGCCCGTGGAACACCATGGGGGACTGGCTGTCGGAAGGCGCCGCCGACTGGGCCGTGGAGCTGTTCGCCCCGGCTTGCAATCTGGAGTGGAGTGTCTATCCTCTGCTCCTGACGCGCTGCACGGCGCGACCGCTGGAGTCGCTGGGCTACGATGCCAGTCTGTTCTTCACCTACATACAGCAGTTCGAGAACGAAGACACCGTCCGGTAAATCATCCACACGCTCAGCCACCGCACCGGCGCGGCGGTCGGCGATCTGCAGGAGTTCCTGACGTTCCCGGACGTTTGGGTGGACTTCTCTCATGCCTACACCGGATACGAGGCGTTCAGCAGCGAGGGTCTCACGCTGAGCGGCCATCCCTACGAGCAGACCCAAGGATGTCTCGGTTCGTACACGCTCGCACTCGACCGTCTCCTTACCCCGGAAGACGTCGATGTCTCGAAGCTGTTAGAGGTCGACGTCGAGGTGGGGGCTCTGGGCGCGCAGCATCAGATCGTCCGGCTGCAGGACCCTGACTGGGTCGACGTAGCGTTTTCGTCTGAGCTGGACCAGGCGCTGGCGGACGGCGATGACGTAGACCTGACGGCCGTACTGGTGACCAGCGCCGGCGAAGACGTTCAGGACTGGGGCGAGGAGTGGATGGATCGCGACAAAGAACAGCAGCCCGACCTGATCGACGATGGCGGTCAGAAGACCGACGCAAGCTTCCGGATCTGCCTCCGGCAAATCGGACCGTGTGCGGAGGAGCCGGAGATCTTCACAGGCCTCACCGAGATCAGGATTGTCCTGGCCAATGCCGGTCTCTCGTCCACGGTCGTCTCGGCCGTACGGGGCAAGATCTTGTTGATCGGCGGTACGGTCGAGGGGTGGGAGGCTGAAGACTTCAAGCTTGAACCGCCACAAGACAACAGTCCGCCATAGCAGGGCCAGTTCTGGAGACAACCATGAGCAGACTGCTCTTCTGCTTGACCGTCGCGTGCCTCGCCGCAACCCCGGCCGCCCAGGTGCCGCAGGAGCCCGAGACGCTCGACCCGGACCAGCGAGTGATCATCCTGTTCGACCGCTCGGGCAGCATGCGCCAGGAACTGGACGGGGTACCCAAGATTGACTTGGCTCGCGGCTTCTTCCGGGACCTCGGCGATCAGATCGTCGGGCGCCGCAACGTGTCGGTCCGCTTTTTCGCAAACGGCGAGGACCGTGATCGGGCCGTCGCCTGTCAGGCGGGAGTCTCGGCCCTCCCCTTCGGCCGCGTCGCCACCCGGGGCGAGATCGACGCGATGGTCGCCTCGGTCGCCGCGACCGGGCAGGCGACGAACATCGACCACGCCTTGCGTGCCGCCCGGTCGGAGATGCGGGCCGCCGGCGGCGGGCGCATTCTGCTCATTTCGGACGGACTGGAGACGTGCGAAGGCGATCCGGCCGCACTGGCCGAGATGATGGGCGACATGCCGATCGACGTCATCGCCATGGGTGACGGCGCGGACCTGGCGCCGCTGGCCGACATCGCGCTCAACAGCGGCGGCGAGTTCAACCTCGCCGACTCCCCCGCCGCCTTCGCGGCGGCCACCAGCGCGTCACTCCCCGACTTCGCCATGCCGGCGCTGCCCGACACGCCGGCGGCCTCGGCCGACACTCTGGTCCAGGTGCTCGAACTGGAAACCGGCGTGAACAGCTGCCCCGCCTTCGACGTCGTGCAGGAGCGCATCATCGAGGTCACGCGGGGGTCGGTCTCGCTCACCTCCGAGACGGTGCCCCTGTGTCACCGGACGACGACCGGCCGATCGCGACCGAGTTCATTCTCGACGCCAGCGGCTCGATGGCCGGACGCGCCGGCGACCAGGTGAAGATGGACGTCGCCATGGCCGCGTTCGAGAGCGCCGCCGTCGAGCTCGCGGGCACGAACACCGTCAGCGCGCTTCGGGCCTACGGCTTCGATTCCTCGCTCGAGTGGACCGAGGAGGCGTCCTGCCCGAACACCGAGCTGCTCACCACGTTTTCCAGCGGCGATGCCATCGAGATGATAGCGGCGGCCCGGAGGCTGACGCCGTATGGCTACACGCCGATCGCCGAGAGTCTCGAGGCGGCGGCCGCCGACATGATGGCGGTGGACGCGCGCGAGCGGCTCATCGTGTTGATCACCGATGGTGTGGAGACCTGCGGCGGCGACCCGGCGGAGGTGGCTGCGCGCCTGGCGGGTTCAGGCGTGAACCTGTCCACCTACGTGGTGGGCTTCGATCTCGAGCCTGAGCAGGCCGAGCAGATGCGCGAGGTCGCCGAGGCCGGCGGCGGACGCTACCTCGATGCGCCGGACGCTGCCAGCCTGACCGAGACATTGCGCGAGGTGGTGGGCGTGACGGTGCGAAAGGCCGAGCGGGAGGTCGAGCGCTGCGAGAATCCCGTCCAGGGAGGGCTGACGGTCGCCGACGCCGTCCCCATCGAGCCCGGGCTCTACACCGTGGGCGAGCTGATTCCACAGGGTGAGTACCGCTACTACCGGGTCGCCACGCAGGCGGGCGAGCTCGGGGTGGTGCGCAGCCTGCTCCAGTCCTGGCGATACATCGACGGGGACACCGGACCGGTCGAGTCAACGGTGGGATCGGGGGCCATGACCGTGCGGATCCTGACGCCCGAGGGTGAACGCGCCGGCTCCGGGTGGCCCCGTGCGACGGGGATGCCGGGGGATAGCGAGGTGGGGTACTTCGCCGACACGAACGGGCGGGGCTTCGTCATCGGGCTTGGCGACAATTACGACCGGGTGGCTCCGGACAGCCTGATCGAGGTCGACATCGAGGCCGTGCCGGACGGCGCGTCGGGTGACGCCGCGGGCGATCTGGGCGGAAGCCACCCGTCGCTGCCGTCGAACGGCGCAGCGACCGGGCACTTCGGCTATGACGACCTGGCCGATGTATGGCGGGCGGAAGCGTCCGGTCCGGTAGAGGTCTCTGTCCGGCCGCAGGTCGAGGACATCCGTTATCGCGTCGAGGTGTTTCTGGAGGAATCTGGCCGGCGGTTGACCCGTCAGGTCGTGACCGGGCCGGCCACGGTTCCGGTCACCGCCGAGGGGCCGATCCTCGTTCGGGTCGAAACCCGCGAGCCACGTCTGGCGCCGAGGTTCACGGCCTACGAGATCGCGGTGCGCAACCGGCCGTGACGAGCGGCGGCCGCGTCTGCTGGTCGGCTTTGTCGTCGCCGCCGAACGCCTCGAGCTCCGATGCTTTACGTAAAAAAGCATGGATATTGATTAGTTGTCCCTCCGGATCTGCAATGTGGATCAATTCTTCATTTGA
>PBRZ01000003.1 GCA_002726085.1 Acidobacteriota bacterium
TGGAAGCCAGGGTCCCTGACCGGCTTGACACCGGCTGGTCCTCTCATGGAAGGCCTGAAGGCCTGCGCCACGTACCCATCGGCACAGGCAGGAGGCGGTTTCCTGGCGAGGCGTTCGGCTGGCAAGGCGCGACGAGGGAGCAGCCAGGCGGGCTGTGACCGAGGAAGCAACGCCGTCCAGACGGGCGCGTCGCCAGGAAACCTAGCAGCAGCCCGGTTCGCAGCAGGTATCGCCGTCGAGGTCCGCCGTGACGTCCTTGAGACCGTCGGGTCCGTCGACGATCGCGAACGAGCCGGCGTAGGGGGCGTGCGAGAGCTTCGCGGCCGTATCGGTGCAGACCTCGACCGACTCGCCTCGCGGGAAGAGGTGGCCCTCCTCGTCGATCACCGCCTTCTGTGGACCGAGATAGACAGCGTACTGCCCGATGAACTGGCAGCCGGACTTCTTCTCGAACTTGTAGCCGCGCACGGTCACCGAGTAGAACTTGCAGCCTTCGACCTCGCGCCAGAATGTCTTCTTGAGCACCGAGACGCCGTAGAACCCCGCCTTCTCCACTCCGGCGAGGAACGCCTCCTCTGTCAGTGCGCCAGAAATACACTCGCCCCAGAGCTGGCCGTCGGCCCGCATCTTCGGCGGCACATCATCGCCAGAGACGATGTCGGCCACGACCAGCCGCCCGTGGTCCTTCAGCACTCGCCAGATCTCGCGAAAGACGCGCGGCTTGTCCGGTGAGAGATTGATGACGCAGTTCGAGGTCACGACGTCGACGGCCGCGTCGTCTACCGGTATCTCCTCGAGGAAACCCCGGCGGAACTCCACCGCGTCGTAGCCCAGCGCGTCAGCCACCTTCGGCTGACATTCACGGGCGACCGACAGCATCTGGTCGGTCATGTCGATCCCGTAGATCTGCCCCTGAGCTCCCACTTTCTTCGCCGCGATGAAGCAGTCGATCCCGGCGCCCGACCCCAGATCGACCATCGACTCGCCGGCCACGAGTGCGGCGGCGGTCACGGGGCTGCCGCAGCCGTAGAAGCGCTCAACAACCNCCTTGGGAATGTGNTCCAGATCGGCGGCGTCCGGCTGCACCGGACAGCACAGCTCCGCCTGCGGTTTCTCCGCCGCGTCGCCGTAGAACTCGCGCACGGTGTGCCTCGACTTGTCGAGCACCTCTTCAGACAGCACGCAGGCCGAGTGCGTCGTGCGTACGATGGCATCCTCGTCGTGCAGGGTGTGCTCCCCCATACCACGAATGACCACCGGGCGGTCGTACCCCGACCGCGGCTGCACGGCAACCTGTCCGTCACGCACCAAGTCATTCAGCGTGTCGTCGGCCAGCCCCTTGTAGAGCTCGCAGTACGGATCGTGTGCCACGAACGCGGCCCGGCGGTGCTCCCCCCCGGCGGCGGCCGGCCAGTAGCCATGCTCGACGTCACCCCCGCCACACAGAAAGCGGAGCGAGCACGACCGGCACAATGGTTTGCGTTCGACCGTCGCTTCGCGCAGATCCCGACACACGGCGCTGGTCTTCCAGATCGTCTCGAGACTCTGCTCCGCCAGATCGCCACACCGCAGCTCGGTGACCCCGGCCATCGATGGCGACGGATACAGGTTCCCGTCCGTGTAGAGACAGAGACTGCTCCACCCGGCGCCCGCCAGGTCGTTCTTGATTCCCGGTGTGCCGTCGAGCCGCAGCCGGAATTCCTCGATGTTGTCGATCGAGACACNGNGCTCGGTCGCCGTGGCCCGCGCCTTCCGCACCGCCACGAGGATCTCCTCGGCCGACGGCAGATCGGCCAGGGCGCCCTCGAGCACCCGACCGCGCCGGTGCGGCCAGAGCAGGTGCACGTTGCGCACGCCATGCTCGCTCGCCAGTCGCACGATGCCGTCGAGCGCCTCGAGATTGTGCCGCAGGATGGTTGCCGTCAGCGTCGGCCGCAACCCGGCCGCCACCGCCGTGTCCACCCCTTCGAGAATTCGCTCGAAGGTCCCGGCACCACGGATCGGGTCGTTGATCTCGGCGGTAGGGCCATCCAGGCTGACCTGGATACGCAGTCCACGGCCCAGGTCCGACACTCCCAGGCGTCCCCCCGACTCTCCAGCTGCTCGCGGCGCGTTCGCCTCGGCCGCCAGCGCGGCGAGCCGCTCGAGCCGATCGCCCTTGAACAACGTGCCGTTGGTCAAAATGACGAGCTCGCGCTGGTGGGTCGTGACGACCCACTCGACGAGCTCCAGGATGTCGGGCCGGGCCAGCGGCTCGCCCCCGGTAAAAAACAGCCGCTCGGCGCCGAGTGCGACTGCCTGGTCGATCGCCCCCTTGATCCGCTCGGTCGGGAGCCCCTGCTCGCGGTCCGGCCCGGACGACACGAGGCAATGGGCGCAGCTCAGATTGCAGAAGTCGTTGACCTGGATCCACAGCTCCTGCAGCCGCTCGGTGTCCAGGTAGGCTGACCGACCGAGATAGGGCGCCGGCGCGGCGCCATCGGTGGAGAGAAAGCCCTGCCGGAGGCCGTCGTGGGCGAATGTCTCGACATGGAGCCAGGCGCGGGTCACATCGAGACCACTCTCGGTCGCATAGTCGCGCACGACTTGCACGAACGGTGTGCGCCCATCGAATCGTCCCAGCAGCCTGAGACCGCGCTCGTCGGTGCCGATCCAGTGTGGTCTGCCCGGGTCGAGCGCCACGGCGGCGCCGGATACGTGGCGCACCGAGTAGGCCGGCGCGCGGAGAATCGTCCTGTCTTCGATGGGAATTTGCATGGCTCTACTGCCGAATAGGACGTCGGTGCACGCCGAGCGGATTCATGGTCCGGAACACCCTCATCGCACCGGGTCGGCGTCGACCGGCACACCTNCCGATGAATCGACGCCAGACTTCGCGTCCGACCGCGCGCGCGCAAACCGGAACCACAGGCGCGCCCCGAGCAGCACCGCCAGAATCGCCGCGTACATCAACGGTGGCCGGATATCGAGCTTGACCAGCCAGAGGTAGTGCACGACCCCGGCAATCGCCGCAACGTAGACCAGCCGGTGCAGCCGCTGCCACCGCGCACCACCGAGCCGGCGGATCATTCGTCGGGTTGACGTCACNGCCAGCGGGATGAGCGACACGAACCCCGTGAACCCGGCGGTGACATACCGCCGCTCGACGATGTCGTCGAGGATCAGGTCGAACGCGAAGAAAAAGTCCAGCACCAGATACGTGCTGAAATGGAGCGTCGCGTAGAAAAAGGCGAACAGCCCGAGCATCCGCCGCAGCTGCGCGAGACCGCTCCATCCGATCATCCGCCGCAACGGCGTGATCGCGAGGGCGATCAGCAGGAACCGGAGCGTCCAGTCTCCGGTCCGATGGGTGATGAACTCGATCGGGTTGGCGGTGAGGCCGCCGGTAAAGCCACGCCAGACCAGCAGCACGAGCGGAATGAGGCACGCCGCGAACACCCACGGCTTGACGCGGCGCACCGTCATGACTCGCTCAGTAATTCTCGCGGAGGTCCATCCCGTCGTAGAGGCTCGCGACCTGGTCGGCGTAGCCGTTGAACATCAGCGTCGGGACCCGACCGAAGAACCTGCCGATCGTCTTATGGCTCGCCTGGCTCCACCGGGGATGGTCCACCTCCGGGTTCACGTTGGAATAGAACCCGTACTCGTTGGGGATCGATACGTTCCAGGAGTTGCGCGGCTGCTCCTCGACGAACTCGATCTTGGCGATCGACTTGATGCTCTTGAACCCGTACTTCCATGGTACGACCAGCCGCAGCGGCGCACCCTGCTGGTTCAGCAGGGTCTTGCCATACACGCCGACCGCGAGAATCGCCAGCGGGTGCATCGCTTCGTCCATCCGCAGACCCTCGACATAGGGCCACTGCATCGACCGCGACCGTTGCCCCCGCATCTCGTCCGGCCGATAGAGCGTCGTGAACTTCACGAAGTTGGCTTTCGAGGTTGGCTCGAAGCGCTTGATCAGATCGCCCAGCGGAAACCCGACCCACGGCACCACCATCGACCAGGCCTCGACACACCGCAACCGATAGATACGCTCTTCGAGCGTGTGCGGGCGCAGGATGTCGTCGATGTCGACGTCGGCGGCCGGCTTGTTCATCTCTCCTTCGACCCGCACCGACCAGGGGGCGATCGTCATCCCGTCGGCATAGCGCGCCGGGTCGCCCTTGTCCATTCCAAACTCGTAGAAATTATTGTACGTGGTGATGTCGTCGTANGAGTTGGGGGCCTCGTCGGTGCTGAACGGTGACTTCTGCAAATTCGGAATCGGCTCCTGCGCCTGCAGCGCACCGCCGTACTGACCGAGCACCGTCGCGCCAGCCACCGCACCCATCGCAGCGCCGGACGCCGCCTGGATGAACTGTCGCCGATTGCGATACAGCCGCTCGTCAGTGATCTCCGACGAACGGATGTCTGGTGCCTTCTTGATCAACATCGTGCGCCTCCAGTCGGTCTGCCTGTCATGGTACGAGATACGTTGGGACCTCCCGTTCATGGTCCTCCCACAGGCGGCACCTTGTCAACGGGATGCCGGGGCTGGGGGTCGGCTTCTGTCGGGCCCTGCCAGGCGGGATAGGACGCAGCCAGACGGTCCGGAGAGCGGCCGGCGAGGTAGAACAGGAGAATCCGCAGGTTCGCGGCGGTACGCCGGAACCAACCGTCCCGCTCCCAGCGTCTCGCCGAGACGGACACGCCGACCGCCGAGTACCGCAGCCGTCCGAGCCGTCGCATTCGGCGCACCAGGTCGGCGTCTTCCATCACGGGCATCGGGCGGTAGCCCTCCATGGCGCGAAACAGGTCGCGCCGGATGAACAGCCCCTGGTCGCCGTAGGCCAGCCCGAGCCAGCGCACCCGCCAGCGCACTCCGTGCTCGATGACACGCGCCTGCCACCGCGGCGTGTCGATCTCCAGCCGAAAGCAGCCGCCAACGGCATCGTCCTCGGCGCCACACCGGATCTCGTCGAGCCACCCCTCCCCGAGCCGGGCGTCGGCATGCAGGAACAGCAACCACTGCCCTGTCGCAACCTCCGCCCCCGCGTTCATCTGGCGGGCGCGCCCCGGTGAGCACTCGACCCACTGGACCGAGGGCCACCTTCGACGCACAACGTCGAGTGCCGGATCGCTGGCGTCGCCGCTGGCGACGATTACTTCCATCTCCACCCGACCGACCTGATCCAAGCGTNTCAGCAGCTCGGCGAGCGGTTTGGCGTCTCGCAAGACTGGAATGATTACGGAGACGAAAGGGTCGCGCATCACGCTGTACCCGTTGTGTCGGCCAGGGGCTCTGCGCCCGGCAGTTTACGCCGTCGACGCGGGCAACCCGAGAAAAACCGCCGTCTCCCGCCAGACCAGCTCCAGACTCGCCTTCAACTGATGGTCGTCATCGAGCAGCACCAGCGTGACGTGGCGCCGACCGCGCGCGTAGCGCTCGACCATTTCCGGGTCGACCACTTCGTCGTGGCGCCCCTGAAGAATCAACGTCGGCAGTGTCGCCGCCGCCGCGAAGCTGTCGTACTGCCGGGCATCCTCATACAGGTCGTAGTGCACGGTTCTGACGCGGCCCTCCGCATAGTGCTCCACCTCGAGCCGNTTGGTCATGCGCCAGTGGGCGAGCCCATCCGGCCCGAGGTGCTTCATCCGGTTGGCACCGAAATCGAGTGCCGGCGCCAGGAGCACCAGCCGCTCGATCGGGTGGTCGGGTGCGACCGCCACCAAGACGTCCCGACCCAATCGCCGCCGCCGCTCAGCAGCATGCAGCGCCACAAACGCGCCCAAGCTCGACCCGACCAGCGCAACCGGCCCTGGTTCGAGCCCCGCAATCAGGCGCTCGACCTGGCCGATCATGCGGGACACGGTCAACGTGGAGAAGTTCGGCTCGTTGAGGTCGGGACAGTGCAGCGTGATGCCGGACGCCGCCAAGCGCTCGCCCAGGAACAATGCCTTTGACGAGCTCGGGGACGACGCGAACCCATGCAGGTAGACGGCGTGCACGATTGGACGGATAGAAAACAGTTGGCGAAGCCCACCGGCTTCTCCTGTCTCCTGCCTCCTGTCTCCTCGGCCCTCAGAGCTTATTCTCACACCCCGGACGACACCGACACTGGATTTCCTTGTCGCCGTCGGTGAAGTAGTTGTAGGTGAGCTCCTCACCCTCCTTCACCTGCCGGCCGGCGATGATCCAGATCTCGCCGTCGATGATGTTGCTGTAACAGTTGGGCGTGCAGGAGTGGTTGACGAAGCGAGCGACGTTCCCGCCGACATTGGCGTCGANAACCGTGCGCTGGGTCAGTCTGAAGCACCAGATTTCTCCACGATTGAGATACCGGTCCTCCCGGATGGCGCTCTCCGTGGAGGAAATCTTCTCACCGTCGTAGGTGACAATTCGCTTGTTCTTGTTGAGGTCCTCGAGGGCGAAGACTCCCCAGCCGTGCAACTTGGATCGCTTGCGTTTGATCTTGGGACGATAAATCGGAGCCAATCTGGTGTCCTGTGTGAGAGGTTCGTTGCGTCATACTCGGCGTCCCAAACCGGGACGCGAAACCGCAGCATGATAGCAGCCCGCCGACGATTCCTCACACTGCGGGTCTCCGGCCCGCGCACGGTAACCTCACCGTGAGACTAGAATCTCCTCGATGTCGAACCCCTGCGAAGAACCGGCGCCATGCCTGCTGCGTCGCGGGATCGAACAGCTCAACCGCGGCGAGTTCTTCCACCAGCATGAGACGCTCGAGGTCCTCTGGCACGACGAGACGCGACCGGTGCGCGCGCTCTATCAGGGCATCCTGCAGATCGGCGTCGCGCTGTATCACGTGCAGCGAGGCAACCATCATGGAGCGGTCTACATGCTCACCAGGGGCGCCGGCTATTTGAGACCGTACGCGCCTGTCTGTCAGAAGATCGACGTGGCCGATCTACTGGTCCAGGCCGCTCGGATCCTGGCCGCGGTGGACCGGCTGGGGCCGGACCGGCTCGATGCGTTCGACTGGTCGCTGGCGCCACACGTCCGGTGGATCGACTAGGTTTCCGGGCGGGGCATCCCGAAATGGCCGGCGTCGCGGCTTTGGCTTGCAGGGGTCACAGACCGCCAGTCTGCTCCCTCGTCGCGCCTTGTCCCGGCCGGCCGCGGCTTGAGTACGACGCCGGAAACTGATCCTTGTCGTTCTTCAGCGCCCTGCTAGGTATACTCCCGCCATGAGTCGCCCCGCGCCGCGGTTTAGTCCCGACACGCTCAAGTTCCTCCAGGCCCTCAAGCGGAACAACACCCGGGAGTGGTTCGGTGCGCACAAGGACGACTACGAGGCCCAGGTGCGCGGACCGATGCTCGCGGTCATCGAACGGCTGGCCGAGGATTTCCCCCAAATCGCACCCGACCTGGTGGCCTCGCCACGGTCTATGTATCGGGTTTACCGCGACACGCGGTTCTCGGCCGACAAGACCCCCTACAAGACCCACGTCGCCGCTTCGTTCTCGCACCAGGTGTTGCCCAAGCACGAGAGTGCGGGNCTCTACTTTCATCTTGCCCCCGACCAGCTGTGGATCGGGGGCGGTGTGTATGCCCCGCAGACTCCCCAACTGCAGCGGATCCGCGAACACGTCGTGACCAACCTCCGCACCTTCCGGAGTCTGGCGGAGTCACCCGCGTTCCGGCGCCTGGGCGGGGTCAGAGGCGCCATGCTGAAACGCGTGCCACGCGGGTATTCACAGGATCATGAGGCGGCGGAGTACCTGCGGCTGAAACAGTTTCTGGTCGGCGAGGAGCTCGACCCGAAGCTGGCCATAAGTCCCCGGTTCTACGGGACGCTTGTGCGACGCTTCACCACGCTGGCACCGTTCATCCAGTTTCTCAACGCTCCACTCGCGGCAGCCGCCCGGTTCAAGCTCTAGGTTGCCGGGCGGGGGCCCCGCCTGGACGGCGTTGCTTCCTCGGTCACAGACCNCCAGTCTGCTCCCTCGTCGCGCCTTGCCAAACGGACGCCACGCTCCGGCAACCGTCCCTTCCTCCTGGTTCCTGGCCGATTTCCGGAAAGCGAACGGGCGAACTTTCGCCCAGGCTTACCCGTCTAACGCTTCAGACCGGACAACGAATTTCTGCTTGGTGGTCCGCTTCAGGAGGCCCTATGTCCCGTGTTACGACTGCTGTCGTGCTCACGATTGCCCTGACCGGACTCACCGGCTGCGGCATCCACGCCGGCGAAACCAGTTTCAGTCTCGGGCGCGAAGCCGACAGTACCTTCGAATGGAGCGGCCAGGTCGACGAGGACCAGTGGCTCGAGATCAAAGGAATCAACGGTAAGCTGACCGCCATGCCGGCCACCGGGAACACCGTTCAAGTCACGGCAGTGCGCAAAGGGCTCCGCAGTGACCCGAACGAGGTCGAGATCGTGGTGGTCGAGCATGCCGATGGAGTGACGATCTGTGCCGTATATCCGTCGAGCGGCAGCCAACCGAACGAGTGCGCGCCTGGAGACAGCGGCCGGAACAGCACGCGAAGGAATGACGTCAAGGTCGAGTTCGACGTCAGCGTGCCGGCCGGTGTTCGGTTCGCCGGTCGGATGGTGAACGGCGCGATCCAGGCCGAAGATCTCACCGCTGATGTCCGGGCACAAACGGTCAACGGCAACGTCCGTGTGTCGACCTCGGAGGGCGCCGCCAGCGNCAAGACCGTGAACGGGTCGATCAGCGCCGCCTTCGGCGAGACATCCTGGGACGGCGAAGCCGCCTTCGAAACCGTGAACGGCAGCATCAGACTGAACGTGCCGGAACAGATCAACGCCGATCTCGAGATCCGGACGACGAACGGCCGGATAACCACTGACCTCCCGGTCAACACGACCCGCGCGACCCGTCGGCGGGTGGAAGGCACGCTGGGCGAGGGCGGCCCCGACCTGCGCCTGAAGACGGTCAACGGTAGCATCACCCTCGGCCCGACCGAATAGTCGCGCGGCAGGGCATCCCGTCTGGACGGCGTTGCTTCCTCGTTCACATACTGCCTGTATGCTCCCTCGTCGCGCCTTGCCAGCCNGGCGCCGCGCCACGCGACTGCTTCCGGTTCATTCTTGCGTGACAACGGAGGATTGGTCTTCTCCTGTCTCCTGTCTCCTGACGGCGAGCAGCCGGGCGATCGGCTGCGAGCCCCTCAATAGAAATCTCTCGACTCGGGAGTCGCCTCCTCGCCGAAGGCGAAGTCGTGAAAACGCTCCGCCTTGACGGACGTCACGCCGTCCTGCAGTTGGAGCACCCCCTCCACCAGCAGAAACGACCGTTCGAGAATCGTGACCCGGTCGACCGCAAACACGTCGGGCCGGACGATGATGTTCGAAACGCCGGTTTCGTCTTCTAGCGTCAGAAACACGAACCCTTTGGCGGTCCCCGGACGCTGACGGGTAATGACGGTACCCGCCACCCGAATCCGCCGGCCGTTGCGAGCCTGCGGCAGATCGATCGCGCGCAACACCCCACGCAACGCCAGCTCCTGCCGCCGAAACGCGACCGGGTGCGGCCCGATCGTCAGCCCCGTACCGGCATAGTCGGCCACCACCCGTTCGTCCGGCGTCATCAGCGGCAGCGGCGATCGTGTTTTTTGTTTTTCGTTCGTGCGTGCCGGCGACGATTGCGCGGCACGCCTGCCTCCTGCCTCCTGCCTCCTGTCTCCTGTCTCCTTCGTCTTGAACAACTCCCCCGGCTCTCTCACCGCGCGCTCGATCTGCCAGAGCGCCGTCCGGCGGTCATAGCCAAACGCGTTGAGCGCGCCGATCTCCGCCAGGATCGCCAGCTCGTCTCGCCGCAGCCCGGTTCGGGCAATCAAATCCTCGACCGACGCAAATCGAGATCCCGCCGCCCCCACGGACAGGTTGCCCTGTTCTCCCAGCGCCCAGTCGGCCGCACAGGTGCTACAGAATCCCCTGGCTCGCGGTGTCGCTCCATCCACGACCTCCACCATCGAGGGGTCATCGCACCCGCACTTGGGACACACCAGCGGCGCCCCCCTGTCTCCTGTCTCCTGTCTCCTGTCTCCTGCCGTTTGTATCGCCCTCCCCTGCTTCTCACCGAGGCCGGTGACATACCGCAGCCCGAGCCGGATCGCCCCATCGGGCTCCACGGTGCACGACCAGTCAGAGTGCTGTACATCGATCCTCACAAACCGCACACCACGCCGCTGTGCGTCCTTGACCAGAGTGGCCGGATGATAGAACCCCATCGGCTGGTTGTTCAGCAACGCCGTGTAGAACGCCGCCGGGTAATGCGCCTTCAGATAGGCGCTGGCATAGACCAGCAGCGCGAAGCTCGCAGCATGGGACTCGGGAAAGCCATACAGCGCGAAGGAGGTGATCGACCGTACGATCTGATCGGCCGGGTCGCCCGTGATACCTCGTCTAGCCATTCCGTCACGGAGCGTCACCTCGATCTCCGCCATCCGCCGCTCCGACCGCTTGAAGCCGAACGCGCGCCGCAATTCCTCAGCCTGCCCACCCGAGAACCCGGCCGCGACCATCGCGACTCGGAGCAACTGCTCCTGAAACAACGGCACCCCGAGCGTGCGACGCAAGATCGGCTCGAGCGAGGGGTGCGGGTACTGCACCGGTTCGCGCCCCGCGCGCCGCTTCATGTAGGGATGCACCATCTTCCCCACGATCGGGCCGGGACGGATAATCGCCACCTCGACCACGATGTCGTAGAACCGTTCCGGCCGCAGACGCGGCAACGTCGCCATCTGGGCGCGGGACTCGACCTGGAACAGGCCGATCGTGTCGGCGCGCTGCAGCATCTGGTAGACGGCCGGGTCGTCGGGTGGCAGCGTGGCGAGATCGACCGCGCCCGTCCGGTCCGCACGCTCCCCGTTGATCAGCGTGAACGTGTCCTGCAGAGCCGCCATCATCCCCAGCCCGAGCAGATCGACTTTTACGATCCCCATGTCGGCGCAGTCATCCTTGTCCCACTGCACGACGGCACGACCCGGCATGCTGGCGTTCTCGAGCGGCACCACCTCGTCGAGCCGTCCCTGGCAGATAACCATCCCGCCGGAGTGCTGGCCGAGATGACGGGGCAGGTCCTGCATACGCCGCCACAACACGCTGAACTGCCCGACCCGCGGGTTGGTCCGGTCGATGCCGACGTCGTCGAGCCGGCGCGCGAGCGTGTCCTCCGGGTCGGTCCATTCGAAGTGGTTCATCACCTTGGCGAGTCGGTCGATCTGATCGGGAGCGATCGACAACACCTTGCCGACGTCGCGCGCGGCGCTGCGACCGCGGTAAGTGATGACGTTAGCGGTCATCCCAGCGCCCAGCCGGCCATACCGCTCGTAGACATACTGGATCACCCGCTCCCGGCGGTCGCCACTCGGCAGATCCAGATCGATATCGGGCCACTCGCCACGCTCCTCAGACAGAAAGCGCTCGAAGAGCAAATCCATCCCAACCGGATCGACCGCGGTAATCCCCAGGCTGTAGCAGACGGCACTGTTGGCGGCCGATCCACGACCCTGCACGAGGATGTCCTGTTGCCGGCAGAAATTCACGAGGTCCCACACGATCAGAAAATACCCGGCCAGATCGAGCTTCTCGATCAGGTCGAGCTCACGCGCGATCTGCCGCCGGGCACGTTCGTGATACGGGCGATAGCGCTCGCGGGCGCCGACCTCGGTAATGGCGCGCAGAAACGAAATCATCGTGTCGCCGGCCGGCACCGGATAGACGGGAAACCGATAGCCCAGGTCAGCCATCGTGTAGCTCAGTCGGTCGGCGAGCTCGCCGGCGGCCGCCAGCGCATCCGGCCGGTCGCGGAACAGCCGGGTCATCGCAGTGGGCGCCTTCAGATACCGCTCGGCATTGCGGGTCAGACGTCGACCAGCTCGGTCGAGCGTGGTCTTGTGCCGCAGACAGGTTTGCAGGTCATACAGCGGGCGGTCCTCGGCGACCGCAAACCGCACACCGTTGGTCGCGACGAGCGGGACATGATAGGCGTCGGCCAGCGCGCTGAGTGCCTGGTTGTCAAGCTCCTCGTCTCGCAGCAGATGTCGTTGGAGCTCGATGTAAACCTGCGACCGGCCGAACACCCCGACGAGCCGATCGAGCAGCCCACCCACCCCGTAGCAGTGCCCCGTGAGCGCCGCGCGACCAGCCAGCGCCACGAGCCCGGTGGTGCCCCCGTCGAGATCGTCCAGCGTCAGAACCCCCTCGCCCTTGGGTGCATCGAGCTTCATGCGTGTCAACAATCGGCACAGGTTCCGATACCCCTCCGCCGACTCGACCAGCACCGGCAGACGCCAGCAGCCAGCCCCTCCTAGACCTTTGGCAATCGTCAGCTCGCACCCGACGATCGGTTTGATGCCGGCCGCCAGCGCCGCCTTGTGGAATCGGGGCGCGCCATACACCCCGTCCCGATCGAGCAGGGCAAGCGCGGGATACCCCAGATCGGCCGCCCGGTCGACCAGGGCCTCAGGTAAGGACGCACCGTCAAAAAAAGAGAACGCGGACGAGGCGTGGAGCTCGACGTACATGAACGTCAGGAGGCAGGAGGCAGGAGGCGGGAGGCGGGAGAACGGAGCGTTCTACGGTAGGCGCCGAGGATGCGCCCAACTTCTTCCAGATCAGCGAGTAATTTCCGAGTGTCCAGAAACCCAAGATCTTTAGCAAGAATCAAGTAATAGCGAGTCTCTTCCAAAGAGCCTTGCGCAATGTTCATGAACCGAGCTTTGTCAGTTCGACCACGCCTTTTGAACCCTTCGGCAATGTTGGCGGGAATTGAAACAGCCGCACGACGAAGCTGTTGGGTAAGGCCGAAGATCTCTGACTTTGGGAAATCTGCCGAGTGACGATAGAGCTGCAATACAAACTGATGACTCTTTTGCCAAACGACCAGATCCTGAAAAGTTTCAGCCGGTGCCATATGCATGGTTTTCCTCCCGCCTCCTGCCTCCTGCCTCCTTCGTTGCTCAGTCCACCATCCCCTCCAGGAACCATCGGTCGACCCGGCGGTTGTGGAAAATTCGATACACACCACCACCGGTCAACGCGACATCCCATTCGTCGCGGTCCCAGGGCTCTCGATGCGACGCTGGACTTTCACCGCGGACTTGCGGCGCTGGGGCATCGGTCCACCATTGCCCCGAGGTGCGCCAGGGACCGGCCCAGCGCACGACTTCGCCACCGGACACTTGCGGCGCCATGACTCTGCTTGGTCGGCCTTTTTGGACCCTCACACGCGCCGCAACCGGTACCCGAAACCGCCGCAGCATGGGGCGCATGGGCTCTCCTGTCTCCTGTCTCCTACCTCCTGCCTCCTGTCTCCTGTCTCCCGTCTCCTTAAGGCATTCGTCCCTGTCCCGTCGCCAGTCGCCGTCCACCGGTGTCTCCCGCACACTGCCCCCCCTCCGGCTTTTGACCTGCTCTGCCTGTCCCGAGCCAAGTCGAGGGGAGCGAGACGCACCAGCGTCGGGTCGAACGGGTCGACGAGCCTGCGGTGCAAATGTCCGCATCTCGAAACCCGCGGTATCGTGCGAATCGACCAGCGCGGGCGACCCGCATCGACCCGCGCCGGCCAGAGCGGTCAACCGGGCCACCAATGTCGAGACCTTCTCCGGGGAAGGCCGCGCGCGCTCGAGTAACGAGAACTGCTGGGTGCGCGCCGGCACCGGGTCGACCACCACCGTGACCTGGTCGATACCGGCAGACGGGGGGTGCGATTCCAGATCGAGCAGGACGAGTGTGCGCAGCACCCGGGGGTCGCGCAACGGGGTCGGCAGTTGCAACGTGCGGGTATGCATTTCCCGTGTCACCAGCTTCAGGTGCACATGGAGCACCGCGGCTCCAACACCGGCGCGCTCGAGCCGCGCGCACAACTGGTCGAACACTCGACTCAGCACGAAGGACAACGGCTCGAGCCCCTCGACCGGCCATTCGAGCGCCAGCGTCGACTCGAATCGTTCCTCGACCACTGCCGGCACGAGCGGACCGTCGTCCTCGCCCCGAGCAAACCGCTGCAAGGTCAGCCCACCCACGCCCAGCCGCTCGAACAGCTCGGCCGAGGGGAGGTGCGCCAGATCGCCCAGGGTGCGAATCCCCCAGCGGCGCACCGTGGACAGCAAGGTAAAGGCCGGAATGGCCAGTGCGGCGCCCGACACCCGGGAGCCGCGACGCATCCGTGCCGCAGGCTTCTGCGCCTGCTCCTGCGCCAGCGTCTTCAGCACGTCGAGCGACAGCGACGCCAGGGTGGATGCTTCCCGACCCGGTTCAATCACCGTCAGTCCGCTCCGTTCCTGCACGACCAGCAGCACCGCGGTCCGGGTGGATGCAACCGCAATGCGGAGATACAGCCCCCGGTCGGCAGCCGACCGACGCAGAGTCGCGCCCAGTTCCCGGGCATCGCCGAACATGCTTGTCAGGCCGGTGGCGTCGAGCACCACGAGGTTGTCGCCATGGATCTCGATGCGTGGGGAATACTCACGCGCCAGATGCACGAGCTGGGCGGTCACACGTTTACCGCGTGGCGCCCCATCGTCAGTTCGGAAGGCCAGACCGCGTGGCGGGGCGTAGAGACAGACGAACATCAGCTAATCGGGGCTTCGCCCCGAACCCCACGCGGGGGCTGCGCGGGGACCCCCAAGGCCCCACTCCGCACCCGCGAGGCGCGCACGTGCGCGCCTTGGGCCGTCTCCGACGGCCCCGATCGAGGCAGCCATGCCGTCGCCTGTACGTGCGGTGCGGGGTACTCGGAACACAGGGTGACAAACTCGTCGCGTGGCCGGCGGGTCCGGATGACCCGGGCCTGACACTCGAGTCCCTGAAGCAACCGGTTCCGGTCGTGCGTGCCCGACCACCGGCCGGCGATCGGGCTGGACTGCAATACCACCGTCTGCCCTTCCGCGCTTCGCGNGATCGGCTCCGATCCGAGCAGCAGCCCGACGGTCTGGCTGTCTTCGAGCAGGCGTGACACCCGCATCCAAGTCGTCATCGGGATCTGCCGGATTGCACGCTCGGGCAGATCCGTCAGATCGAGCACCACGACGCCGAACCCACCAGCATCCAGTACCAGCCCTATCGCTTTGAGCGCCCGCTTGACGGTCTGCGACAGGTCGCGCGACAGCTCCCGGCCTCGTTCACGGACCCATAACAGACTGGACAGATCGAGGCCGGCCGCGGCACCCGACACCGGATCGAACCGGTCGCAGGGGTCTATGAGCGCTACGACCTCTCCACGCGCCGTGGCGGCCGCGAGCACCGAGGCCAGCAGGCTCGTGCGACCGGATGAACGCGGCCCGACGATTTCCGACAGGTGGCCGCGCACAAACCCACCACCCAGTAGCTCGTCGAGCGCAACCAGGCCTGTTTCGACCAGATCGTCAGGTTTTCGGTCAAGTGCCGAAAACGTGGCCCGATCAAGCTTTTCCGCGCGCAGCAACGACTCGAGACGGGCAACAGAGGCAGTAGACATCTTTCGCTTTTTCTTCGCTATCCAAATATAGCTTGCTACCGGCTGCGGATGCAAGAGAAATTGCGAGTGCCGTGAGGGGGACGTGCTCCTAAACGACGGGCACGAGAAAAACCGAAATGCCGCGCACCTGCGGGTCGTCCTTACGTGGTGATACCATGACCGCGGTCTCCCGCCAGGGGGCAGGTCGCCGCCCTCGGCCCGTTCCTCTTCTTCTTACCTGGCCAAGGGGTCTTGACCCGCATCATCTTCCTGGGTGAAGGACTGTACATCCAGTGGCCGAGCAGGCACCAGACACCCCCACCAACGCGCCCGACGCCACCGGCACCCCGACCGCCACGCCGCCGATCTGGTCTGCGGTACTTCGGCGGCTCGCCGTAGCGTTCACCTTCAGCAAGTTCCGCAATGTGTGGCTGGCGGCCTTCACCTCGGCCATGGGCACCTGGGTGCAGCGGTTCGCCCAGCAGTGGCTCATTCTGAGTCTGACCGGATCGGCGTTCATCCTCGGGCTCAACACCTTTCTCGCCGAGCTGCCGCTGCTGCTGTTCACGTTGATCGGCGGGGTCATCGCCGACCGTCACGACCGCCGGCATCTGCTGATGGGGTCGCAGGCGGTGCAGATGACCTGTGCCCTGGCGCTCACCGCGATTGTCTTCTTCGACATCACCCGGGTGCGCTACATCCTGGCGTTGTCGTTCATCTCCGGGCTGGCACAAGCGTTCGGTGGACCGGCGTTCCAGTCGTTGCTCCCGTCACTGGTGCCGCGGCAGCATCTGCCGAACGCAATAGCGCTCAACTCGATCCAGTTCAACCTCGCCCAGGCGGTCGGCCCGGCCATCGGTGGAGTGGTGCTGGTGGGCTTCGGCATGGCGGCCTGTTTCGGTCTGAACGGGCTGTCGTTTCTGGTCGTCATCGCCGTCCTCGGGCTCATGCGGGTGCCCCCGCCGGCGCCGGCCACCCNGGAACGGATTCTGACCGAGCTGAGAGGCGGGCTGCGGTACGTCCGGCATGGCGGCGCCCTGCTCGCGCTCACCGTGCTGGCCTTCGCCACAACGTCGCTGGCCCTGCCNGTTAGAGCCTTTCTGCCGGTCTTCGCCAACGACGCCGCGCATCTCAGCCAGATGATGACGATGCTCGGGGCAGGCGCCGTCGTCGGGGCGCTCATTGTCGCCTGGCTGGGCCAGTTCGATCACATGGGGCGCACGCTGCTGTTGGTGCAGGTGGTGTTCGGCGGCATCGTCGCGACGTTCGCGTTGCTGCCGATCGGCGGATTCAGCTACGTGCTGCTGTTTCTGAGCGGAGCAGCGCTGCTGATGATCTTCTCGCTGACCAATTCCCTGGTGCAGCTGACGGTACCGGACGAGCTCCGGGGCCGTGTCATCAGCNTCTATCTGGTCGCCTTCCGTGGCGGGATGCCGCTGGGCAGTCTGGTCAGCGGCTACTTCATCACGCAGTTCTCGGCGCCGACGGTCATCGCCGCCGACGGGTTGCTGTTGTCGCTGGTGGCCGCCGGATTCTTCGTAGGAAATCGGCAGGTGAGAGAACTGTGAAGAAGCATGCACTAAGGAGACAGAAGTTAGAAGGCAGGAGTCAGAATGGAATCGGCGGGCTTCGCCGCTTCCATTCTGACTTCTGACTCCTTGGGTTCACCGCCCCTCAGCGTACGAGTGACCGCCAATTGAAGGTCCAGCTGACCGGTAGATCGACCGGCGTGTAGCAGATCGCGTCGTCGCACGCCTGATACTCGAGCGCGCCTTCGATGGTGAGCGTTGCACCCGGCTGCGCCGCCAGCCCGGCGATCTCGCGGTTCATCGGGATGGCCACCTCCTGCACCAGGCTGAACGGCCGCTCGTACACCTCCACCCGCTCGTCGAGCGGCTCGAAGTGGTAGTTCTCAGACTCTGGGTAGGTGACCTCGTTTGCCCTAATGAAATCCGGCGTGTCGACGCGCAAGCTGATGACCCGATAGGTGTGGTCGCCTGGCGCATAGACGTGCATCCCGTCCTTCGGGGTGACGTCCACGACGAGCGAGAACCGGTTGCCGGGCGCCACCGTGCCATCGGTCGCATAGACCAGCGCCTCGAGATGGTCCGTGGTCAGTCGCGTAGCGCTCCGGTCGGTGCCGTCCACCGCATCCCCGAGCGCGACCATGATGCTCGAGACGGTGAATCGCTCCTGATACGCCTGCTCGAAGAACCGTGCCGTAACGCGCCCCTCGGTGTCGAGGATGAACGTGCCCGGATACGGGATGCCGTAGAAACGCGTGCCCTCCTGCTGCTCGCGGTTGAGGAGGCCGTACTCCTGAATGACGGCGGACCCGTCATCCGACATGACCGGAAACTCGATACCACGCGCCTCCGAGAAGGTCCGCAGTGTCTCGACCGAATCGTAGGTCAGAGCGGCCAGCCCCAACCCCTGGACCTGAATGTCGGCGTAGCGGCTTTGCAGCTCCACGAGCTGCGTCTTGCAGTACGGTCACCAGTCGGCCGAACGGTTGAACACCAGCATCGCTCCATTCGGCCCCATGATCGACTCGAGGGTCTGTGTCTGTCCGTTCTGGTCGGTCAGGCTGAACGCCGGTACGACGTCGCCGACCTGCGGTCCGAACTGCTCGACATTCGGCAGGTCTTGGGCGGCGCCGGCCGCGGCCAGCGTCAGCACGAGTGTCAACGAAAGCAAGAAATGGCGCACGGTGTTCTCCTCCAGATTGCCGACGATTCTACCCGACCCGGCTTGTGAAGTGGGTCACATGGCGTATTCGGCTTAGCGACTGGGGTACAAAGACGACGCCGGTATGAAAATCCTTTCGTGCCTCCTACAATGCCGGCAGATCCATGCGCACATGCCGACACGGTCTACCGTCCCTAGCCGCCCTTTTGACGCTCGGGCTGGCCGTTGAGGTTCCAATCAGCGGGCACGAGACCGAAAACACCCACGTTCTGGTCACATTCACCGAGAACACGTATCAGATCGACGTCGTGAACGACCCCGACTGGCTCTGGCTGATGCTCGCGCCCGACGGCGGCCTCGTCGTCCCCGACTACGTGGAACGAGACAGGCAACTGGCGGAGCTGACCGACCGGTTCGCCGAGGAGGTGTTGGTCCTCTTCAATGAGGAGCCGACCGACATCGACCGCGTCGACTACATCGGGCCGGTCGAGCACGACCCGACTGCACCGATGGGCTGGGGCGAGCCGGGCATGTTCCGCCTGTCCGGGGTCCTCCCGGAGGGTGGCGAGCGCTTCCAATTCGCCTACGGCCTGGTGGTGGACCAGTACCCGCTGACCCTGTCGGTCGATCGGGGCGACACCGTGACCCGCTGGCTGATGACCGGCGAGCGCAGCGCGCCGTTCGTGCTCGCCGATCTTCAGCCGATGACCCGGCTGCAGGTTTCCCGACAGTATCTCCAGCTCGGCTACACTCACATCCTGCCAAAGGGGCTGGACCACATCCTGTTCGTGCTCGGGCTCTTCCTGCTGAGCACACGGCTGAAGCCGATGCTGCTGCAGGTGACCGCCTTCACCGTCGCCCACACCATCACGCTCGGGCTGGCGATCTATGGGGTGTTCGCGCTGCCTCCCGCGGTCGTCGAGCCGCTCATCGCGTTGTCCATAGCCTATGTGGCGGTCGAGAATCTGGTCACGCGCGATCTGCGACCGTGGCGGGTTGCCCTCGTGTTCAGCTTCGGCCTGCTTCACGGGATGGGATTTGCCGGCGTGCTGGCCGAGCTCGGGTTGCCCCGGTCCGAGTTCGTCACCGCGCTGCTGTCGTTCAACGTCGGGGTCGAGGGGGGCCAGTTGACCGTAATCGGGCTCGCCTTCGGTGCCGTCTTTCAGGTGCACCGCCAGCGTTGGTATCGACGCTGGGTCGTGATTCCGGCCTCGCTCGTCATCGCGGCAACCGGAATCGTGTGGACGATTCAGCGGATCGTGACGCCTTGAACTGCTCGCGGGCTGTGCGCTACGGGCTTCAGTGCCTGCGACGGGGGGGGTTCGCCACCCGGTCCTGCTACCATACCGGGCCAACGCAGGAGAAAGCCATGACCAGAGTCAACCGTCGCGAGTTCGTCATTGCGGGCGCCGCCGCGGGATTGGCGTCTGCCACACCGAGCCAGGCGTTCGGCCGCGCACCGGCTGTGCTCACACGCCAGTCGCCAAAGGCGGTCGTCATCTCGTCGGCAAACGGCAACCGGTTTCGCAACGGCGGTACTGAGACCTGCGTCGAGCTGGCATTCCGACGAATCACCGCAGGTGACGACGTACTCGACTCGCTCGTTGCCGGGGTCAACATCGTTGAGCTCGACCCGGAAGACGCCAGCGTCGGCTACGGGGGGCGGCCCAATGCCGACGGCATCGTGCAGCTCGACGCCTGCTGCATGCATGGTCCAATGCGTCGCGCCGGCGGGGTCGCCGCGCTCGAAGGAGTACGCACCCCCTCGAGCGTCGCGCAGGCCGTGATGGACCAGACCGACCACCACCTGCTGGTCGGCCCCGGCGCGCAGGCCTTCGCGCGCAACATGGGGTTCGAAATCGAGGACGATCTCAACACCGATCGCTCGCGGCGCCTGTGGCTGGAGTGGAAGCGGCGGACCGACCCGCGACACTACCTGGACCCGAACCGGGAGCTCGCGCGACGCGACGTGGAGACCAAGCGGCTCGCTACGCTCGACAGTGAGCACGGGGAGGACGAGCTCCACGGGACGATCAACTGCAACGGCATCAATCCGGCCGGGCAGATCTGCGGGGTAACCACCACGAGCGGTCTCGCCTGGAAGATCCCGGGCCGTGTCGGCGACTCGCCAATTCTGGGCGCGGGACTCTACCTCGACAACGCGGTCGGCGCGGTCGGCTCCACTGGAAGGGGCGAGGCGAACCTCTACAATCTGACGTCGTTCCTCATCGTCGAAAACCTGCGGCAAGGGATGAGCCCAAAAGATGCCGGGCTGGCCGGTCTCCGCCGCATCCAGGAGAACACGATCGAGCGACGGCTCCTCAACAGCCGCGGCTTACCGAACTTTGGGGTGAACTTCTACGTCCTGGACGCCGGGGGTGAGTATGCGGGCGTGTCGATGTATTCCAGCCAGAACAGCCGGTACGCCGTCTGCACCGAGAACGGCGCTGCGCTCGTGCCGCTCGAACCACTGCTGGACGGATCGCCAGGCGACTGAGAGAACACGCCTCCTCGAGAGCCGAGCGCGGTTCGCCTGCCGCCCGTCACCCGCCACGACCGAAGCCGAGTGAGTACAGGATGCCGCTGGGCATGACGGTCGCCAGGGTACGCACCAACCGCGCGATCGAGATCGGTGTGGTCCGCAATTCGACGCTACCAGATTTGATTGCCGCGCAAATGGCCTCGGGGTTCGGCGTCGCGTCCACGAGCGACCAGGTGGTGCCGAGCTGACCCAGACGGTGGACATCACCGTTGCCCACCAGCGGCTTGTCCTGCGCCCGCGCCCAAGCGACCGCGCGCTTGTTGAAATCGAGGTAACGGGTATAGAGGGCATGAAGCTCGACGGCGTCGAACAGATCCGGATGCCGGTCCAGATCCCGTTGCAAACAGCTCGGCACCGGAAAGTACGGGTGGGGGGCGATGACCAGCCCGTCGTGCTCAGCCCTCAAAGCCGCCAGATCGCCAAACGTCTCGACCGCTTCGGCGGCCGCCGCCGGGAAATTGATGAGCAGGGCATGACGCCCCTCAATCGACCGCTCGACACCGGGAATCAGCACGATGTCGCGCGACCGGGCATACTCGCGATGCGGTTCGACATCCAGCTGACGATCGTGCAGCGTGATGGCGATGGCGTCGTAGCCCAGGTCCGCCGCCCGGTCGACGAGCCTGTCCACCGTATACGGGATGTAGTCAATTGGGTCGTCTGAAGTATGCGCGTGCAACTCGACCTTGAGCATCCCTCCATCCTAGCAGTCCGGCGATCTGGCCGACCGTGTAGAATCCCGCCGTGACGACGCGCGGCTCCCTCGCCGAGCTGGCCCGCCTGTTCCTGCGGCTCGGGATCACCGCATTCGGCGGTCCGGCCGCGCACATCGCCATGATGCGCGACGAGGTCGTTGAGCGTCGCCACTGGCTCACCGACACCGAGTTTCTCGATCTGCTTGCCGCGACCAACCTGATTCCGGGTCCCAACTCGACAGAGATGGCGATCCACCTCGGCTATAAACGCGGGGGGCTGCCCGGACTGCTCCTGGCTGGCAGCTGCTTCATCCTGCCGGCTTGTCTCATCGTTGGGGCCATCGCCTGGGGCTACGTCCGCTACGGGGACACGCCGCAGGTCGGCTGGCTGATGTACGGTGTGAGCCCCGTCATCATCGCCATCGTGGCGCATGCGCTCTGGAAGCTCGGTAAAAGCGCCGTCAAGGGCCCGCTCAGTGCGCTCATAGGCGCACTGGTGGCCGGTCTCGCCCTGGCAGGATGGAACGAGCTGGGCCTGCTCGCACTCGGCGGAGTCGTCATGGTCGGCGCGCGCCTGGGTCGGCCAGGCATAGCCGCGGGGATGCTGGCGGCACTCGGCGCCGGTGGCACGTTGTTCGCGCAGGGAGCGGCCACGATCGCCGTGCCGGTCACGCTGACTCGTCTGACACTGTTCTTCCTGAAGGTCGGGTCGATCCTGTTCGGGAGCGGCTATGTCCTGCTGGCGTTCCTGCGCGCCGACCTCACCGACCGGTGGGGCTGGCTGACCGACCAGCAACTCATCGATGCCGTCACGGTTGGTCAGGTGACACCGGGCCCGGTGTTCACCACCGCCACATTCATCGGCTATCTCCTGGGCGGTTGGGCGGGCGCAACGCTGGCCACTATCGGCATCTTCACCCCCGGATTCCTGTTCGTGGCGATCTCCCAGCCGCTCCTCCCCCGCCTGCGGGACTCGGCCACCACCGGTGCCCTACTCGACGGCGTCGTGGTCGCCTCACTTGGCCTGATGGCGTCCGTCACCTGGCACCTGGGCCGTTCGGCGATCGTGGACGTGCCGACCGTCGGGCTCACCGTCGTCGCTGCCGCAATCCTCCTCACACTGCGCCCCAACTCCTCCTGGCTGGTGCTGGGGGGCGGGGCGGCGGGATGGGTCCTTCGAGGTGGGATGTGAGGTGTCCCTGACCGAAGAAATCGGCAGTCAGATGTGAGAAGTCAGAGCTGCGGTGGTCTCGAGGATCAGCTGGACACCATGCGGCGCTTCGAGTCGCGGCGCGGAATCCGCGGGTCGGCCAGCCTCATCTTGAGCGGCGTGGCATGGGAGCCGACACCGCCGCGCCGGTTCCAGAGTGGGATGGCCATGTCGAGCGCCGCCCCGCAGGCTTGCACCACCTGCCGCCGCTGGCTGATGAAGGCGCCGTGCAACCGCCGGCACTCCTGTTCGAGCTCGTGCCGGAGCTCGTCCAGGTGCGCGCGCCGGGACGACCTGGGCCGCGACGACACGTTCTGGCTCAGACGGATCAGCGCCTCGATGTCATGCAGCCGGCTCAGCAATTCCTGCGCCTCGGTCAGCCGCAGCGCCGGCACTCGCCGCCGGCTCGCGCCCGCGTCGCACGCAAACTCGAAGGCGTAACGGAGCTTCTCGACGGCCATGCGCACCGCCTGCACCCGATCCGGTAGATAGAGCGCCCCGGCCGCTTCTACGACCTCCCGTAGATGTTGCGCACGTCTGGTCATGCGTAGCGACAGGGTCCGTGACCAGATGCCGGTCGTCGACGCACTCAGCGCCGAGCCGATCGCCTGCATCCGGCGGGCAAGCGTCGCCGCCTGCGCCGACTCGACCTGACCGGTCATCCGCTCCCGTGCCACGGCGCCAGCATCGAGCAGGTGCTGTCGCAGACCCTCAACCGCGTCCTGGCGTGCGCGGTCATCGGCCACCCACTCACCGACCAGCCCAAGTGCGACGTCAATCTCGCGAACCGGTCCGAGAGCGCGCCCCACGCGTCGAAGACGAACACGTGTCTCGCCGACCACCGCGGAACCGATCTCGGCGGCGAGCAGCGGCGCAAGCTCTCGCAGACGCCGGGTCGCCCCGTAACAGCGCTGCAGGGGCTCCGGTTCACCCTCGAGCGCAGGCCCAAGGTTTCGCTGAAACGTGCCCATATGACGACGGAACGGCCGCTCGAGAGGGTGCAGGCGTGACATGATAAGATTTCAGTGGCCGAGCGGTGTGTCCGGCGGCGAGTCGCCCTGAACATAGAATATATCGGATGGCTCACGCCCTCACAATCTGACAAGCGGTCGCCACGTTTCTCACGACAGATGACGATTCGATTGACTTGCCTGGCGATGGTGCTCGCTCCCACGATCGCCGTCATCCAGGCCCAAAACAGCGGCTTGATTGCCCCCGGCGCCAAGGTCGAACGGGTGGCGAGCGGGTTCGGCTTTCTCGAGGGACCGGCGGCCGATGCCGACGGCAACCTCTATTTCAGCGACGTGACCAACGAGCGAATACACCGCTGGTCTCCAGCGACCGGCGTCACCGTGTTCCGGGAACGGAGCGGCAGGGCCAATGGGCTGCGCGTGGACTTCGACGGCACGCTGCTGGTATGCGAAATGGGCAACCGCCAAGTGACCGCGATTGACCTGGATGGTCGGCTGACGGTCCTGGCCGATCGCTACGAGGATCAACGGTTCAACAGCCCCAATGACCTGTGGGTGGACCCGAAGGGGGGGATCTATTTCAGCGATCCCCGCTACGGGGCGACCGACGACCAGGAAATCAACGGTCATCACGTCTACTATCTGTCGGCCGACCACGAAACGCTGCTCCGTGTGACAGACGACCTGGTGCAGCCAAACGGCATCATCGGGACGCCGGATGGGTCCCGAGTCTACGTCGCGGACCACGGCGCCGGTCGCATCTGGGCCTACCGCCCGGAGGCAGACGGCTCGTTGAGCGACAAGCGGCTTTTCATTTCGCAAGGGGCCGACGGTATGACCATGGACGAACGGGGCAATCTCTACCTGACCGGGCAGGACATCACCATCTTCGACTCGATCGGACAGCAGATCGGCTCGATCGGGGTGTCGGAACCTCCGGCAAATGTGGCGTTCGGCGGACCCGATGGCACGACGCTGTACATCACGGCGCGTACGTCGCTTTATCGAGTGGAAATGCTGGTCACCGGACAGTAGCGGTGCGGCGTCGCGCCGCACCCATGCAGCCCTCGACCGTTCCATTCGATTCAGCCTACAATTAACAGATTGGCCAGGCGGCTGAGATAGCACCGACCGAGAACGGGTCACCGATGGCTCCCAGCGTCTGCGTGCAGTGCCGGACACGGCCGGTCGCGCCCGAGTGGAAACCTTTTTGCAGCGAACGGTGCAAGCTGCTCGACCTTGGGAACTGGGTGGACGGGCGATATCGAGTAGCGGGTGAAGCCACGACCCTGCCTGAGGGACCTGATGCGGATGACGCGGACGACCAGCTGACTTCTGACTCCTGACTTCTGACTCCTTGAGCTTTCCTTTCAGATATGGCTGACACGCTGACGATCACCGACAACCGGACAGGCAAGCAATACGAGATTCCGATCACCGACGAAACGATTCGGGCCACGGATCTCCGCCAGGTCAAGGTCAATCCGGACGATTTCGGTCTCATGGCCTACGACCCGGCTTTTCTGAACACCGCGTCGTGCCGGAGCGCGATCACGTTCATCGACGGCGACAAGGGCATCCTGCGGTATCGGGGATACCCGATCGAGCAGCTAGCCGAACAGAGCTCGTTCGTCGAGACTGCCTACTTGCTGCTCTATGGCGAGTTGCCGACCGAGACAGAGCTCGCCACGTGGCGCAAGGACCTGTCGGGTCACGTGTTGCTGCACGAGAACATCAAGATGTTCATGGGGGGGTTCCGCTACGACGCCCATCCGATGGGGATTTTTCTCAGCACCGTCGGCGCCCTCTCGACGTTCTACCCGCTCGCCAAGAACATCGACGACCCCGACTCGCGGCGCCGACAGACGCTCCGACTCGTCGCAAAGGTCCCGAGCATCGCCGCCTACGCCTTTCGGCACAGCGTGGGCAAGCCGTATGTGTATCCGGACAGCGAGCTGAGCTATACGGGTAACTTCCTCAGCCAGCTGTTCAAGCGCACCGAGCCGGTCTATCGGCCGGACCCGGTGCTCGAGCGCGCGCTCGACGTGCTGTTCATCCTGCACGCCGACCACGAGCAGAACTGCAGCACCAGCACCATGCGCAACATCGGCAGCTCGAACGCCGACCCCTATGCGTCACTGGCCGGGGCGGCGGCCGCGCTCTATGGTCCGCTTCACGGCGGCGCCAACGAAGCGGTGCTCCGGATGCTGAACAAGATCGGATCAGTCGACCATGTGCCGGCGTTCGTCAAGACCGTGAAGGACGGGCAAGGGCGGCTGATGGGATTCGGTCACCGAGTCTACAAGTCGTACGACCCACGCGCGAAGGTCATCAAGGAGACAGCGGATCAAGTATTCGAGGTCACCGGACGCGACCCGCTGCTCGATGTCGCGCTCGAGCTCGAGCGCATTGCGCTCCAGGATGACTACTTCGTCTCACGCAAGCTCTACCCGAACGTCGACTTCTATTCGGGGCTCATTTACCAGGCGATGGGTTTCGACCCGGCGATGTTCCCGGTGCTGTTCGCGATTGGACGCACCGCTGGCTGGATTGCACAGTGGGAAGAGCTGCTGCGCGACGACACGCGGAAGATTGCCCGGCCGCGACAAGTCTATATCGGTGAATCTGAGCGGGACTACGTGCCACTGTCGGCCCGCTAGCCAGAGCTGATCAGGCGCTGATTGGCCTAAGCGGTATCGACGCCCCGGTAGCTCACCACCAGAACGGTGACGTCGTCATTTTGGGCGGCGCCGGCGGTGAAGGTCTTGACGCTGGAGAACAGGTGTTCCAGCTTGGACTGGGCGTCGCGGCCCGACGAGCCCTCGATACTCTTGAGAATTCGGGCGTCCTCGAACTCCTCTTCCTCCGCGTTCATCGCCTCCGACACGCCGTCGGAGAAGGTGACCACGAAATCACCGGGCTCCATCGTCACGGTCTCTTCCTCGAGGGGCGCCCCTTCGAACAACCCCAATGGCATGCCGCCCGTCTCGAGCCGCCGCACGCCGTTGCGTCCGACCAGAAACGGGGGGTTGTGCCCGGCATTGCAGAACGTCAACTGTCCGTTAGGACTGAGCACGGCGTAGAACAAGGTCACGAACCGAGACTCGATCGCCCGATGGATGAGCGCCGTGTTGACGTTGCTCAACGCATCGGCCGGACCGGAGGCCGTGGTTGTCTGCGCCGCCAGATTCCCCTGCAGCAAGGCGCCAAGAAGCGCCGCCGGTGGCCCCTTGCCGGAGACGTCGCCAAGCGCGAGGCCGAACCGACCGTCCGGCAGATCGACGTATTCGAAGAAATCGCCCCCGATCGATCGGCACGCCAGCATCTCGGCCGCCGCATCGAAGTACTTGCCGGCCCGATTGCGCGTCGGCAGCAGCGCCTGCTGGATCTGCGCCGCGGTGGCCATCTCCTAGTCGAGCCGCGCTTTCTCGAGGGCGGCCCGGTAGAGCTGGGCGTTGTCGATGGCCACCGCCGCCTCGGCGGCCAGCGTGTCCAGCGTGGCGCTGGTCTCGGTCGACATCAGCGTGCCCTTCTCGCGACTGTCGAGGTAGAGGACACCGATTCGCCGGTCCGCGGTGGTACTCTCGGCCGATTCGACGTAGCGTACCAACCGCAACGGCACGCACAGCACATTGCGGATGCCGAGGGCCACGGTCCCGACATGTTTGTCGGCGAGATCGCCGTCGAGCAGGTCCGCCTCGATGCGCGCCTGACCAGTCCGAAACACTTCCTCCGGAATCTTGCGGCTGGTCTCGAACCTGCTCCCCGGCAGGGTGGCCCGATCACGCGAACGCCCCAGCTTGAACTCCAGGACATCGTCGTCGCCAGCCAGCATGATGAAGCCCCGCTCGGCGCCGCTGACGGCAATCGCCGAGTCCATGACCAGTCCCAGGACGTCATCCAGCACCCGACCAGAGCTCAGGGCACGGAGCCCCTTGAGCAGCACGGCCACCTGATGCATCTCGCCAACCGCCCCGACGTTCCGCGTGCCCTCGGCGGGCGCATCCGAGAGCAGGAACACAAACTCGGCGCCGCCGCTGCGTCCCAGCTTGACCCGGTCGCCGTGCTCGAGACGCCGCTCCTTGACCTCCTCCCCGTTGACAAACGTGCCATAGCGGGAGCCGCGGTCCCGGATTTCAAATCCATCGCCGGCGCTGGCGATTTCGGCATGGTCACGCGACACCTCCCCGCTCGGCAGGTGCAGGTCGCTCGTCACGCGCCGGCCGATGGCAAACGGGTCCTTTTCGATCGGCACGGTCCGCTGACCAAGCTGGTCGGTCACTTCAAGTCTGGGTTGGGTCATGAGAATCGCCGGGGACGGGTGCGGGAGAGATCTTACGCAAACGCCGCCCTGCCTCGCTAGTGTCTTCCTCGTCGCCACCAGGCGGCGGCCCCAGACGCGCCAAATAGGAGTCCCGCCACGACCCGTACCGCCAGGGTCTCGAGCTGCTGGTCGACGAACAGGGCCAGCGCAACCAGCGCGACCAACACCACCCACAGCCAGACCGGCCGATGCTGGTCCGTGGACGGCTCACGCCGGCGCTCGGTCGTGGCGGCACCGCAGCGGAAACAGATCAGGGCGTTGTCGGCGATCGCGGTCTGGCACTTGGCGCATTGCATCGACAGACAATCCTACAGGAGGCAGGAGACAGGAGGCAGGAGACAGGAGGAAGCAAGAAGGGTTCGGGCTGTGGACGCTCATCACGTCACCTGAGCCCCCACCGACGTCGGAGCCCCCACTCCATCGACAATGCGCTAGCCACCAATAGAAACCCCCAGAGACTGTTCCACATCTCGTGCACAGTCGGCGCGGCCTCTCCAATGGCGTGTGCACGGAGGACACCCGCCAGATCGTCAATATCCTCGTCATCATTCAGATTCAGCAACCGTCCACCCGAGGCCGCCGCGACCCGTTGCAGCACCGCGTCCTGACGGCGCGGGTCGGTCAGCTCGAGATCGGCTCCACCAACCAACGCCGCCACATCGGCCCGCCCGAGCGCATTCGACCCGCGATCGACGACCGCGCTCACCTGATGCACTCCCCTGCGGCTTGGCGCCACCTCGGCCGCATACCACCCCGGCTCACCGACCACCGGGGTGGCCAACATCTCTCGCGCGTCGCCGTTCGGATCTGTCACGCGCACCCGCACGGCCGCGTCGAGCACCGGCGCGAACGCCTCGTCGGCCACAACCACGTCGATACGCAACGGGTCCCCCTCGGCACGACCGCCCTCGACTCGCAGCATGATCGGCTCAGGCGCATCCGCTCCCAGCCAGCGGGCCGTTTGTCTCCAGAACCTGTCATAGATCTGGTCGGTCGATGGCAGCAGCATCTTCCACCGCCATGACGCCTCGCCAGCGAACACCATCGTACGCCCGCGCCCGAAGCGCTGCACCGCGATGACCGGTCGCTCACCGGTGTCATCGCCCGTTGTCGTCGCCAGCACCGCCGCGCCGGGTCGCGGCGACCCGAGCGAGGCGACGTTCCCCAGCGTCGGCGCCGCATCCCATCGACTCCGGGTCTCGGAGCCGCTGCCGTCCAGCCGCATGATCGGGTGATCCTCACCATCGGCGGTCAGCGCAATCTGGTGCGGCGACCCGACCGCGTCCGGCAGCCCGAGCTCGACGCCGCGTCGGTCGGTTGGCGTCAGAGGCAGCAGCGGCTCGAGCGGCGTCTCCTGCCATCCGCGAGCCTCGAACGACCGCGCCCCCATGACCAGCAGTCCGCCGCCGCGCTCGGCGACGAACGCGGCGGTCATCTCGACCTGCGCCGGGCGAAACAGATCGACGTCGACATTGGCAAGGATGATCGCGTCATATTCGAACAGCGCCTCACGGGTCGTGGGATACCCGCTGGCGAGCGCGCGGGTACGCTCGGCGGCGCCCTGGATGTAGAACGTGCGCTCGCCACGATCGTTTTGCCCTTTTTTAACTACCGCGTCGACCACGATTCCGGGGTCGCCGTGCAACGTGCGTTTCAGAAAGCTGTGTTCGTAGCCCGGCGCCCCCTCGACGAGCAGCACACGCCGCGGACGACCCGGCGGCTCGACCAACACGCTTCGCACGTTGTTCTCCGCCACCAGCTCGGTCGGGTCACTGGGAATCTCCACAGTGTAGAGCGTCGCGGTCTCCGGCTTCGGCGAGACAGGTACGACTGTGCGCAGCACCCCGCCATCTGCGGGAGGCGTCACCTCGAGCACCCGTAGTAGTTGCCCATCCTCGATCACCCGAACCTCGAACGACGCCCTGCCGAACCCGTGTCCCACGACCGAGACACTCAGGTCGATGACCGACTCGTCGACGACCGCCTGCCCGGCTGACAGGTCGAGCACCTCGCGATCGCGCGCCACCTCTGGCGCGCCGACCCCGATGGTGAACACCGGCGCCCCAGCCGGATGCACGAGCCCGGCGCCACCAGTATCTCCGCCATCTGACACCACGACGATGCCGGCGACCGAGCGGTCGGCATAGCGGGTCTGGACCGCATCGATCGCCGCCGTCAGGTCACTCCGCCTGTCCTCGGCACGAACGGTGGCGAGGTCCACGGGCGCGAGCGTCTCACCAAAACCCAAGAGCTCGACCTGGAAGTCGGTGCCAAGCGAAGGACGGATCCGGTCGCGAATCAGCGCCACCGCCGCATCCATCCGGGACGCGCCTGCCACATCGGCAACCGCCATGCTACGCGACTGATCCAGCAGCACCGCGACAACCGTGTCGGTCGCCGCCGCCGGCTCCAGACGCACCGGCTGGGCCAGGAACAGGAGAAGGAGGAGGAACACAGTGAAGCGCAGCCCCATCAGCACGCCCCGTCGCCGGACAGAGAGTGGGATGATCGGACGCGCGTAGGCCCGGTAGGCCGCAAAGGCGGCACCGACCACCAGCACGACCGCCAGCCACCACGGAAACGGGGACGCGAAACGCATGACAGTGATGTCGGCGACAGCTGAGAAATGTAGGGCAAGGCCTCAGCCTTGCCTCGCAGGGCTGAAGGCCTGCGCCACAGAATCTACCGAAGCGAGCTCTCCAATCAGGGCGTCTCCGGACCCGTGGCGAGCGATCGGTAGTACTGGTCGACGAGACGGCGATACCGTTCCGGAAGCAGATCGTCCGGCCCGGCGCTCAATCGGTCGCGATACGCATCTGCCGCAAGCTCCCGTGACCGCTCCACCTCGAACCGTTGCAGCGCGTTCCCAAGATTGCGCCGCAGAGAGTCCCAGTGCCCAAAATCTTGCTTGAACGCTTCGGTGCCGGGCGCCGACACGCTCTGCCAATGTCGCGCCCACTGGTCGAGGTCTCGGGCGAGGTCGGGGTTCTCCCGCCGCAGCTCTTCGAGCAGACCGGGACTCTCCTCGAGACGGGCGACATAATCGCGACGCAGTCCGTCCGACCCGCTGGCTCCGACGCTGCTCCCGTCGGTGCGCGTGGCGTCAGGCTGCGCGGCGCCTGACTGGGACTGCTGCTGTCGCTGCTGGTCCAGCAGCTCCTGGAGTTGGCCCAGACGCCGCCGCAGCTCCTGCGCCGCCTCCATTTGCGCTGCCAGCAGTTGCGCCGCCGCAGCCTGCCCGCCGGCGCGTTGCAGCTGCTCGGCCACCCGCGCCAGCACGTCGGCCAGTGCCGTCTCCTCGTCGACCAGCCTGTCCATGTCGGCATCGGTCCCTGGTTGTGGTTCCTCTCGGATCGACCGACGCAGACTGTTGGCACCCGCGCGCATCCGTTCGCCAACCGATTCCCGTTCGAGCTCGTCACGTGCCGTGCGAACCGGAGCATCGGGCGGATTCGCCGTGCCCTCGGCACCGTCCAGGCCCTCGAGTGCCCGGTCCAGCCTGTCGACCCGGGCGGCCAACTCGTCCTTCTCGTCGGCGAGACGGGACCGCGCTGCACGACTGCGATTGTCCGCATTCACCTGCCTGGCCTCGTCGGCAATCCGTCGCTGAGCGTCGGCCAGCTGTTGCGCTTCGAGCTGGATCTCGTCGAGCGCGCCAGACCGCTCCGCGTCCGACTCGCCCCGCAGCCGTTGCTCGAGGCGTCGCATCTCTTCGAGCGCCCGGTCGCCGCGCGCCCGCGCATTCCCGGTGTCTTGCCGGCGCAGCTCGCTCATCGCCTTGCGCATCTCGTCGGCGACCCGTTGCAGGTCCGCACTGCCAGCGGTGCCCGATTGCTGGCCCCGGGACTGTCCGCCGGCCCGCTGGGCTCGCGCGAGCTGATCAGCCAGCTCCTCGAGCTGCTCACGCAGCTGCTGCTGTTCCCGCGTCAAGCGCTCCAGCGTCCGTCGTGACGCATCATCCGTCTCGGCGTCTTCCTGTTCGGCCAGCTCACGGTTGAGCTCCGCCTGCCGTTCGGCCAGCTCCCGGAGTCGGCGGAGCGCCTCGCTCTCGCCGCCCTGCCGAGCATCCCGGTCTCCCGGGCTGGTCTCGTTCTCGTAGTTGGTTTCCTGCTCGCGCTGCAGCTCGCGATCGAACAACGCCGACAGGTCCTCCTGCGCCTGGGTGCCAGACGTCCCGCCTCCCTGCCCCTGCTGCATCGCCACCTGGCGGCGACGGATCGTCGCCTCCGCCGTGAGAAGCTGGTTGAGCGCTTCCATCTCGTGGGGAATCGACGTCTCGGTGCTCAGAGTCGTCAGCGCCGTGTGCGCCGCGGTCATTGCGTCCACCGCACCCGTCATCGCCAGTCTTGCAGATGTCTGGTTCTCAGACGCCGGACCGGTGTCGCCAGCCGACACTTCCAGCCTAGGCTCCCCGATCCGCTCGACGGCGCGCGCGGTCTCATCCCGCAGCTCCCGCTGGGCCTCGGCGACCGCCAAAAGGTCATCAGCCACGGCGGCCGGTCGCGGCGCCTGATCGAGCCGCCAGGTCGCCACGATAATTTCCTTTTGCACCGCCGCGAGGTTGCCGACGTCCTCGGCCTCGCGCCCCATCCCGGCCGCGCTCTGGGCCCTCTCGAACTCGTATTCGAACGGTCGGATCTCCAGGAAGAAGATGTCCGAGCGAGCCTCTCTCGACTGCCCCGCATATCCCACGTCACGGGCCCGCGCAAAGTAGGTGATGAAATCCCCGGGGACCACGTCGAGATCCTCGACGTACAACGTATGCCTGCCAGTGACCGTCGAAGCGCGCGGCGGCGTCTCGAACGTCACCGACTGCTCGCCGTGCCCGACTACGGTGTAGACCAGCTCCAGTGCGCCCACGCGGTGGTCATCGTCCGCACGCGCCTCGATCGTCACTTCTTCAATCGGTGTGATCTTCCGATCGCCCCCCGGGCGCAGAAGCTGCACCTCCGGAAGCCGGTCGAGCGTCGCACGGATGACGTACTCGGCATCGCCCGGGTTGGTGAGCCCATCGGTGTCTGTAAGAGCGATGGTGTAGCTCCCGTCGGTCTCGACCGGGAGTGACACCGTGAGCGGACCAGCGCCCGCCCCCTCGAGACGCACGCGCCGGCCATCGCTCAGCAGGAGCGCCCCCTCGGCAATCGTCTTGTCGGCATGCACGCGGAGCCGCACCTCGGTGCCGGCCGGCGCATAGATGTCGCCGCCATCCTCCTCGACACGCGGCCGAAGCCCGGTGAACGGCGGGTAGGCGTACTCCACGTCGACTCGGCGCACCCGGGGCGCCACCAGCGCCTCGACCTGATAGGCTCGCGACCTCAGCGTCGCGGCGCCGACCCGGTAGACGAAGCTGTCGGTCACCGACGGGAACTCGGCCAGATACCCGTCGTCGGTCGCCCGCATCTCCATGACGCGCGGGGTCGACCCGTCCACCACGGTCAGCGTGGGTGGCGTCCTGGCCGGCGCGCCATGCGTGCCCGACAACCGGGCCCGGATGCGAAGCGGCTGCCCCGCCATCACCTTGACATCGCCCGGTTCGACATCGAGTGTCACATTGAACGGAAACGCATACAGCCAAGCGGTGCGCGCGACCTGGCTGAGCGGGCCGATTCCCAGGACGAGAATCGCGACCATGATGGCGGCCGCCAGTCCCCCCCGGAGGACCGCACGTCGCAGATACACAGGCGTGACGACGCGACCGAGATCGACACCTCTGAGCTTCTCCGCCGCATCGGCCACGACGAGGTCCTGGAAGTCCGTCGGCGTGCTGGCGCCACCGAGTTCGGTCGCGCTCGCAACCCGGTCTTCCAGCTCGGGACACCGCTCTTCCACGAACCGGGCCACGCGCCGGTCGGTTGGTCGCTCGCGAAGCGGCCACATCACGCGGATGGCGAAGACGGCCGTCGCGACGAGCGCGCCGACCGCCACGAGCAGCATCGGGATGTCGGGCGGGGCCAGCAGCAGATCGACGAGGAGCACGACGAGGAGGCCGAGCGACGCGCCACCCAGGAGACGCGCGAGCGCCCGCAGCAGACGGGCCGCCATCCAGCGTCGTCGGACGCCGGTCAGCGCCGCCCGCAACTCGGCGAGATGCCCCTGAACCATGCGCTTCGATTGTCTCATGTCCCGTCGCCGCAAGCCGTCACGCTGCCCTTCGGCCCAGCAGCCCCTCGGCGACGAGCACGAGCGCCATCAGCATCAAGGCATAGCGCCACAGACGCTGGCCGGCCTCCCTTTCCCCGACCCCCTCCCGAGCCTCCTGCTCGGCCGCCAGCGCGAGACGGTTGACCGACGCCTCGAACTGCTCGGCCGCCAGCGACGTCGGGTCAGATTCACGCGGATCGACGTTCAACACAGCCCGCCCGCTCCCGTCAGCTAGCGTAAAGGCGCCGAGGGCGTCGGGCGTACCAGGTGGAGCGGTACCGACGACGAACTCACGCGGCTGCGCACGGTGGCTCGTCAGGTAGCCGACGGTCTCGTGCAAGAACGGCACGAAGGCCGGCCGTCTCGGAAAATCGTTCCACACGTTCCCTAGATCCGACGCAAAGACGAGGACCCGTCCCTCGCCCACGGCATGCTCGACCAGTGCGGGGCTCCCATCGTCGAACCGCGCGATCACGAGACCGGCGTCGGCGGCATCGGGTTCGACCACGGTCATGGCGATCGTGCGCGTGAACCGTGCGCGCCCGAGGGTGCCGACCAGGCTGCCGAAGCCGGCGATGACCGGATGACGAAGGTCGGTCGGCGTCAGCGTCACCGGCTCGTCGTGGATCACCGTCATGCCCAGCCCGAGCTGGGGGCCATCGTAGACGTCGAACAGGTCGGTCACCAGCGCGGGCTCGAGCGTAGGACCGGCGACCAGGAGCAGCCCGCCCCCACCACGCACGAACGTCGCCAGCCGATCTCGACCGCGCCCATCGAGCCCCCGTGCGCCAATAAGCACCACGGCGCGGGCTCGTTCCAGCGGTTCTGTTCGCAACGCGACGTCCTCTGCCGCGACTCTCGCCACCCTAAACGAACCCGCATCCTCTCCAGCCGCCAAAGCGCGCTCCAAATAGAGGACCGGGCCCTCGGCCCGCACATCGGTGGTGATGACGAGCACCGGAACCGGCGGCTGCGGGTCCAGAAGGCGATACCGGTGGTCATCGACCGGGTATCCGAGCGGATCGCCCAGCGAAACCGTGGCCACGCCGGTGGCAGGCAGCACCTCGGGAAACCGCACCGTGCTGCGGCCGGGCTCCGGCGTGACCTTGACTTCGGATAGCAGATCTCCATCCACCGCAAGCGCGACCTGAATCTCTCCGGCCGAGGCGCCCGCCTGGAACAACACGACGGCAGTCGCTCCCGACTCCGGCTCGATGCTCACGACGGCGAGGTTGCCCGCCGGGGGCGCCACGTCGCTGATCTCGACGTCGATTTGCGGCGAGATGGCACCCTCGCCCTGCTCCCAGCCACTGGCCTGCAGATCGGTTACCACGACGATCCGTCCGTCGCGGGCACCAATCAGCCGCGACGCCGCTGCCAATCCTTCGCGATACCGCGTCCCGTGAATACCGGACGCGAGGCCATCGACGGCAGCGCGCGCCCGGGCCCGCGAGCTGGCAAGGTCGGCCACCACTCGGGCGGTGTCATCGAACGCCACCACCCCCACCAGGTGTCCTTCGGGTGCGGTCGCAATCGCCTCGAGCGCCTGAGCCCGCACCCGTTCCGCCTGGCCGGGAGCCGACATGCTGAACGACGTGTCGACCAGCACGACCGTGGCGGCGCGATCGGGCGCCGCGGCGTCATTGAAAAATGGCCGCGCGAATGCGAACGCCAGGAGCAGCAGCGCGGCAACCCGGAGTGCCAGCAAGAGCAGCTCGCGCAGCCGGCGGCGCCGGGTCTGCTCGACTGGCGCCCCCTGCAAGAACCGAATGGCACTGAACTTCACGCGGGGCAGACGCTCGCGTCGCATCAAGTGCAAGACGATCGGCACGGCCGCCGCGAGGCACCCGCTCAGGAACGCCGGGACGAGAAATGAGAACCCGAACATGAGTATTCAGCATCTGAAGCAGAAGCCGGCGAAGCCCTCCCGCTTCCTCCTGACTCCTGTCTCCTGTCTCCTGCCTCCTGACGCATTCGCCCTCTCACCACCGTCGGCCACGCGCGGCCAGATAGGCAAGCAGCGCGGTGTCGAGTGGGTTGCCCGTATCCACCAGGTGGTAGTCGATATCTGCGAGACGGAGCTCGCGGCGATAGCGCTCCATCAGCGCCCGGATCTGCGCGAGGTAGTGCTCCCGCACCTGCGCCGGCACCGCCAGCACCTCTTCGGCGGTCTCCAGGTCCTCAAACCGCGCCGCGTGCTCGAAGGGAAACGTCAGCTCGGCCGGGTCGAGCGAGTGGAACACCAGCACCTCGGAGCCCTGAAATCGGAGATGCTTCAGCCCATCGATAATCGCCGACGGTTCGTCGAGCAGGTCGGAAATCAGCACCACCAGCCCGCGACGCGTCATGCGCCCCGCGAGCTGGTTGAGCGGCAGCGACACGTCGGACCGCGAACCCACCGCGGCACGGCTGAGCGTAGCGAGCAGCCCGCGCAAGTGGCCGCTCCGCCTACCGATCGGCACCGACTCCACGACGCGGTCGTCGAACAACGTGAGACCGACGCCGTCGCGCTGCCGGTGCATCAGATAGGCCAGCGATGCCGCCAAAAACGCGCCATACTGTAGCTTCGACACCGCTCGCGATCCATAGCCCATCGACGCGCTGACGTCGAGCAGCAGGTGGCACTCGAGGTTGGTCTCCTCTTCGAATTTCTTGACGTAGTAGCGGTCGCTGCGCGCGAAGAGTTTCCAGTCGATCGTCGACGGGGCGTCACCAGGCAGATACTGCCGATACTCGCTGAACTCGACACTAAAGCCCTGGAACGGGCTCCGGTGGAGACCGACGAGCACCCCTTCGACGATGGTTCGCGCGATCAGCTCGAGCGAGCCGAGGCGCGCCACGATGGCTGGGTCGAGAAAGGACAGCTCGTTGCCGGCCGTGCTCGGCATGCTAGGGTCCTGACATGCCGCTCGCCGGTGCCGGGACCGTCTCGAGCAGTCTGTCGACCACCGTGTCGGCGTCCACGCCGTCGGACTCGGCGTAGAAGTTGGTCACGATGCGGTGCCGAAGGATCGCCGGCGCCAACGCCCGTACATCGGCGACCGAGACGTGAAACCGGCCGTGGATCAGAGCGCGGGCCTTGCCGCCGAGGACGAGCGATTGGGACGCTCGCAGACTGGCGCCCCACTTGACCCACCTGCCGACGAAATCCGGGCTGTTCGGTTGACCGGGTCGTGAGGCATCGACCAGCCGGACTGCGTAGCGGGCCACCTCCTCGACCATCGGGACCCGTCTGACAAGCCGTTGCGCCGCCAGAATCTCGTCGCCACTGAGCACACTGGCGAGCGTGGGCTCCTCGTCTCCGGTCGTGGCCATGACGACGCGGACCTCGTCGTCCTCGGAGAGATACCGGATCACGGCATTGAACATGAACCGGTCCAGCTGAGCCTCGGGCAACGGATACGTGCCTTCGAGCTCGATCGGATTCTGGGTCGCCAGCACGAAGAATGGGCGCTGGAGTGGATACGTGCGCCCTGACGCGGTCACGTGATATTCCTGCATCGCCTCGAGCAGCGCGGCCTGGGTCTTGGGCGGGGTCCGGTTGATTTCGTCGGCGAGGATGATCTGCGCGAAGACCGGCCCCTCAACGAACTTCAGCACCCGATGTCCTCCGGTCTCTTCCAGGATCTCGGTCCCGGTGATGTCGGCCGGCATGAGATCGGGCGTGAACTGAATTCGCTTGAAGCTCAGATCCAATATGTCGGCCACCGTCTTGATGAGCCGGGTCTTCGCTAGCCCCGGCACACCGGTGATCAGACAGTGCCCGCCGGTGAAGAGCGCCGTCAACACGAGGTCGATCACCGCATCCTGCCCGACGATCACCTTCCTGAGCTCTGTGAGGATCTTGTCTCGACTCTCACTCAAGCGTTCGGCGCCTTCCGCGGCGTCCTTGGTCGCTGCGTCCATGCTCAAGCAAGTTGCTGAAGACCGCGGCGAAGCCCTCCGGCCTCTCCTGTCTCCTGCCTCCTATCTCCTGTCTCCTTGGGTGACGGGGCGGCGTGGTCAGAACCGCGCCGAGCGCGGCGTCAGTGGGTCAGCGCGTAGACGACCTCGTTGATCATCATGCGGTAGGCCTGAGCGGTGTACTTGATATATCCCGGGTAGTCCTCGGCGTTGGACCATTCCCAGCCATCGCCCATGTCCGTGTTGAAGTTGATGAGCGCCATCGCGCGCCCGTCGTCGTCCAGGATCGCGTGCAAGCCCGCCTCGAACCCGCCCTTCTCCCAGGTGACGCCGTTGAAAAAGGAGCCGAGCCCCGGCGTCTGCGGATACTCCGTAAGCTGGTAGAAGCAGCTGAAGACCGGATGGTCGGGGGTGAGCTGGACGATGTCTCGGTTCGGAAACACCCGCTTCATCTCGCGCGCGAAGCTGTCCCACTCGATGGGGCCGTGAAAATCGTCGAATGTCGCCGTGCCGCCGCGCAACAGAAACTCCCTGACGATCTCCACCTCCGTCGGGGTGAACCGAAGATTGCCCGGCTCGACGAAGTAGATCCAGGGGTGCTCCCACAGCCGCTCGTCCTCCAGCGTGAGCACGATCGGGTCGTTGACCTGAACCGACGTCACGCGCCCCAGCCGCCGCGAGAGATTCTGCTCGGCGGCCGGACCGTCAATCGTCCAGGGATCGGCCCAATAGGTCGCTCGAAAGACCCTGAGCTTGTCTTCCCACGAACCGTAGCGGATGCGGACGAAGGTCCAGGTCAGTCCATCGAGCTGCTGGGTGGGCGGCGACGAGTCGATCTCGGTCGTCGGTGGCCCAGGCGGCTGCCCAATAGCCAGCACCTCACCTGATGGCGCCCACACGAGCGCACGCGCGGCGACCAACAGTCCGAGTGTCGCCCCGCGGCGCCACCCCGGCCGACTCATCTTCACCGACCGCCCTCTACGATTCGCAGCAACAGCTCCTGTGCGCGCTCGTAGGTCGGCGCGATCTCCATCGCCGCCATGACCTCGTGTTTCGCGTCGTCGGGTCGTCCGCCCGCCAGATAACTTTCGGCGAGCTCGACATGCGCCGCCACGGGGTCGATCGGCCCGATCGCCAGCGACACCTCGAATTCGCGCGCGGCGACGGCATGGTCTTCCCGTGCCATTGCCAGCCGACCAAGCGCCTGGTGCGGCATCGAGCTGAACGGGTCGACCCCGAGAATCAGCTCGTAGGCGCGACGCATCCGCGCCGCGTCGTCCGCCTCCTCGGCCAACGCCGCCAGCTGCCGGGCGGCCTCGATGTCGCGATGGTCGTGGGCGAGATGTGCCTCGAGGTGGTCCAATGCCAACGCTCGGTCTCCCTGCTCGAGCGCAATGTCGGCCAGCGGCAGGTGCGGGCTGCTGCCGCCCGTGGCCATTGGCGCCAGTGTGACCGCCGTCTCGAACGCCGCCTTCGCGCCGTCGGTCTCGCCGGCCGCACGCAAGGCGTGTCCCAGCCCCATCTGCACCCCGAAGCTGCCGGGATGTTCCACGGCCAACTCGCGTAGCGCTGTGAGCCGGTCGACCGAGTCTGGTATCTGCTCGTCTGGCCCTTCCATCGCACGCCGCAGGTCGCCAAAGCGCGCTTCCACCGCAACGTCGAACGACGCCTGCAACGAGTCGAAGTCGAGCCCGACGCGCGCGAGCGCCGCCTCGGTGTCGAGCCCCTCGCCGTAGGCGCGCACCATTCCGTGAATGGCCGACTCCCCGTACGCGTCGACGATGTGCTCGACGAGCACCGACGCCTGGAAGTAGGCCATCGATATCGTCTCGGGCCGCGTGAAGCCGCCGTTCAAATCACGCAGCGTGAGCACGTTCCCCTCGTTGAGGTTGGTGGCGAACCCGAGGTCCTGGTCGCGCGCCCAGTCAGGCCGAGCCCGTTTCTCCTCGAAGGTCGAGAGCCCTTCGCTCAGCCACCGTGGCAGCCGCTGGTTCGACATCTGGAGCGTGATGACGTGCGCCATCTCGTGCCACAGCGTCGACTCCCAATTGAATTCACCCGGTGTGCGCGCCCGAGGCGAGTCGAGCGTCACGACCTTTCCGAAGCAGGCACCCAACGCGCCGATCATGCCGGGCAACCCAAGGGTGCGCACCGCGAAGTCGTCGTGACGGGGAAACACTTCGATCAGAATCGGCCCTTCGGGCTGGAACTCGTAGCGCGCCGAGAGGTCGTCGAGGGCCCGCTGCCCCAGCTCCAGGACGTAGTCCTTGAGCACCGCCGCTTCATCGCGATGGAGCCGGACCACGAGGTCCCCCTCCTCGAAGGTCTCAAACTCGTCCAGCGTATCGAGCATGCCGAGCAGGTTGAAAGTGACGACGTCGAACGGGTCGTCGGCAAACGACCGCTCGAGGACCTGGCGTGCGCCCGGCTCGTCGCCGGTGCGCAGCAGGTGCATGCCCAGCTCGGCGTAGCTGCGGGTGTCGGCGGGGTCGAGCTCGAGCCCGCGACGGACCAGGGCCACCGCCTCCTCGAACCGGTAGTTGCGGGCGGTGAGGTTTCCGGCCACACGATAGACCTCTCCGTAAACTGGATTGATCGCGAGGACGCGCGCAACCTCCGTCTCGAAGTCGTCGATGCGGTCCTCGACATAAGCCACCGCCGCAACCAGCGATCGCGCTTCGAGGCTCCGGTCGTTGATGGCCAGCGCCCGGTCCAACGACTCGCCGGCCGCGTCGTGGTCGCGGTCGTCGAGGTCGCGTTGCGCCAGGAACAGATGTGCCTCGAGATAGTCGGGGTCAATCTCGAGCGCGCGCTCGGCGGCGGCGCGGGCCTCCGGCGGATTCGTGTCCACCAGGGCGCCGGCCATCCCCAGGTAGGCAGGGGCCCATCGCTCATCGAGCGCCNGCGCCGCGGCAAAGGACTGCGACGCCTCGCGCTGATCGTATTTCTCGCCGAACAGCTCGCCCCAGAGGGACTGGATGGCAGGATCGTCAGGTGCCGCGGTCGCCGCGTTCCGGACCAGACTGTTGGCCAGCTGATACTCGTCGAGCGCTCGGGCCGCCCGGGCGGCGCGATACAGGTCCAACGCCTCGCCAGACCGCTGGAGCCGGTTGACCAACGTCGTCAGGCGCGCCGTCGCCTCGTTGCGGCGTCCCAGATGGTGCTGCAACAGCGCCAGCTCGAGCCCCGCTGCGCTGATCGGATTGGCCGCGGCGATCGGCTCGAGACGGGCTTCGGCCGCGGCGTAGTCCCCTCGGAGCATCTCCAGCCGGGCCAGTAGCGCCGCAGCCGACGGGTCTGTGGCGTCGCGCGTGTCTGCGATCTCGCGCGCCTCGTCGTAGGCGCCATGCGCCATCGCCGCCGTCGCCATGCGGTGAAACTCTGCGTCCTGCGCCGCTGTGTAGCCGCCCTGAGCCGCCGTCACGGCGGGCCAGACGAGGACGGCTCCGAGCACAGCCAGGCGGACGCGCTTGGTGCGCAGCGTCACACGGCACCTCCCCAGGCGGATCTCATAAGTGACTCGATTATACCCACCCAGCTCTCCGTCCCCGAGGCTGACGACGCGCTCTAGCATCTCTCCGGGCGTCTGGGCCACCAACGTTCTGGGCCGACTCCCCATCGAGGAACACCACGGACTGCTGCGACGGGANCTCAAATCGACGACGACACTTCTGACACGACAGCATGTCGTCGATCCGCACCATGTAGTCGCGCAGCTTCTGGTGCATTTCGTGATCGTGGGCGTCGGCGCNTTGGGGCGGTCTGGCCTTCTTGAGCCGACGGACCCANCGCACCTCGTATTCGGCCCGGTGTCGACACTTCGGGCAGGTGAACATCGCGGGCTTCAGTTCCTGTTTCTCGTTGAAGAACTCGCGTTCGTGGCGTGCCATGGGAAGATGATACCTAGAATGACACCCAGGAGACAGGAGACAGGAGGCAGGAGGCAGGAGAAATCGGTCGACACCGCGGTTTTCTATATCTCGGGGCACGGCTTCGGTCATGCCTCGCGTCAGATCGAGATCATCAAGGCGCTGACCGCGATACGGCCCGATGTCCAGATCGTCGTCCGGACCAGCGCGCCGCGCTGGTTGTTCGATCGGGCGCTGACNAGATCGTTCTCGTTCGCCGCGGGCGATCCGGACACCGGCGTGGTCCAGACCGATAGCCTTCACGTGGATGCGGCCCAGTCAATCCAACGCGCCTGGGCTTTTCACCGCACGCTGGATGCCCGGGCGCGCACCGAGGCCGGCGTGCTCGAGCGTCGCCACGCCACGCTGGTCGCGGGGGACATCCCGCCCCTGGCATTTGCGGCCGCCGCCGCCGCCGACGTACCGGCCGTCGCCATCGGCAACTTCACATGGGACTGGATCTACGAGCACTACCACGACCATCTTGGCGCCGCCCCAGACCTGCTCCCGGTCATCCGAAACGCCTATGCGACGGCCGCTCAGGCGTGGCGCTTACCGATGACGCATGACTTCGGTGTCTTTCCCCGGGTGAGCGATGCCCCGCTCGTCGCGCGACACGCGCGGCGGCCGGCGGACGAAACGCGTCAGGCGCTCGGGCTGCCGGCCGACCGCCCGCTGGTGCTGGTCTCCTTCGGCCGGTACGGACTGAGCGTCATCGATTGGGCCAAAGTGATCGAGCAGAACGATTTCGGCGTTGTCCTCACCCGCGACCCGACCGACACCGGACCGATTCCGCCACCCACGACCGGGGACGGCGTCCTATTCGATGTCGACATCACGACAGCGTTCGACCGGGGGATCCATTACGAGGACCTCGTGGCCGCGGTCGATGTGGTGCTCACAAAACCCGGTTACGGCATCATCGCTGAATGTGCGGCCAACGGCACGGCGCTGGTCTACACCTCCCGCGGCGACTTCGCCGAGTATGCCGTGCTGGTGGAGGCGATGCCACGGCTGCTGCGCTGCGCATACATCGCGCAACACGACCTGCTCGCCGGCCGGTGGGCGCCAGCCGTGCGGCGGGTATTGAACCAAGCGACCGTGGAGCGCACGGCCACGAACGGTGCGCAGGTGGTCGCGCGGGGGCTAGAAACCTACCTAACTCCCAAGGAGGCAGGAGACCGGAGCTGATGCTGTGGCGCAGCCCTTCAGGCCTGCGAGGCAAGGCTGAAGCCTTGCCCTAAGCGTCTTTCGAGCAGGTGACGAGCGACCAGATGCGGGGGATGTTGACCTTCTCAATCGATACCGGGTCGAGACCGGCCTGCACAAGAAACGCCGGGAGATCGAGGTCCGCTTTGAAGCCGACATGCACGGTCAACGGCGCGATGAACCGCTCGGCGCGAGAAATGAGCTTGTTCGAGCTGAGGAAGTGGTTGAGGAACACAAAGCGCCCCCCCGGGCGACAGACCCGCCGCATCTCGTGGACCGCCTTGACCGGGTCCGACACGACGCTGATCGTGTAGGGCGCATAGACGACATCGAACGAATCATCCGGAAACGTCAGCTCCTCGGCATCCATCTGCAGCAGCCGGACGTTGGTCAGGCGGTGTCCGGCGATACGCCGTTCGGCCTTCTCCAGCATCGAGCTACAGAGATCGATGCCGGTCACATTGCAGTCCCGCGGATACAGGGCGGCGTTGATCCCAGTGCCCACACCGACCTCCAGCACCCGGTCACCGGCCCTGATGCCGAGACGCCCGATCGACTCGAGCCGGCCGGCATGCAACGTCGGACCGTAGAAGAGGTCGTAGACCGACGAAATCTTCTCGTATACCCGCGCGACGAAGTCGGTATCGACCGGTGCCGCAGACAAAGCACGCGTGGCTGCATCCGAAGCAACCAAGATCTCCTTGGCGTCCGGCTCGTCGAGCTGTGGGGACATGTAGGGGGGCTCCGGGACTCGTGCAATGCCTGGGGTCGACGACCGCGGCTCAGGGGGTGCGCGGCCTGCGGGTCACGCCCGACCTCCGACACGGCAATCTCGTGACTATAGCCTGTCACCGACTGATCGGCAAGGCCGTCCCGCCGCAGACCGACGATCAAGATATGGCTAGGCCGACGCCGGCGGGACCAAAATCGCGGGCCGCGGCGCCGACAGCGCGGCAACCGCCCGCTTGATCCGGGCGATGTGTGCGGGCGTGGTGCCACAGCACCCCCCCACGAGACCGGCGCCCGCGGCGACATAGCGGCGGGCATAGGAGGCCAGAAACTCTGGCGACGTCAGCACGAGACGCCGACCCTCCACCTCCTTCGGCCCGCCCGCGTTCGGCTGGGCCGAAAGCGGCACGTCGGTCGCCGCCGCGATTCGCTCGACCGTTTCGAGCGTCGCGGCCGGACCGGGGCCACAGTTCACCCCAACCATCGTCGCACCGTGGACCGACAGGGTTCCCGCGAACTGCTCCGGCGTAACACCGTCAAGACTCAGCCCATCGTCGCCCGTCGCCACCTGCGCGACGAGCGGTAGATCCGACAGTCGCCGCACGGCGCGTACGGCCGCCTCCAACTCTACGATCTCGCCAAACGTCTCGAGCAAAAGAAGGTCCACGCCGCCCTCGAGTAGCGCGGCTGCCTGATCGGTGAACTGCGACTCGGCTGCTTCGGTGGTCGTCGCTCCCCCACCCCCCACCTTCACACCGAGCGGCCCAATCGAGCCGGCCACGTAGCCCGACACGCCGATCGCCTGTCGAGCCAGCCGCACGCCCGCCACGTTGATCTCGGCCAGCTGATCGGCCAACCCGAACCCGGCAAGCTTCACACGGTTAGCGCCGAACGTATTGGTTTCGATGACATCGGCCCCCGCCTCCCCGTAGGCACGATGCACCTCGACGACCAACTCCGGACGGGTCAGATTGAGCGCCTCGAACGACTGATTCACGAAGACGCCGCGGTCGTAGAGCATGCTGCCCATCGCCCCGTCACAGACGAGTACCCGATCGTGGAGAGCCTCGAGAAAAGACATCCTCGTAACTCCTTCAATCATAACACCTTGACAGCTATCTCCGGTTTGACACCCTTCGTGGAGCGCCGGTATAGTGGCTGCAAGGGTCGAATGAAATTCGGCGAAGCCACGATGCTTCTCGCGTCTGCTGCCTCCTGTCTCCTCGGGGGTCGCGCTAGACCGTGACACAGATGGAAGTCACCCAAGATATCGCCGGGCGGTTGCTGCTCACCACCCTGGTGGTCAAGGTCGCCATTGCCGCGACCCTGGCGACGATGCTGGTCCGGTTTGGACAGTTTCGACGCATTCTGCTCACCGAAAAGCGCGCGTGGCGTGAAAGACTGACCTTCACCGTCGCCTTTGGCATCCCGGTCAGCATCGGCGTCGTCTTGCGTCTGCTGCTGGGCTACGACGCGGCCGACCTGTCGCTCGCCGGCGCGTTCCTGGCGGGGCTCATCGCCGGTCCTTACGCAGGCGCCATCGTCGGCTGTCTGGTCGGCGTGCCCGCGCTCATCGCGAACGAGTGGATCGCGATCATCCTTGCCGTGGGATGCGGCTTCGCCGGCGGCGGGCTGCGCGAGCTCTCTCCAAAGGAAGCGATCTGGCATGTCACCCCGCTACTCGTGACCGCGTTGCACCGACACGCTTGGAAACTGTTCGGGCGGTTTCGCATCGACTGGCAAATCACGCTGCTCGCAGCACCCATCTGTCTCGAGCTGCTACGGCAAGGGCTCGGCCTGCAATACGGCACCCAGCGGCTGTTCTACCTGCACGTGGAGCCGACCAATGTGTGGCTATCCGGGCTGGTGGTGCTGACCACGGTGCTCTCGGTGGCGGTGCCGATCAAGATCTGGAACACCGCGCGAATCGAGCACCGACTCCAGGAGCAGGAAAAACTGCTGATGACGGCGCGCATCGAGGCGTTGGCCAGCCAGATCAATCCCCACTTTCTGTTCAATACGCTGACCTCGATCTCGTCGCTGATCCGCTCGCAACCGGAGACGGCCCGCATGCTCATCGGCAAGCTGTCGGGACTGCTGCGCCGCTTGCTGCGTAGTCAGGAGCACTTCGTCACGCTCCGGGAGGAGCTGGCGTCCATTGACGAGTATCTCGATATCGAGACCGTCCGGTTCGGCCCCACGCTGGTCGTGGAGAAACAGATCACGCCCGAGACCCTCGACCAGATGGTGCCCAGCATGCTCCTGCAACCACTGGTAGAGAACTCGATCAAGCACGGCATCTCGCGCAAGGTGGGCGGCGGCCGGATCACGATCTCGAGCGAGCGGACCAACGGACATACCGTGATTGAAGTGATCGACGATGGCCTGGGAATGAGAACCGACAAGCCTGACCAGGACGAGTCGGGCGGCATCGGTCTGCGGAACGTCGACGAACGGCTGCGGGTCATCTACGGCGCGAACTATCATCTGAAGCTGAGCAGCGCGCCTGGGGAAGGCACGTGTGCCCGGATCGAAATTCCTGAGCTGGTCGTGCCGCAGCAGGCGTCGGCATAGCGATTGTTAACGTCGGCGCCGAACCATTCCTTGGGGCGCCGCCGCCGGTCTTGATAAGATGCCTTTACGGATTCTGATTGCGGACGACGAGCAACCGGCCCGCAACGAGCTCTGTTATCAGCTCGAACAGCTCGACGACGTCGAGATCGTCGACCAGGCCGCCGACGGGCCCCAGGCCGTCTCGCTGGCCGAGTCGCTGGCGCCGGACGTAGTCCTGCTCGACATCCAGATGCCGGGGCTCACCGGGTTCGAGGTGGCGCGCCGGCTGCTGGATCGCGAGGTGCCGAGCCATGTCGTGTTCGTCACCGCGTTCGATCAGTACGCCATCGAGGCGTTCGAGGTCAGCGCCGTCGACTATCTGCTGAAACCGGTCGAACCCGCCCGGCTTGCCCAGACGATTCAGCGGGTCCGGCGCCTGGTTGACGCAGATCGGGACACTACCGATGGACCGCTTGCAAACAAACAACTCGAACGGATCGTCCAATATGTCACGGAGCGGCAAAGCCGCCGGGAGCGCCTCGCGGTCAAGACGGGCGAGCGCTTCCTGCTGGTGCAGGCCGAAGACATCATTCACGCCTCGATCGCCGACGAGGTCATTACGATCGTGACCGGCTCTGTGACCGGAACATCGAACTATCGCACGCTCGATGAGCTACACTCGCACCTGGACCCGGCGATGTTTTGGCGTGTGCATCGGTCGCACCTCGTGAACATCAACAAGATCAAGGAGATAGTCCCCTGGTTCAGTCGCAACTACATCCTGAGGATGAAAGACGGCAAAGGGACGGAGATTCCAGTCAGCCGGACGCAAACAAAGCGTCTCAGGGAGTATCTGAGCCTGTGACTCAATCGACCACACCGCCGACCCCTGAGGAGTACCCCATACGGACCCCCGGTCCCGAGGAGCCCGGACTGCGCCTCGACACGGCGCCGACGGGGCAGCAAGCCGCAATGGATGAGGTGGTGTCCAGGCCCGGCGATACGAGTCGCGCCGACGAGCCAGTGACCCACCTGCTCTCCCCAAGCCAGGCATACGACGAAGAACGGCGTACGCAGCGAGCCGCGCTGATGGCGCGTGTCGGTGAGGAAATTGTCGCCTGGATCAAGACGTTCGCCTCGGCGGCGGTGTATGCCACGCTCATCGTCACCTTCGGTTTCCAGGTCGCTCGGGTCGAGGGCAAGAGCATGGAGCCGACCCTGGCCGACCAGGACCGGTTAATCGTCAACAAAGCGCTCTATCAGTTCTTCGGGGTCCCCCAACCGGGCGACATCGTCATGCTGTACTACCCCCGTGACCCGGACAAGTCGTTCGTGAAGCGTGTCATTGCCGGGGAAGGCGATACTGTCCGGATCGAAGACGGACGAGTCTATGTGAACGAAGTGATGCTGTCCGACGAGTATGTGAAGCCCGATTATCGAAGCCACGAGAACCATGGTCCGGAAGTGGTCCAGGAGGCGCACTACTTCGTCATGGGAGACAATCGGAACAACAGCTCGGACAGCCGCCTCTGGGGCCAGGTGCCCGAAAAATATGTCATCGGGAAGGTCTACCTCCGGTGGTGGCCGCTGACAACCGCCACAGTCTTTTAGGTTTTCCTAGCGGGGCATCCCGTCTGGCGGCGTTAGGCGCTCGGACGGCGGCGAAGCCCTCAAGTCTCTCCTGTCTCCTGCCTCCTGCCTCCTGTCTCCTTGGAGCCCTCGGCATAGATCCCCTCGATGACGTCCTTCCATCGTTCTGCCACGACGCGGCGCTTCACCTTCAAGGTGGGGGTCAGCTCGCCGGTCGCGACCGAGAACTCGGCCGGCAGCAGGGCAAACTTCTTGACCTGCTCGTAGCTCGCCAACGCGCTGTTGGCCTGGTCGACGAGCGGCTGGAACAGCTGCCGCACGTCCTCACGCGTCACCACCTCCTCGGGACCGCCCGATGTCAACCCCTCGACCGCGAGCCGCTGTTCAAGTGTCGGGAAGTCCGGCACCAGCAGCACCGACACGAACCGGCGACGGTCGCCGACCAGGACCGCCTCGGCCACGATCGGATCGCGTTTGAGGAGCGCCTCGATTGGCTGCGGCGCCACGTTCTTGCCGCCGGCGGTGACAATGAGCTCTTTCTTGCGATCGGTGATCGACAGATACCCCTCGGCGTCGATCCGCCCGACGTCGCCGGTGTGAAACCAACCGTCGCGCATGACTGCGGCAGTGGCCTCCGGGTTGTTGTAGTACCCCACCATCACATTGGGCCCTCGCGCGAGCACCTCGCCATCGTCGGCGATCTTCAGCTCTACGTGGGCCAACGCCCGACCCACCGTTCCGAGCCGGACGGCGCCCGGCGGCATAGCCGCCAAGACCGGGGACGTCTCCGTGAGACCGTACCCCTCGAGCACCGGCAGCCCGAGGGCGAAGAGGAACTCGGCCACCTCCCGGCTGAGCGGCGCGCTGCCAGACACCACGAACCGCAGACGCCCGCCCGTCCGCGCGCGGACCTTCGACAACACCAGGAGGTCGGCTAGCGCTGCCTGTGCGCGCGTCAACACCCCCGGTTCGCGCCCAACCAGACGGGCACTGGCAACAGCGTGCCCCAGACCTACGGCCCAGCCAAACAGGCCCTGTCGGACGCGCGGCGCCACGGCCACCGCCTCGACGATGCGCGCGCGCAGTTTCTCGTAGACCCGCGGTACACCGGCCATGACAGTCGGCCGGACTCGCTGCATGTCTCGACCCAGCGTGTCAATCGCCTCGGCGAACGCGATGGTGGCGCCCTTATAGAGGTAGAGATAGACCACCATTCTCTCGAAGGCATGACTCAGCGGCAAAAACGACAAGGCCGTGTCGTCGTCCGTGATGGAAATCAACTCGTCGACATCGACCAGGTTCGAGACGAAGTTCTGATGGGAGAGCATCACCCCTTTAGGGTGCCCGGTGGTGCCTGACGTATAGATGATGGTGGCTAGCTGGTCTGGGGCGATCGCCTGACTGCGCGCCCGGTAGACGCGGGCGAGACCATGCTCGGTCATCAGCCGGTGATGACCGCGGGCCATGACATCGGCCAGGGCGATCGCATCCGATGCGACACCGTCTGGACCGGAATCCATCACGACGATCTGCTCGAGCTCGGGCAAACGGTGTCGCTCGTCGCGCACCTTTGCCGCCTGAGTCGCATCTTCCACGACCACGACCCGCACACCCGCGTCGGCCAGAATATAGCCGACCTGCCCTGGCGGCAGGGTGGCATAGACCGGGACGGTCACGGCGCCAGCCGTCAGCGTCGCCAGATCAGCGATGGTCCACTCTGGGCGACTGTTGGCCAGGATCGCCACCCGGTCGGCCGGCGCGACACCGATACTGTCCAGACCCAGGCTGAGGTCGCGAATCTGGTCGAACAGCTCGCGACTCGAGCGATCCTCGAACCGGTCGCCAACCGAGCGACGGACCAGGATTGGCTTCGGAAACCGGCCCGCCACGTGAGAGGGCAGTTCGGCCAGGGTCCGGATGAGCGGCGCGGCCATGTGGTCAGCTTACGTGCGGCGGTAGGTGCCACCGCGCCCGCCGGTCTTCTTGATGAGCCGGATCTCACCGATGACCATCGTCTTGTCGACCGCCTTCACCATGTCGTACACGGTCAGGGCGGCCGCCGCAACCGCGGTTAACGCCTCCATCTCCACCCCGGTCTGCCCGGTGGTCTTGGCAGTGGCTTCAATCTCGTAGCCATTGCGGCGATCACGCAGCTCCACCTCGACATGCGACAGCGGGAGCGTGTGACACAACGGAATCAGGTCGGCCGTCCGCTTGGCCGCCATGATCCCGGCCACCCGTGCGGCCTGTAAAGGATCGCCCTTGGCAATCTGCCCGCTCCGAATCAGCCGGAGCGCATCGGGCGCGATCGTGATGGTACCGCGTGCGACCGCCTCGCGCTTGGTTACCGCCTTGCGCCCTACATCCACCATGCGGACCTGTCCGGTAGCGTCGACATGGGACAAACCTTGGCGAGTCTTCCCCAACGGCGACCGTTTGCTGGATGTCGGCATTGACTCGAATGGGAGACGGGTCACATGCGCGCGCCGTCACCACTGCTGGCCAGATAAAACGATAGGCTCTCGAGCGAGACGGTCAGGTCGACGCTCTTGAGCTTGACGCCGGGCGGCACCCGCAGGGCACCAGGCGAAAAGTTGAGCACCGCCTTGATGCCTGCCTCGACAACGGTGTTGACCACCATTTGCGCCGACGCCGCCGGCACGGCGATGACCGCGATTGTGATGCCTTCCCGGCGAGCCACCCGCTCCAACTCCCGGCTGTCGTGGATGAGCACGCCGCTCCGCGACCGGCGACCGACCTTACCAGGCAGACTATCGAAGAGCGCTACGATGCGGAACCCCTCCTGGCGAAAGCCGGGATAGTCGGCGAGCGCAAACCCGAGATTGCCCGCCCCGATGATGGCCACATTCAGTCGCCGGTCGAGACCGAGAATCTGCCGCAGCCGCTGCCTGAGATCTTTGACGACATAGCCGACGCCACGCACGCCGAGATCGCCGAAGTGCGACAGGTCTTTGCGAATCAAGGCGGCGTTGAGCGCGAACTGCTCTGCCAACACCTTGGACGACACCGTCCGTACTCCGTCGGCGTCGAGCTCGTTGAGGAACCGGAGATACAACGACAGCCGATTGGTGGTCTGTTCGGAAACCTGATCGCCCATGTTGCCCGACCGCTGCTCACGGGATGCCCAGTGCGGTACCTGCGCCCCAGCGTCGCCGCAAATCCTTCAGAGAGTATATGTTAAGATTCTTCGAGAGCGCTGTCAGATGCCCTTCGTGTCCCGCCGATGGCCGTGGCCCGCAGGGGCGATGCTACTGGTGACCGCCCTGTGCCTGGGGCGTCCGTCGGGTCTTTCGGCGCAACCCACCCGGCACAGTCCGACCACACTCGCCGCCCTCGACACATACACGACCTTTTTCCATCGGAGACCGGTCGTGGTGCGAGGCACGCCCGAGGGCAGCCTGCAGGAGGTCTTTGTCGCCGACGGCGAACATCGCATCCGTGCGCTGAATGTCGCCCCGCCGGTCGCCGGCGGAAGCGAGGTGCTCGAGATCGACGGCACGTTCTGGGACGTCGGCCGTCTGCCGGCGGCTGATCCGCGGCTGGCCGACCACGGCATTGAACGGCTGTCCGAGCGCCTCTTCAACAAGCCATGGCCCAGCGCCGGAGAGCTGCGCGTGCTGATTGCCGACGCGACTCGCCGCGCGGACGAAGCGGAGGATGCCACCATCCGGTCCATCACGATGGAGCCGGCGCGCTTTCGCGACCGGACCGTTACAGTGACGGGGCGGTTCCGCGGACGAAACCTGTATGGAGATCTCCCGGAGGCACCCGGCACGAGCCGTGCCGACTTTGTCCTGCAGTCGGCCGAAGCATCGGTGTGGGTCGTCGGCAAAGAACCACGCGGTCCTGGCTTCGTCCTCGATGTGATGGCCCGCGTCGACACCGGACGGTGGCTTCAGGTGACCGGCATCGTTGGTGGCAGCGACCGACTGGTCGCGATCGCGGCGGAGGACATCGAGCAGATCGAACGGCCCGTCGCGCCGGCAGCGACCCTCACTGAAGACTTGCCGGACCAAGGCCCGTCGCCCGAGGTCATCTTCTCCGCACCGACTCAGGACGACACCGACGTGGCCATCGGCGCGCCTGTCCGAATCCAATTCTCGCGCGACATGAACGGCAAGTCGTTCGAGGAGAATGTCGAGGCAGAGTACTTCGGTGCCAGGTCGACAACCGCTGCCGGTGCCGATGCAGCCGACGACACCGGACTGGCATTCGACCTGGAGTATCGGCCCCGCAACCGCGTCATCACTATCGTCTTCGTCGAGCCGCTCATGCCTTACAGCACAGTCGAGGTCACGCTCGGCGATGCCATCCTGGCGACCGATGGTGCCAGTCTGGTGCCCTACACCCTGATCTTCTCGACCGGGGGGTCTTAGTTTAGACGGGGCTGCGCCCCGGACCCCCGCGAGTGCTGCGCGGGGACCCCACCGCCCCACGTCGCACCTCGCGGGCGCGCACGTGCGCGCCGTTACCGTGGGCTGTGCCCCGAACCCCCGCGGGTCAAGCGATGGGGCCGGCGGCGAGCAGGTCTTGCATCGCTGCACGCGTAGACGCGGCCAATGCATCACGGTCCTCGACCTCGGCTGTCGCGATCGGCGCACCGACCCGCACACTTACCGTCACTGGCCGAATGATGGAACTGCCTTTGCGCATCGCCTGGTGGGTGCCAAGGATGGTGACCGGCACAATCGCCGCCCTCCCTTTGACCGCCATGACGAACCCGCCTTTCTTGAACGGCAGCAGCTCGCCAGTTCGGCTCCGTGTCCCTTCGGGAAAGATGAGAAACGAGTTCCCGTCGCGGAGCGCCTTGGCCGCCGACTCGATGGCGGCCCGGCTCTGCTCACGGTTCCGGCGCTGGATCGGCACCCAACCGGCAGTGTCGANGACGGTGGACAACAGTGGGATCTGGTGAATCTCCGCCTTGTAGAGGNCGCGAAGCCTTGGGTGCACCGCCGCCAGGACCATGAAGACCACCGGCGGCTCCAGATTGCTGGCGTGGTTCACACAGTAGACAGTCGGCCGGTCGGGCTGGATATGCTGGTCGCCGGTGGCCCGATAGCGTATGCCAACAGTGGCAAGCCCCAACCGCACCCCTTGGCGCCCCAGCCAATACAACAGGTTCGCACGTCGTATGAGCAGGGCGATGAGAATGCCCGGGGGCGCCGTCAGGGCGACATATAGCGAGACGACGACATACGCCGCAAGCGAACGCAGTGCGGCGACGACGGTGGGCAACAGTGCGAGCATGGAGGGATCGGTCGAGCGTCGACGAAAAAGGCCCGATTCGGTTCAGCCGAATCGGGCCTTCCTAGTTGTCCGCTTCCCGTCCTGGCGGGCTCTAACCTGAGCCCTCGTCAGGAGGCACGCACGGCACGGCGCGTAGTGCGCGCGCGCGGACGCGATTTCGTTTTCGCCTTCGCCAGTTTCGCCCTCGCGATCGCTCGCTCGTGATTCACCATGCAGCGATCGAGAGCCTTGTCCACTTTCTGGTCGATCGTCTCGGCGGTATCGCCCACGACCTCAGAGATCTCGGAGACGACCAAGAACTTCGCCCGGTCCAGCATCCGCTTTTCGCGAAACGAGAGGTTCTTCGACTTGGCAAGGAAGGTCAGGTTCTTCAAGACGTCCACCACGTCGTAGATCGAACCGGTGCGCATCTTGTCTGAATTGTCCTTGAAACGTCCCTTCCAGTTTTGATGATTGTCGATCTTGCCATTTCCGAGCAGCGTGAACAGCTTCTTCACCTCGTCGTCACGAATCGCACGACGCAATCCGACGGCTTCGACGTTGTCGATCGGCACCAGTACGATGGTGCCGCTATCGAGCATCCGCAACGAATAAAAACCGCAGGTCATCTCCATGATGGTCCGGGTCTCGATTCGCTCGACGACCCCAAGACCGTGATTCGGGTAGATGACCTTGTCTCCAACCTCGAATGTCACATTGCCTCCAAGTTGGATACGAGTTTCGCCGTCCTCAGAACCTTGTGATTATAGCCGATCCGACCGGTCACAATCAACGGAAACCTATCTAGGCGATAGAGTTAGCGGATCTATAGACCTCCACTTGGGGCAATTCTGAGCAGTCTGACAGGGGCTNAATTCCTGCCATTTCAGCGTGTTGCGCTCAATTTCACNTCAATCCAATTTCATGGATTTCAATATTGAAATCGACTTCTTCTGTCCCAATTGAGGCCATTCAGGCTGTCAAGACGACGAGCGAAGTACAGTAGAGTAAAGGACTCGATGGGAATGGTGCCCCCAAAGTCGGAAGGATTCGGATGAGCTCGCGAATTCTGCCCGCGACGGCATTGCTGGCAATCGGGCTCGTGGCCCTTCTTGCGCCAAGCACAGCCCTCGCCCAGCAACCGGCGAGTTTGGCGCCTTACGTGCCCACACCGCAGGACGTAGTCAATCGGATGCTCGATCTGGCCGACGTCACCGAAGACGACGTGATCTATGACCTCGGGTGCGGTGATGGGCGTATCGTCATCACAGCCGCCCAGCGGTTCGGTGCGCGTGGTGTCGGCATCGACTTCGACCCGGAACGGATCGCCGAAGCCAACGCCAACGCAGAGCGCGCGGGCGTTCAGGATCTGGTGACCTTCATCGAACAGGACGCGATGGCAGCCGACGTCTCCGAGGCGACGGTGGTCACCCTCTATCTGCTGTCCTCGTCGAACATGAAGTTGCGCCCCATCCTGACCAGGCAGCTCCGGTCCGGGTCACGAATTGTGTCGCACGCCTTCCGGATGGGTGACTGGGAGCCAGACGAGACGAACCAATTCGAGGACGATCGCGGCAACACACGTACCCTGTTCCTGTGGCGCACTGACGGTACGGCGCGTCCGTAGCCGGGGGTCTGAGATCGGACCGCCGCCGCAACACAAGCAACCCTCCATGCCGGAGTGGTGAAACTGGCAGACGCGCGGGACTCAAAATCCCGTGGAGCTTAGCTCCGTGTGGGTTCGACCCCCACCTCCGGCACCATTACATAACCTGGACTTCCGTGTTGGCTGCCTCTGGTGGCCCCGCTATCAACCCACGGATTCTCCAGTTGCTGATGGGAGTGCGCCGGACTCCGGGCCGTCAGCCGAGAGAATTAAAAGAGTTGTGCCAGCCACAGCGACGTCCCCCCGCTTTCAGTAGCGGTTCGGTTTAGAGTCCGACGGTGACT
>PBRZ01000004.1 GCA_002726085.1 Acidobacteriota bacterium
CATCCTACCTCATGGTCGTGACACCCGAATTCTACCGCTCGGGCTGGAACGATTTCAGGGGGGCAGGTCAAGTACAAGACAGCGCGATAATGCCTGCATGTCGTCGGGCGTTCGACCAAAGGGTGTGCCGGTCGACTCGGCTGAGGGCTGTCCACGCGTCGCTGGGGGTTGTGCGTAGGTGTGGATTCACGATGGCGCCGATGTCGTTCAGGTGAGGTCCGACCAATGATCCGATCGGTCGGGACGAGCGGACGACGTATCGACAACCTGTACCGCGGGTTCGTCGCCCGGTCTGCGAACGAAGGTCCGGGTGTTTCGAGGTGGCGCCGAGCCTGGACGATGGGTGGTTCCGGGCCGTCATCCAGACCCCGCACTGTAACCAAACTGTAACCATCAGGGCGCAACAGGACGAAAACCACGGCACGGGAGATAACGCGCCCGCCCACCGGAAACGGCCGGATTTGTTGAAGAAACGCTTGACTTCGACCCGCTGGAAACCGCGAGTCAGTTTTCTGCAAATCCTCCATCCCCGGTTCAAATCCGGGGGGCGCCTCCATCTTCTCGTCAACCTGACAGTACCCTTTGCATGGCTTGCGGATGAACGGTTTCCTATGCCATCCACAGCCTCAGCTTGACAGCGCCTCCAGGGGGTTCTAACGTCGTCTGACGCTCGCGAGTAGCTCCCCATTAGGCAAGCGTCATTCTTGACTCAAGTGTCCCGGGGAGGTGTTGCCGTGAAGAGACCAGCTGTTTCGCTTATTTCGCAGACGACGATCATGGTCGCGGTGTTTGCCATCACTGCGCCCCCGGCACTGGGCAATGACCAAGGCGAGCTCAGAATTCGGGGAAATCAGGCCGTTATCATCAGCGTGATGGTCGACTGCGCCGCTGATTCCCGTCTGGTGACAATTCATGGTCGGAACTTCGGCACCGCCGCTGCGGCGCACGTCACGTTGAATCTGATGACGCTGGACGTTGTCAGTCTTCCCAACAACGCCCTCGTGGTAGCCACGATTCCCGTGCCAGCCCCAGAACTGGACGACCCGTGTGTCATTCCTGGCACCTACCTGCTGACCGCTATGCGCGGCAAAGTGAAGGGCAGGCATCGCTGGTTGAGGCCGTCCAAGAAAGACCTTGCGACGTTTGATGTGGCGATCGGTGCCGGAGGACTTCCGGGTCTGCCCGGCGCGGATGGGGCGAACGGCGCCGACGGCACGAACGGTACCAACGGGGTGCCCGGCACGAACGGTACCAACGGGGCGCCAGGCACGAACGGGATCGATGGGGTGAGTGGTTACGAAGTGGCGCAAAATACGGTCCGCTCTATCAGCGTCGAACATGCGAATGCGAACTTCCCTGGTCCCAGCGATCCCTTCCTGACTGCTTCTGCTTCATGCCCGGGCGGTAAGAAGCCGCTTGGAGGCGGAGGAAGCCGCGGCGCCGATTCTTTGGACGGCATCGGAAATGCTCTGCAACTTCTTGAGTTTGAGACGTCGCGACCGGACGGAGATGCCTGGGTTGTCAAGTGGCGAAACAACGGGCAGAGCAACGTCGGGCCGGTGGAGGTTATCGTGTACGCCGTATGCGCGACGGTTCTTCTCTAGCATCGAATCTGATGCTCGCTCGGGCACGGTCACGTTGACGCAGAGAGGGTGTGACGAGCCTTCGACGGCTCATGCATTCCTCATCGTGACGACAGGCGACCCTAGAGCCCCCGATCACCAAGCCACGCCCCTCGAAGCCGCGGACCATTGTGAGCCCCGCAACAAGCCCGCTCTCGCGGCCGGGCTGCGCGCGCTGATCAAAGAGGCGTACGAGGACCTGAAGCCGATCGGGCACGCGCCGTTCGAGATCACAGATTTGGAGCCGGCGAGAAAGGCGGAGCGCGAATAGGGGGGACTGGCCCGGGTCGACCCCGGGCCAGACGATGGGACGTGATTATATAGCGGGCGGGAGCGGGCTGGGTTTCGGCCGTCGCCCTAGACAGCCTGCTCCGGGAGGACCATTCGTGCTTGGGAACTGTGCAAGAAGGGTACCGTCGATACGCCTGAGCAAGCGGGGGCAACCGCATGAAGCTGGCGCCCGACGTGCGGATAAGAACCGGGCTGATGCGGGCGAACCAAGGTGACTGAATGGCTGAAATCGTTCAGGCTGTGGGGAATTTTCTACAGAGCGCAAGCGCAAAATAACACGTCATCACAATGAGGGCCAGACGAAGCGGTGCGGCTGCCTGCGCCGCTCGTGATCAGTGAAGGCAAAGATGGACCCGTTCATTCCTCGAGAAAGTGAATCGATGGCCGAGAGGCACCCAAAGCTCGATTCTTCGGACGTGCTTCAACTCCTCACGCTCCTGAAGGGCGTGCACTCTCACCTTGGGCCCCAGTCAGTATCGGTGCTGACTACAGCCGGCAAGGCACTCGGAATGGCTGCGAGTAGTGAGGGCATTCGTGGACATTCGGGTTGAGGATGCGGGTGGCAAAGTGGTGCAGAATCTGTTCCGCATCGGCCGCCATCTACTGCGGTCGGATCACCACCGCCTGCTCCGCACGCGGGCGTTCGCCGAATGGGAAGCGGTGACGTAGGCCGTGTGACAGGCCGACGGAGTCAGGCGTCGAGGGAGAGAAAGGCGCTGTCCTCGTCAAGCTGACAGTGCCGGGCTGGTCTATAGTGGGGGTCGCCATGGCCACGCCACCGCTGAATCGGCTTGTCGCTCGACCCCGCTCTGGCGCTCCGAGAAGTGCGCCGGTCACCGAAGAGCTCTCATGACTGTTGGTCTCGTCCCGGAGATGGCCTTTCACCTCGTGGGAGGGCTCGGCATCTTCCTGCTCGGCATGAAGTACATGCAGCAGGGGCTGCAAGTGGTGGCCGGCGACCGCATCCGCCGCATGATCAACGCGGTGACCGCGAACCGCTTTCTGGCCGTGGGCATCGGGCTGTTCGTGACCACTCTCGTGCAGTCGAGCTCGGTCACGTCGGTCATGGTCATCGGCCTCGTCAACAGCGAGCTCATGGCCCTGAATGGCGCGATAGGGGTCATCATCGGCGCCAATATCGGCACCACCATCACGGGCTGGATCCTGGCGTTGAAGATCGGGCAGTACGGGCTCCCCCTGCTCGGCCTGGCGGCCTTCGGCTGGTTGTTCCTCAGAGGGGAAAGACTCCGCTACTCGGCCCTGGCGGTGCTGGGCATCGGGATGGTGTTTTTTGGCCTGGAGCTGATGAAGGATGGGTTCGAGCCGGTCAGAGACCTCCCAGAATTTGCCTCGCTGTTCCAGCTGTTCGAAGCCACCGATTACCTCGGCGTGCTGAAATCCGCGCTGGTCGGCTGCGTGGTGACGCTCATCGTTCAATCGTCGTCTGCCACGCTGGGCATCACCATTGCGCTCGCCAACACCGGCGTGGTCGATTTTCAAACCGCGGGCGCGGTGGTCGTGGGGACCAACATCGGGACGACCATTACGGCGTATCTGGCGTCGTTGGGGGCCGATGTCAACGCCAGACGAACCGCCTACTTCCACGTAGGGTTCAACATCTTAGGGGTAGCAGTGATCACGGCGCTGTTCCTGCCGGTCTATCTCCCGTTCATCGACGCCGTCGTGATGGGCGGCGTAGATCCCAACTTGCAGCAGCCCACGGGCGTGTTTCCTTACATGACGGCGGGGATTGCCGCGGTCCATTCCGTGTTCAACATCGTGACGGCGCTCTTGTTCATTCCGTTCATCACACCGATTGCCAACGCCCTGCGCGGACTGGTCAAGGGCGCACCCACGGAGGCGCGGGATCATTTGACGCATCTGGATTTCGGTCTGGTGAGCTCGCCGTTGACCGCGATCGAGCAATCGGGATTCGAAATCGCGCGGACGGATCGACACGTCAGAACGATGCTGGATGACTTGCGCACCATCGTGACCGATGAGAAGCGAGACCGCGCGCTGATCGACAAGACGTTTCAGCAGGAGGACATCATCGACGACGTGCAAAGCGAGGTGACGCGGTTTCTGACCGATCTGCTGGCGGTGGACCTGAGCCATGACGTCGCCGAGGAGGCCAGGGCCCAGCTGCGACTGGCCGACGAGTTCGAGTCGGTGAGCGATTACGTCGCGAATGTCCTGAAGCTCTATTTGCGCATGGAGGACGCTGGCGTGACCCTGTCGCCGGTCCAGCAAGAAGAGCTGCTGGACCTGCATGATGTGATCTCCACGTACTACGACACCGTGCACAAGGGCTTCGCCCAGGACACGTTCGAGCTGTATCTCTCGGACATCCATCGGGATAGCCGTGAGGTCACCGCCAAGATCAGGGCCCTCAGAGACCGCCACTGGCACCGACTCTCTGACGAGACGGTCGAACCGTTGGTCAGCACGTCGTACATGGACATTGCGAATGCCTACCGACGCATGAAGGACCACCTCTTGAACATTGGGGAGGCGATTGTGGGCGGCAAGGATATCGCGAGACAGGTCATCGAGTCGGAGGAGGAGATGGCTGGGTAGCGGGCGCCTCACATCTCGTCGCCGCGGCCGGCACCGGACGAGCGGACACCGTCGTAGGAAGCAAATCGGGAAGACGAATCATGCGGCGGCCCCCGATTGACGAAGGTCTAGTAGGGGTAACCTGGAAGCCTTGGCATTCCGGGCTTCCAATCCGGCAGGGGAGCGAAGGCCTCACGATTTGGCATCTCTACCTGCGGCAGACTCTGGGCGTCGAGTGCCTGGTCCTCCGGGATGACATCGTTCAAGAAGAGCAGGTAGGCCGTCAGCGCGTAGACCTCATCGGCGGTGAGGGTGCCTTCTCGATTGAGCGGCATGCCGCGATTGATGTAGTCCCAGACCACCGTCGCGTACGGCGCGCGGATCGGCAGTATTCGCCCCCAGTTCCAGGGGTCGGAACCTGGTCTCGCTTCGCGTTTCACCAACCTGGGCGCTCGGCCGTCTGTCCCGGTCGCCCCGTGACATCCTGCGCACCCTCTCCGCCGATAGACCAGCGCGCCTTCCTCGGGGGTGCCGCGCCCCGGCGGGAGCTCCTCTCCCGTAGGACTGATGGAGATGTCCCAGGCACGGATTTCCTCCTCGGTCGGGGTCCGTCCCACACCGTACGTGGGCCCCTGCGCGAGCGCGGAGCCCCCAAGGAGCATGAGCAACGGGAGCAACAGAAAGGCTCTAAGCGATCGCATTGTGAACGCTCCCATCGCTCGCGATCCGCCACGGCTGAATGGAATTGTCCTGGCCCGGCACACCGGGCGCGTTGAAGAACTCGGCGATCTGAGCGCGTGTCGGTTGAACCTGGCCCAGTTCGTCCGTGCAGCGCGACAGGAGCTCGGTCTCTGTGCCGTCCCAATTCCACTGGAAACTGAACCGCGTATGCGCCATGCGATGCGCCGTCCCCCGAATCTCGGCGTCCATCCAGCGCCGGCCGCCGTCGGTGGAGACCTCCACCCTGCCAACGGCACCCCCACCGGACCAGGCCAGGCCGCTGACCTCGTAGAATCCGCGGCCGGGCAACTGCTGACCGGCGGAAGGAAAAGTGATGACCGATTTCGGTCCGATCTGGTAACCCAGCGCGGCGCCTTCGGGATCCCGACGAAGATGCCCGTAGTCGTTGTAGGTCATGTAATACCGGTCCACCACCTTGACTCGCCGCAGATACTTCGTGGCGAAGATCCCTTCGAAGCCGGGAACCAGCAGCCGTAGCGGGAAACCTTGCTGGGGACGTACCGCCTCGCCGTTCATGCCGTAGCACACCAGACAGTCGTCCATGGCCTTCGCCATCGGAATGCTCGACGCCCCTTTCACTTCCTCCACCCCTTCCGCCACGATCCAGGTCCCCCGGTCTTTCACGCCCGCTTCCTTGAGCAGCACAGACAGGAGCACTCCGGTCCATTCGGCGCAACTGGTCATCCCGTGCGTTTCCTGAATTGACGTCTGTTGGCGCCTCGACCGGTTCCCCGCGCACTCGATGAAATGCATGCGGGTCACCGAAGGGAGACGCTTCAAGTCCTCCATGGTGAAGGTCAGCGGACGGTCCACCATGCCGTGGATCATCAGACGATGCTCCCGGGGATCGATGTCCGGAACGAAGGAGCCACGCGTGGTCCCCACATAGTGGAGCGAGGATGGCGTGATCACCCCCACCGAATCCTGAAGCGGTGTCGCGATATGAAAGTCGAGCCCAAATTCATCAGGCGACGGCCTGCCGCCGTGCGCGATGCGAACCGACGTCACGAAACGGGAGCGCTCGCCATAGGCGACCCGTTCGTCGCTGCCCTTGATGAACCCACCAGGCGCTGGTGTCTGGCCGAGCGCGGGCTCCACGGCTCCCACGGTCAAACCACCGGCCAGCGCGGCGCTACCTTTCAGGAACCCTCGTCGATCAGGACGTCTCGAACCCATGGTCTCTCCTTCGCAGTTGAGCTTATCTGGAGATCGCTTTCCGATGGTCGAAAGTATACGGCAATCCCGGAAACCAATCGAGCACAGTCCGATCTGGTACAGCTGTCGCAAACCACGTTGTTTGATACGGAACGGGACACTGCCGACGTCGTGGTCTGTTGGACGGCTGACGAGACACCGCGTCAAGTGGATGAGCTCTACACGGTTTGCATTCAGGTCTTGACTGACGGTAGCCCATTTGGCGACCGGAAGTGCTCGGACTTCGGACCGTTCTAGACCGGCGCCACCGAAGAAGAGAAGCACATTTCGAGATTGACGAATGGTCCAATCGCTGCCGGACGGGTTGACCTTCGGCGGCTTAGGCCCGGACCACCACCTCTCACTATAATCGCGAGCAGCATGTTTCACGCTGTCGGTTCCAGTCTGCGCCCCCTGGCCAAGCACCCGGGCTTCACCGGTGTTGCCGTGCTCTCACTGGCGCTCGGAATCGGCGTCAACGCCATCATCTTCAGCTTGGTCGATAGCGCGATCCTGCGTCCTTTGCCGTTCTCGGACGTTGGTCGGGTCGTGCGTCTGTTCGCAGCAGATGACAGAAACGTCAAGGATGCCGACCGCCGCGCGTTCGTGCTGCTAGGACGACTGGCGCCCGACACGACGCTGGAACAGGCTCAGCTCGAGATGGACGCCCTGGCCAGGCGACTCGACCTGGCGGGTCCCTCTTCCAACCAGTCACTGCGAATGGCCCTTGTCTCGGAGCTGGACTACACCGGCATCGGGGACGCCGGAGACAACAAGGCGCTGGCGTATCTGGTGTTGCTCCTGGTGCTGCTAGTGCTCTTCGTGGCCTGTAACAACGTGTCCGGTCTGCTCCTGGCGCGTGCCGAGGCCCGCCGACCGGAAATCGCCACCCGGGTGGCTCTGGGCAGCTCGCGAAGCCACCTGGTTGCGTTGTTTCTGAAAGAGAGCCTGCTGCTCGCCTTTCTGGCCGCCGCCAGCTGCCTGGTGCTGGTCTACTGGGCTCAATCGGCCCTACCCACATTGCTTCCAGCCCTCCCGATTCCGCTTGACCTCGGGCTGCGCCTCGATGTCCGGGTCGTGGCCTACACGTTCTGCCTGGCCGCTGTAGCGGTCATGCTGTTCGGGCTGGGACCCGCGCTGCACGCCAGCCGGGGAGACCTTACGCCGTTGCTCCATCGCAGTCGGTCGGCGGGCACCCTGTTCCGACCACGGCAGCTGGGTCGACACGGTCTGCTGGTCCTGCAGTTGACCATCTCGTTCGTGCTGCTCGCGCTGGCCGGCGGATTCATGCACTCGGTCAGGCAGGGGCTGCGCGCCGATTTCGGCTTCGACCAGCCCGACCTCTTGCTCGTCACCGTGAGCCCGGGCGGGCAGGGCTACGAGGAGCAGGCCGCCAGACGGTACTACCAGGAGGTGATCGCGGGTCTCGACAGTCTTCCCCAGACTAGCGCCGTCAGTCTGGCGCGCCTGACCCCGTTCAGTCTGAGTGGCGAGGGCGCCACACAGCCGGTGTTTCTGCCAGGCGACGAGCTCGAGTCCGACCGGGAGGGACGCCGCGTCAAGTTCAACATCGTGGACCGGGAGTTCTTCCAGGTCATGGGAACCCCGCTACTGCGCGGTCGTGACTTCGACGCGAGTGACCATGCGGACGCTCCGAGGGTGGTCTTGGTGAGCGAGGCCGCCGCCCGGCGTTTCTGGCCGGATCGGGNTCCGATCGGTCAACGGCTCAACGTCGGCGACCCGCAGGCAGACCCGACGGAAGTGATTGGCGTCGTTCGCGACGCCAGGTATGCGGCGCCTCGCCGGGAACCGGAACCGTATCTCTATTTTCCGTTTGCGCAGATGNACTGGAACACGATGACCCTGCTGGTCGATACGCGCGGCGACTCGGCGGAGCACACACCGATCGTCCGGCAGGAAATGCGTCGCGTGGACGCCCGGGTCGAGCCGTTCTGGGTCACGACACTCCAAGAGTCGATTCGATTTGCGCTGTTGCCCGAGCGCGTCGGCGCCGCTGTGGTCGGCTCACTGGGCGGGCTGGCGCTGCTCCTGGCGGTGACTGGCTTGTTCGGCGTGGTCGCGTTCTCGGTGCGGCAGCACACCCACGAGATCGGGCTACGCATGGCCCTCGGCGCATCGCGGAACCGTGTACTTGCGATGTTTCTCCGACGCGGCCTGGCGTTGGCGGCGCTCAGTCTCTTGATCGGTATCCCGACCGCGGTCGCGACCAACCGCGCCCTCATCGGCGTTGACTTCTATGGTGCCGATCCCGGCAACCCGCTCATNTACATCAGCGCCGCGGCCATCCTGGCGGCAGCCACGTTGGGTGGCAGCTACCTGCCGGCGCGACGTGCCGCCCGACTCGACCCAATCGAGGCGCTACGAGCCGAATGAGGTCGGACACGTAGGGGCTCGCTAGACTGGCCGGGCTTCGATGACGCTCACCATCGAGGCGGTCGGCGTCACGCCGGCCAGCTCGAACCCCGCGGCGGCAAACAGCTCCCGGTACTCGGTCTCGGTGCGCTCCATGCCGCCGGGATACAACAGCATCATCACGTCCATCTCCTTCGCCGGAGACGGGTCGTTTCCTTCGGGAACAATCGTTTCCACGATCAATAGCCGACCGCCGGCCGGCACCGCCTTCCGGCAATTCTCGAGGATGCGGACCGAGTCGGCGTCCGACCAGTCGTGAATGATGTGACGCATCAGATAGGCGTCGGCGCCGTCGGGCACGGTGTCGAAGAAGCTACCCTCCACTGTGCGACACCGGTCCGCAACGCCGTCCCGCTCGAGGTTCTCCTGCGCCCGGCCGATGACGTGGCCCAGATCAAAGAGCACGCCCCTCATCCCCGGATGGTTCTGCAGCACACCGGTGATGACCGCGCCGCCGCCCCCGCCGATATCGGCGACCGTGCCGATTTCCGAGAAGTCGTAAGCGTCGAGCATCGCGTCGATTTCGCCGACATGAAACGCCGGCATCGCGGCATCGAATATCGCGGCCTCGTCTGGATGCGTTGACAGGTAGTCGAAGATCGGCTCGCCAAACACATGTGCGAGCGCGCTCCCTTCCGTTTTCAAGGTGTGATCGAATCCAGCGAGCCCTCGCGACACCATTTGCAGCATGCGGGCCACCGGACGGAAGGAGTTCTCGGCCTCCGAACGCAACGCCTTCGATAGTGAAGTATGGCCGAATGCGCGATCGTCTTGTTCCACGAAGATGCCGTGACTGGCCAGATATCGCATCACTCGGTAGAGCGTCCGCTCGTGACAGCCGGTCTCCAACGCCAGATCGGACACGCGGCGCGTCCCGTCTTCGCCGACTAGGTCGGCCACGCCGATCTCGGCGATGTGTCCGACTGCTTGACTCAGGTGCGCGGCGAAGAACATCTGCAGCAGCGCGTGGTTGTCGTCCCTTCCCATCCTGATACCTCCGGCGGAATAAGGTGATCGGTTGCAGCCGTCTGTGGGAGGCCAGGATACTACCGACAGGCACTGGCACCTCGAGATGCGCTGCGCCTCGCCGGATATTCCCCTTGTACTTCTACATGAAATGTGCGATCTTCGCCCTGTAGAAGGGAGAGGAGGACGACACGTGACCACTGCACGCATCGATTTGCCACAGGGCACCTTGGACCTGCTGATTCTCCGCACCCTCGCCCTCGAACCGCAGCATGGGTGGGCCATCTCGGAGCGGATCCGACAGGTTTCGACCGACGTGGTCCAGGTGCCGCAAGGGTCGCTCTATCCGGCGCTGTATCGGCTCGAACGCCGCGGCTGGATCCGTGCCCGCTGGGGCACCTCGGACAACAATCGGCGCGCGAAGTATTACTCGCTGACCCGGACCGGACGCCGCCAGCTTCACGCCGCCGTCGACTCCTGGCGCACGCTGGCGGCGGCCGTCGGCCAAGTCCTCGACATGACCTAGCAGCCCGTGGTGCAAGTTGCCTCCGCAGCCGTTCGGCGCTACATCAGACTATCCGCTGACTAGTATCTGAACCTCGTTGCCGGGTTGGTGTTTGTCGATAGCTCACATCCACCTTCTTACTGACGATCGAACACGATCACCTGCTCGAATCCCCGTCCGCGCGCATCCGTACCCCAGATTGTAGCGGTCAGCATCTGTCCATCGGCGGAGACCTCGTATGTCCCGTGACCGACGAGCTCTTCGCCCTTCTTCCCTTTCGTGTCGAGCGTACGTGGGCCGACCCACTCAGCAATCGACACAGTGCCGGGAACCTGCTCGACGGGATACTCCTTGCCGTCGGGATAGTAGGTTGTCGTGCTCGACACCGTATTTCCCGCCGCGTTCACGCCTGTCAGGATCAAGAGCAGGGCCTCGCCATCAACTTCGAACCGCATCGTCGCGCCCGCAAACCGATGGTCCTCATCGCGCTGTGACTTCGAGAGGTTGGCCGTCCACGCGCCGACGAGTCCATCCACGGCAGACGCTCTAGCCGCTGGTTGGGACGCCGCCGCTGCTGGAGCCGCTAGGAGAAGAACGAGAACAACACCCTTCATGAAACCACCTCTGCTTTCTCCCTCTCGGGAACCGGTGTCCTTCGAGCCATCACTCGTACGGCTGCCGATCCCACACCGTCCGCGTCTCGAAACGACGCCGCTGCGAGTCGAAGCCCGCGGCGGTGCCGGTCAATGAGCGCCCGTCCGCCGAGACGGTGTAAGTGCCTTCGCCAGCGATCGACCCATCGTCCCGCCTGACCTCAGACTTGAGGGTGTTCGGGTCCGGTCGCGTCGTTACCGTCGTCAGATCGGACAGATCCGGACACGGCTGCGCGGAACCGTCTGGAACGAACCGCTGTGGCCGTTCTGCGACGCGCTTCCCGTCACAGACGCCCGTCGCCCGCATCAAGTAGACGCCGGCTTCGTCGAGCTCGAACACCATTGTTCCTGCTGTCGGCTGGTGATTCGGGTCGAAGGCCGACTTCCGGGGGTTGAGCTGCCATGTGCCGATGAACGGGTCCTGCATACTGCACCTCCTCTTCTGTGTTCCCTTTTGTATCCCGATGGCCACTGGCGGTTCCCGAAGAAACCATTAAGATCGTCTGAAGATTCCAATGCCAGTCAGCGAGCACTACGACTTCGGCGATTTCAGCGTAGATGTCGCTGAACGGCGGCTCTCCAAAGGGAGCCAGGCGCTGAGGCTGGAGCCGAAGAGCTACGACGTCCTGCTCGCACTCGTCCGCCGTGCGGGACAGCTGGTGACGAAGCGCCGGTTACTGGAGCTCGTTTGGCCCGAATCGTTTGTCGAAGAGGGCATCGTCGCCGTGCATGTGTCGAGCCTCCGCAAGACGCTTGGGGATCGAGCCCGGGTGCCGCATCGATTCATCGAAACCGTCCCCGGCTCCGGCTACCGATTCGTTGCCGCAGTCGGCAGGCACGGCACGCCACCAGCGGGCCGGCGCCAAGCCGAGGTGTACGAGCTGGTCCAATGTGGACGGTCGCTGCTGGCCACCGGTGCGATGTCCGACGTGTCGAGCGCAATTGCCGCGTTCCGCGAGGCGACGGCGCAGGACCCGACTTATGGTGCTGCGCATGCGGGTCTGGCGCGCGCGCACTGTGCCGAGGCGCAACTTCGCCTGAGGTCAACAGCCGAGGCGTATGGTGATGCCAAGACCGCCGCACTGCGCGCGTTGGCCATGGATGACTGCTCGGCGGACGCGCAGCTCGCGCTGGGGACGGTGTTGTTTCTGAGCGAGTGGAACTGGGTGGGTGCGGAGAAGAGCCTCAGCCGCGCAATCGAGCTGGACCCGAGTCACACAGACGCCTATCTGCTGTATGGCCAGCTCCTGGAAGCACGTGGACAGCTCGAGCGGGGACTCGAGATGAAGTGGCGGGCGCTCGAGCACGACTCGCGGTCAGCAGTCGTGCAGCTTCAAATCGCGCTGTCGTATTTTCACCAGCGTCGCTATGACGACGCGATCGACTGGGCGAACAAGACGTTGGCGATCGACCCCGCTCACTTGGGCGCGCGCGAGCAGTTAGCCGGCGCCTACCTGATGAAAGGCGACTTCGACCGGCACATGGCCGAATCGCTCAGACATGCCGAATCGTTCGGTGTGCCACCCGAGGCGCTCGAGCCGCTGAAGCGGGCCTACGCACAGGGCGGTCGTCCGGGTGTCGTCCGGCTCGCGATCGAGCAGGCGTCCGAGGCGCGGGGCGCGGCAGACATGATGTTGGCGGTCCACTACGGCGAGGCTGGAGATCTGGACGCTGCGTTCCAGCACCTGTCGCGAGCGATCGACACCCACGACCCGTGTCTGGTGCATCTGGCGGTTGCGCCGATGTGGGACACCCTTCGGGGCGACCCGCGGTTCGACGAGTGCCTGACACGGATGGGGCTGAAAGAGCAGCAGTGAAGACGGCTGCTCTCCCGTAGTTACCAACATCCCACCGACTCAGCGGCTATCCACCGTTAGGCCGGCCCGCGCAGCGATCTCGCCGATGCGCGCCGCATGCGCGGGGTTGGCGCCCATGACCTCTCGAAGTCGTCGAACGACTTGCGCCTGTTCAGCCGCTCCCAGCGAGGCGGCCGCGGTCGCGGCCTGCTCGACGGCGGCGTTGCAATCGGCCTCATAGGTGATGGCGCCGCACTCGGCGGTGAGGTTGGCGAGCAAAGGGGAGGCACCGGAACCCGTCACCGGCGACCCGCCGGCTCCACTGTTGCCAAAGCGCTCCTGTGCCTGCTGGATCTCGGCGGCCGCACCGCGGCGGATGTTCGCCGCTTCGGTGCCAGCCTGGAAGCAAGTGAAGTCGGGGCGGTTCGCCCAGCGGAGCGGCGCGCAGGCGTGGATGCCGGCCTCGCGGGCGGCGGTCGCCACTTCGGTAATGAGCGCCTCGTACTCGGCATCACCCTCGCCGAAGCCGGAGAAGTTCCCGAGGTCGCCGCTCGCCGCGAAGAGTCCCGTCACGCCCGGCAGCTTCGCGATCTCACGCGCGTTTTCGACCCCTTCCAGCGTCTCGATCATCAGAAAGAGCACGACATTGTCGTTCCAGGTCTGGCGATAGCCGCCGGGCACCCGGTTCCACAGCGCGCTGGGTCCCTGGCCGCCGCCGGAGCTGCGTCTGCCGAGCGGTGGGAAGTAGGTCCAGTCGACGGCGGCCTGCGCCTCTTCCACGGTATCGACTGTCGGCACGACGATGACGGCGGCGCCCATGTCGGTGGCGTGCTGAATCTCACGCTCGTTGGCATAAGCCACGCGCACCCCGGGCGCGGCCGGGCCCGGGCAGGTCCGCCACAAGCGAGCCACCTGCTCCCACGAGATCGCTTCGTGCTGCATCTCGACCCAGATGAAGTCGTAGCCGGCCGCGGCCATCGCGCAGTAGGTGCGCGGGTCGGTGGCGCGCACCGTCCCACCGATCATTGGACCACCCTCTATCAGTTTCTTCTTGGCCGGGTTCCAGATCTCCGCCGGCTGCCCGTCGGGCAGGGCGAAACGCGATCCGTAGTCGAAATCTCCGGCCCTGAACGGCTGGTCCTGCTGCGCCGCGGCCTGGTGCGTGGTGGCACCCAGCAGGAGACCGGTGGCGATCGTGACGACCGTGAACAGCTTCTTCGTAGTCATGACATCCTCGTGTTGAGCGTCTTCCCCGCGGCCGCTCGACTGAGTCGAGGCCGCTCCGGACGAAGTGTAGTATGCGATCTCTGCCCGGCAGAAGCGAGGACGGTGGTCGCCGCCGACGCCACATCTTCACGTTCGGTTCGCCGGCGCTCCGGACCGACTTGGCGGCCGGGAACGAACACGTTGCTCGCGGACGAGTGGCACGCCCTGCTAATGTTGTCCGGTGTCGGGCTGTTCGTCGTTTGCCGGAGCGTCGATTCAGAGCCGTGAGGTGAGCCAGTGGACACATTCCTGCAAGACGTACGGCAAGCCGTCCGCGTGATGCGCCACAGTCCGGGGTTCACGCTGGCCGTCGTCTCAGCGTTGGCGCTGGGAATCGGCGCCAACACAGCGGTCTTCTCCGTTGTCAACACCGTCTTGCTCGAGCCCCTCCCGTATCTCGCCCCCGAACGGCTGGTGGCCTTCCTCAACACGTCGCCGCGAGGGTCTGGACCCGGCGCATCGCCCACCAAGTTCAATGTCTGGCGCGAGCAGACTGGTCCATTTCAGGATGTCTCTGCGTATCGGTTCAACGTCGTCAACCTGACTGGGGACGAGCCGGAACAGATCGCGGCGGGAACCGTGAGCGCCGACTTCTTTCGTCTGTTTGGTGTTCCCATCATCGCCGGCCGTACCTTCCTGGCGGAGGAAGATCTGCCCGGCGGCGGTCGCGTTGTCGTCCTGAGTGAAGGCTTCTGGCAGCGTCGTTTTGGCGGCGATGCGAGCATTGTCGGTCGCACGCTTACCTTGAACGGCGACTCCCACCTCGTGCTCGGGGTGCTCGGCCCATTCGACACCCAGGCCATCCACGGGTCGAACGGTCCTCCCGACCTCTGGCTTCCGTTTCAGATCGATCCCAACAGCACGATGCAGGGGCATTTCTTTAGCGCAGTTGGACGACTCAGGCCCGGGATCACGGTCGAGGCGGCGACGGCCCAGCTCGAGCTGGCAGCGAGCGCATTTCGGGAGCGGTTTCCCGACAGCATGGCGCCGCAGGCCGGTTTTGGGGTGCGGGTGCTCGATGACCTGATCGTGAGCAATGTGCGGTCCTCGCTGTGGGTCCTGGTCGGCGCCGTCACCTTCGTGTTGCTCATCGCCTGCGCCAACGTGGCGAACCTGTTGCTGGTGCGCGCCACGGCGCGAAAACGGGAAATCGCGCTGCGGGCCGCCATCGGTGCGGGTCGTAGTCGCATCGTGCGTCAGCTGCTCACCGAGAGCTTGGTGCTGTCGGCGACCGGTGGTGTGCTTGGCCTTGGCCTGGGGATGGTCGGGATTCGTCTCCTCCTGGCGGTCAATCCCGGGAATATCCCGCGCATTGGTCCCAACGGTGCGGCCGTCGGTCTCGACCTGCGGGTTCTTGGCTTTACGGTGGCCGTCTCGCTGCTGACGAGTCTCGCCTTTGGCCTGTTCCCGGCGCTGCAGGCCTCACGGGCCGACCTCAACATGACGCTCAAGGAAAGCTGCAGCCGGTCCGGGAGCGGCTTTCGCCAGAACAAGGCACGGGCGCTCCTGGTCATCACCGAAATGGGTCTGGCGTTGGTGCTCCTGGTTGGCGCCGCGCTCTTCGTTCGGACGTTCATCGCCCTGCGGTCCGTCGATCCGGGTTTCGATGCCCAGAGCGTGCTGACCATGAATATGTCGTTGACGGGCACTCGGTTCGAGCGTGCCTCCGTTGTCGCCCAGGTGATGCGCGATGGACGGGAACGCCTTGGCACCCTCCCCGGCGTCGACGTTGCGGGCTCGGCGTTCGGCATACCACTGCAGGGCGGACTGGGGCTACCGTTCGTCATCGAGGGGCGCGCACTGGACGGGCCGTTTCACGGCGGGGACGGGTTCGCCCCGGTCTCGGCAGGGTACTTCGGAGCCTTCAAGATCCCCGTCGTCAGGGGGCGGGCCTTCACCGATCAGGATGATGAAGGAGCGCCTGCCGTGGCGGTCATCAACGAGGCGATGGCCCGACAGTACTGGCCCACCGGCGACCCGCTGACCGATCGCCTCACCATGGCCAAGGGGTTGCCTGTGATGGAGGGCCCCACACGCCAGATCGTCGGCATCGTCGGTGACGTGCGTGGGTTCGGGCTCAATCGAGAGCCGGGGCCGACGGTCTACGTGCCGTGGTCGCAGCTCCCCGATGTCCATAACGCCCAACTGATCGGGATGGCACCGCTGGCGTGGATCGTGCGGACGCGCGGAGCGCCAGACTCGTTCGGCGAGTCGATTCGGAACGAGCTGCGTATCGCGAGTGGCGGGATTCCCGTGGCGCGGCTCCGCAGCATGGAAGATGTTGTCGTGCAGTCCACGGCGCGGTCCGACTTCAGCATGCTGCTGCTGAGCATCTTCGCCGGGGCAGCGCTCCTTCTGGCAGCGATCGGCGTCTACGGGTTGAGCGCCTACTCCGTCGAGCAGCGGACGCAGGAGATCGGCATACGGCTGGGGTTGGGTGCCGACCCGCGCCGCGTGCGCAACATGGTCGTCCGCCAAGGAATGACGGTCGCGCTCATCGGCGTCGCCATCGGCATCCCGTTAGCCTTCGATCTCACCCGTGTCATTGCCAGTTTCCTGTTCGGCGTCACTTCACACGACCCGGCGGTCTTTGTGACAGCACCGCTGCTTTTGAGTGCCGTTGCGCTGGTCGGCGTCTGGCTTCCAGCGCGGCGTGCAGCACGGGTCGATCCGGCGGTTGCTCTGCGGATGGAATAGCGACGCGGTCGAGGACTCGGGGGAGCATGGGGCGCAGGCGAGGGATCAGGATCGCGCAGAAACATGACGCTCGGCGCGCGCGCAACACGCCGCGGTCGTCGTCGCGCATGTGGGTCATTCCGGCGGTGCTTGCGGTCGTCGTCCTCGGCGGTGTGTGGATGCTTCGTTCCACACCGACGCCGCAGGCGTCCCCGGCTGCCGCACCGGCGTCCACATTCGCGGCGACACCAGAGGCGCAGACGACGGTCCGGTCGCTGCGTGTGGGCGTCCTGCGCGAGCTGTTCCATGAGCGCGATGCCTTCACCGAGGGGCTCGTCTGGTGGAACAACCAGTTGTTCGAGAGCACCGGGAACCTCGGGAATCCACACTTCGCCGACTGGACCCACAGACCGGCCGCGTCGAGCAGCGCATCGACCTGCCCGACGAGTACTTCGGCGAGGGGTTGGCCCTCGTCGACCGTCGCCTCATCCAGCTCACGTACACGGCGGAGCGGGCCTTCACCTATGACCGTGACTCCTTCGAGCTGGGCGAGACGTTCCAGTACCAGGGTGAAGGGTGGGGACTCTGCCACGACGGCAGCCGGCTGGTGATGAGCAACGGCAGTGACCGCCTCATGTTCCGTGACCCGGTCACGTTCGAGCCGATCGGCGAGCGAACGGTGCATCTGGACGGACAGCCGCTACGAAATCTGAACGAGCTCGAGTGTGTCGATGGCTTCGTTTACGCCAACGTCTGGCAAACAGATTTTCTCGTTCGCATCGACCCGGAGAATGGGCGGGTGACCGATTACATCGACGCGGCAGGCCTGCTGCAGGGCGCAGATCGAGTCGGCGCCGACGTGTTGAACGGCATCGCCTATGACCCGATCGCTGAGACGTTCTACATCACCGGCAAGTGGTGGCCGACGCTGTTCGAGGTTCGCTTCGTAGAACCGTAGGGCGCCCGCGTGGGGTTCGGGGCGCAGCCCCGTCTGAGAAGGGCCGTCGTAGACGGCCCAGGCGCGCGACAATGCGCGCCCCGCGGGCGCGGCGTGGGGCGATGGGCCCCCACGAGCGCCCGCCCGGCTACCCCGCCGCCACGTATCTCGTGAGGGCCGGGTAGACCCAGTCCTCGAGGACGAATGTCACCGCTTCTCCATCCCCTCCAGTCGGGGACGGTGTGGCCGCCCGAGCATTCGCCATCAGGAATCCAAACCGACACTCCCGGGAATCGGTAGCCACGAACAGCACTCTGTTGCCGGCGTCGAAACGCAGTGCGTCGATCAGTCCGCCAAGAAACGCCTGACGGTCTTCGGCGCTCTTGCGAGCGTGCAGCAGGGCTCCGTCGATCCACGCCGTGATTTCACGGGACAGCGCCTCGCCCCATTCGGGCACCACGGGCCGCATCGTCGACAGCGGTCGGTGCGGGTCGGTCTCTTCGATGACGGCAGCACCGATGGCGACCAGCAGCACGAAGAGATCGATGAAAACGGCCAGGAAGAGCGCGAAGACGGTGGGATAGTCACTCCGCGTGAAGTTGTGGGAGAGGCTGAAGATGCTCGCCAGGTCCTCGAACGCGTAGACCGGCGTCTCTTCCGCCAGGGCATCGTCGCGCGCAAACAGCTCGTAGGGCGGCGCCACAGGCAGCGCGACGGCATCGCAGCGCACCGCCTGCAAGTCGCGGCGCGGTACCTCGGCCAACGCGAGGTCGAAACGACGCAGGCGTTCGCGATTATCGACGTCCGCCGCAAAGACCGCTTCGCTGGCGCCCCATTGCTGTCGCGCGGCGCGCAGGTTGTCGCCGATCTGCCGCACAGCCGCCTGCTCGGTTTCGAGCGAGCCGTAAATTAGCGCCTGCCCCGGGCCCTGCGGGTAGCGGCGCTGCAGCCGCGTTTCCCAACTGTCGATTTGCCCTTGGACCCGCTCGCAGACACCGGCCAGGTAGCAGTGACTGCTGGCGTCGCACGTCGACGTCGTCCAGCCCTGAGCTTGCTCCATCTCGACCCAGGACGCGAGACGCAGCTCGAGCTCCTCGGTTTCGGCCAGACTCTGGTCGATCTCGGCCGACACGGTGGCCGAGCGCTGACGCAGATCGTCGAACAGTCCTCGCTGCGCCTCCAGCGGCCGGATCTCCGAGGTGAACTCGCTCTGCAGCATGACGTATGAGAACACCACCGAGAACGGCATGGTCAGGCAATACAGCACGATGACCAGGGCGCGCAGCTTCACGTGACGCACGGCGATCAGCCAGGCCAGCCCGAACAACCCCGCCTGCACCGCCAGCGCCAGCGGCCAGGCAAGCACGCCAGGAAGATATCGGGCGAGACCGACGCCGGTCGTCACCAGCGATACGCACGCGGCCACGCACGACGAGAACAGCAATAGGTTCCAAAACAGAGACCTCTGATTCATTGCTTCATAGCCTTATCGCTCCCCCGAGTTGCGGCGGGCGGGCCAGCTCGGGTAGCCCACGCCTGCACGCGTGTCGACACACCACTCCATCTACTACATAGAACGTGATCGCGCGACGGAGGTTCCCAATCAGCTATGGCTTGCCAGCTCGGTCCCCCTCGCAGTGGGGAATACCTTCCTGCGAGCCGTGACCAAGAATTGGATATACAGCCGGAGAAGCAGCAGCGCGCCGACGCCGGTCACCATGAGCACCGGGCTGAGCGTCATCGCCACAACGGGTGACATGCCGGTCAGTGGCACATCCGGGAGATGGATCTCGGCGGCCTCGAGAATGCCGGTGACGAGCAGAAACAGACCGGATAGTGGGAAGCCGATTCCGATCGCCCCAGCTGTGGTCACGACGACCAGGGTGGCAAGGCTCGCCGCAACGACGATAGCTGCTACTCTCAGAAATCCGCCGAGCGTCCTGACACGTCGCATGCCCGCGGTGACGGTAGCTCCCAGGAACCCGCCGAGCGTCCTGACCAGCCGCAAGCCCGCGGCGGCGATGGTTCTCGGGAGCCTGACAAGCGTCCGCACCAAGCGCGTGCCAGCACCAACGATGGCGCTCGGGAGCCAACCGAGCATCCTAACCACGCGTTTGCCCAGAGCGACGATGGCTCTCGGGGACCCGCCGAGCGTCTTGGCCACGCGTTTGCCCAGAGCGACGATGGCTTTCACGAACCCGCCCGACGTCCTGAGGCGGCGTGTGGCTTGTGGATTCAAGGCCAGCTCGACGGCATACGCGCGTGCCAGGACATCAGCAGGACCCAGGGTCTGGAGGACCGCGTCAAGCGCCCTGCCGGCGGCGCGCGCTTCCGCTATGTGATTGCGAATCTCATCAGTGACTTCCTCGCGGTCAGGGAAATCGAACTTGCTGATGGACGTCTCGAAACACGTGAGATAGCGTTCGATAACCGGATGTCCTTGAGTCACGCGGCCACTCCTCTGCTTAGGCAACGCTCAACAGCTAACACCATCTCCGCCCATTCCTGTTCGAGGGCCGCCAGGCGTTGCCGTCCTTTCGCAGTAAGTCGGTAGTACTGTCGAGGAGGGCCGGCGGGAGACTCGGCCGCGAAGGTGTCGAGGTGACGATCGGTTTTGAGACGACGCAGCAGCGGGTAGACCGTGTTTTCGCCAGCGGCGAGTGGGCCGAGCGTGTTCAACGTCGTGACGATCTGGTATCCGTAACTGGCGTCGTCGCCGAGCAGCTTCAGGACGCACAGTTCCAACACACCGCGGCGCCACTGCGAGGTCCGGTCGCTAGAGGCAGATTCGGTCAAGCCGGGCTCCGAGCGATTGAGCTCATGTGTGTCACACGGTAGCACGCTACTGTGCGACGCGCAATAGTCGATCAAGAGAGCTGGACCGGGTGGCGCCTTCAGCTATTGCGGGGACGAGCGGTTGGGTGAGCTTTCCGAGGCTTCCTCCCCGCCGGATTCGGCTTCACGAGCTTCTTCGGCACGGGCCCCTGCCAGAATGTTTGTCAAACCGTAATTGCCTTCATGGCAGGCGTATTCGATGATGGGGCCGTCTGAGCGTTGCAGGTCGTAGCTGGCCGTCCACGGCTGGGTAAAGCTGCGTGAGTCGTTGATCGTAAACTCGTAATGCAGTGCATCGCGGCTGATGCGGGTGAATCTCTCGACGACGTGCATCTCTTCGCTGGATCGCTGAAAGCTGTATCTGGCATCGATCTGACTGGTTTCCACAACCAGCGTGTCCCCCTCCCAATGTCCGGTGGAACTGCCCATGTATGGCGTGATCTGGCTGGGGAGCGCCGGTCGCCGATCCAGGGGCACGATGCGGGAGTCGTGCATCCGCTCGGTGAGTATCACGACGTGATCCGGAGTCTGGAAAATCTGCAGCATCGCGTTTTCAATGAGCGTCATGATGGGCGGCACGCTTTGCGGCGCGATCAGACATCGTTCCCCCAGCGACCTGTCTTCGGCACTTCGCGGTCTGCCCCGGAATCGGGTCACCGCGCTCAGTTCGGTTCGCCTGCTTTCGGTCAGTGCCGGGACGCGCCCATCGACTGGGTCTGTGATCAACGCGGTCCGGTTGTTGTCCATCTTCCATTCGGCCAAGGCCTCTTCATGCCAGAGATCGACGCCGACAAAATTGGCCCCACGTGCCCTCTGGTCTCTGACGCGATTGAAGGCGTTGCTCTCGTACACCGCCGCCTCTTCGGGGCTCAGTGTCGCCTTGTCTGAAAATTCTCGAGGGCGCTGCAATGGTGTCAGATGGTGATAGTCCCAGATGCCATTCAAATCAGGTGTGCCAAACGCCGTGCGGGGAATGTCTGACTGAGCCTGTGCATCGCCGCACCAGAGCATTGGAACGAGCAGCGTTGCGGCAGTCAGGGATCGGTTCTTTCGCATGGTGTTCCTCCGCCTACCTCGTGGCTTCCTGACTCCGCGCGGCCGCGAGCCGGCGCATCAGCTCGATGGTGTGGGTCGGCGCCTCGTACTTGGCCTCCTCGAGCGGCGTACGTCCCTGGTGGTCTCTGGCGTCGAAGTCGGCGCCATGCGCGGCCAGGTACTCGACGATGGCGTCCTCGCCGGCGCGGATGGCGGTATGCAGCGCGCTGGGACGTCCCGCGGGGTAGAGGTTCACGTCCAGGCCCAGCTCCACCACCATCTGAACTGCCTCTAGCTCGCGGCTCCTGGTTGCGAGCATTGCGGCGCCGGCGCCTTCGTTCGTTTGTGCCGCCGGGTCGGCACCAATCGCAAGCAGCGCCTGCATCATCTCCACGCTGCCGGTCTGGGCCGCTGTCAGAAAGGGTGTCAGTCCGCTGGTCCGACGGGGCGCGGGGCCCTCATCGTCGGTGCTGGGCTCGGTGCGCGCGTCGAGGTTCGCGCCGCGCGCGACCAGGTCCCTGGCCAACGCGGTGTTGCCCTGCCTGACCGCTTCGTGCAGGGGCGTGCCGCCGTTGTTATCGCGCGCATTGACGTCGGCGGCCTGGTCGAGCATCAGTCTGGTGACGGCGTCGCTGCCGTGGGCCAGCGCGATGAGAAATGCCGTACTCCCGTCGGCTGCGGTCACGTGCGGGTCGGCGCCGGTGGCTATCAACGCGCGCGCACTGTCGACGTCCCCGTGCTCGGCTGCGAACAGAATGGGGCGGAAGCCGTTTCTGGAGATGGCGCTGACGTCGGCGCTGCGCTCGATCAGCAGGCTGACGATTGTGGAGTGACCACCGGCGATGGGCCACATCAGCGGCGTTTGGCCCATGCGCGATTCGGCGACGTTCACCTCGGCGCCGTGGTCGAGGAGCAGTTGAACCAGCTCCAGGTGGCCGGCGTGGACCGCAGCGAGCAGCGGGGTGTCGCCGCTCCAACGTGCGACGTCGACGGCCGCACCGGCGTCCAGCAGTAGGGCCGCGATCGCCATGTGCCCTTGGGCGCTGGCGAAGAGCAGCGGAGTCTCGCCGTTTTCGTCGGTGGCGTTCGGGTCGGCCCCGGCCTCGAGTAACGCGGCAGCGATGCCAGGGTCGCCGCGCAGTGCTGCCCACGCCAGCGGGGTCGAGCCATCGTCGCGAACCGCATTGACGTCGGCGCCGTCTGCGATCAACGTCTGGACGGTGCTTTGGTCGCGCCGCTGGACCGCATCGATCAGCCTGGCGGCCGGTGTGGCGCCTCGACGGGTGGACTGGGCTGCGGCGAGCCGGGTGCCGACGCCAAGCGCCAACACCCAGCAGAGCAGTTGCGCCTTCGGCATCTGCCCAATGGTAAACTGCGAGCACGGTGACCGCCCGACAAATCTCATCGGCCATGACGTTCGTCCAGGTTCTGGCGTGCGTGATGGCGGCGTCTGCCGTGGCCGGCCAGCGCCAGGGGCAGCGCGCGGCCGTGTCCCCGGAGGCGATGCTGGAGACTACCATCAACCGGTACTGCCTCGGGTGTCACAACGACCGAACGAGAACCGCGGACCTGACACTGGCGGGCGTGAGCGCGACGAACGTGGCGGCACACGCGCCGGTCCTCGAAAAGGTGTTGCAGAAAGTACGCGCCGGGGAAATGCCCCCGACTGGTCGACCAAGGCCGGATGCCGCTTCCGCCGCCAACCTGGTCGCGTGGCTCGAAACCGAGCTCGACCGCAGCGCAGCGGCCGAGCCCAACCCGGGCGCGCCGGCGATTCATCGGCTGAATCGCGCCGAGTACCGCAACGCCGTTCGCGACCTGCTCGGACTCGACCTCGACCACGCCCGCGACCTGCCCGCCGACGACTCCGGCTATGGCTTCGACAACATCAGTGACGTGCTGACGGTCTCGCCGCTGCACATCGAGAAATACATCGCGGCGGCGCGGCGTATCAGCCGCCTGGCGGCTGGCACCGTGACGCCCCGACCGGTGGTTGAGAAATACTCGCCGGCCCGCGGGACGGCCAACGAAGCGATCGACGGGTTGCCACCGAACGAGCGCGGCGGCATCCTGTTCCGTCACCACTTCGCGTTCGACGCCGACTACTCGGTGACGGTGCGCGTGCGGGGCCGGCGCGCGCCCGGAATGCCGGCGCCCAAGCTCGACGTGCGCGTCGACGGCAAGCGGGTCCGGCTCGTCGACGCCGACTTCGATGCCCAGGAGGCCAACCAGGGGACACGCAGCTTCGAGCTTCGGCTTCCACTCGCTGCCGGCGACCATGAAATTGCCGCCGGTTTCCTCACCGAGTACGGCAAGACCGAAGACAGTGTCACGACAGTGACCGACGGCTACTCCGTCGACTACGTCCTGGTGGGTGGACCGTACGAGGCCACGGGCCCCGGCGACACCGAGAGCCGTCGCCGCATCTTCGTGTGCCGGCCGGCGGTCGGCCAGGCGGAGGAGTCGTGCGCGCGCCAGATACTGACGAGCCTGGCCAGGCGGGTCTATCGGCGTCCGGTCACTGCAACCGACATCGACCCGCTGATGACCCTGTTTGCGATGGGGCGGGCCGATGGCACGAGCTTCGACGATGGCATCGAAATGGCGCTGAGCGGCGTGCTGGTCTCGCCGAGTTTCCTGTTCCGCGCGGCGAGCGGGCCGGAAGGCGGTGCACCCGGTTCGATTCATCGCATCTCCGACCTCGATCTGGCGTCGCGGCTCTCCTTCTTCCTCTGGAGCAGCATTCCCGACGACGAGCTGCTTGTACTGGCCGAGCAGGGGCGGCTCGGCGAGCCGGGCGTGCTCGAGGCCCAGCTCACACGGATGTTGGCCGACCCGAAGGCTAGGGCGCTGGGGGAGAACTTCGGGGGACAGTGGTTGCAGCTACGCAACGTGGCGGACTGGGCGCCGGACCCGGAGCGATTCGAGCAGTTCGACGAGGCGCTGCGCTACGCGTTCCAGCGGGAGACCGAGCTGTTTCTCGAGTATCTGATCCGCGAGGATCGCAGCGTGCTGGAGCTGATTGACGCCGACTACACGTTTCTGAACGAACGACTCGCCGGCTTCTATGACATCGAGGGGGTGGAAGGGGGCTACTTTCGGCGCGTGCCGCTCGACGGTGCCGAGCGAGGCGGAATCCTGACGCACGGCAGCGTGTTGATGGTGACCTCGTATCCAACCCGCACGTCGCCGGTGCTGCGCGGAAAGTGGGTGCTCGAAAACCTGCTTGGTGCGCCGCCCCCGCCCCCGCCGCCCAACGTGCCGGCACTGTCCGATACCGCGGAGACGTCAGCCGGGAGCTTGCGCGAGGCGCTCGAGGCGCATCGGGCCAACCCGGCGTGCGGAGTCTGCCACTCGAGACTCGACCCCTTGGGCTTCGCGCTGGAAAATTTTGACGCCGTGGGTGCCTATCGCACAGAGGACGACGGTGTGCCGGTGGAGGCGTCGGGAGCGCTGCCGGATGGCACGGCGGTGAATGGGTCGCGGGGCTTGCGCGACGTCTTGCTGTCACGCCGGCAGGAGTTCGTGGAGACGCTGGCCGATCGGCTACTGACCTACGCGCTGGGCCGAGGCCTGGAGTCGTGCGACCGCCCGGCGGTGCGAGTGATCCGACGACGTGTCGAAGCCGAGGACTACCGCTTCTCGGCGCTGGTGGCAGCCATCGTCGATAGCGTACCATTCAGGCTGAGGAGGATTCCGGAGTCATGAGTACCGGAAAAGCGTTGCCGCGCCGCACCTTCCTACGGGGCATGGGGACAGCCGTGGCCCTGCCGTTTCTCGATGCGATGACGCCGGCGTTTGCAGCCGCGCCCACGCCCATCACCCGCGTCGCGTTCCTCTACACGGCCAACGGCGTGATCATGCGGGACTGGACGCCCGAGCTCGAGGGCGCCGGGTTTGCGTTCACCAAGACGCTCCAGCCGGTCGAGCCGTTTCGAGACCAGCTGCTCGTCGTGAGCGGTCTAGCGCATCGCAACGGCGAAGCGCTCGGTGACGGCCCCGGCGACCACGCTCGGGCGGGCGCCAGCTGGCTGACCGGCGTGCACCCGAAGAAGACGCGAGGGGCCGACATCCAAAACGGTATGTCGGTCGACCAGATGCTGGCCGAGGACATTGGCCAGAGCACGCCGCTGCCGTCTCTCGAGTTCGGGCTGCAAGACGTGCGTATGGCGGGCGGGTGCGATTCGGGCTACAGCTGCGCCTACAGCAACACACTGTCGTGGAGCTCTCCCACCACACCGCTGCCGTATGAAAACAATCCGCGTCGGGTGTTCGAGCGCCTGTTTGGCGACGGCGACACGACCGACCCGGCGGTGCGCGCGGTGCGCTCGCGTCAGAACCGCAGTCTGCTCGACTTCGTGCTCGACGATGCCGGTCGATTGAGTCCGAGCCTGGGAGTGGGCGACCGTCGCAAGCTGAGCGACTATCTGGACTCGGTGCGCGAAGTGGAGCGCCGCATCCAGAATGCCGAGCGGGAGGACGGATCGAGCGTCGACCTGCCCACGCTGGACCGTCCGGACGGCGTGCCGCCAACCTTCGAGCAGCACGTCCAGTTGATGAACGACCTGGTCGCGATCGCGTTTCAGGCCGACCTGACGCGCGTCGTCACCCTGATGTATAGCCGCGAGGGCGGCAACCGGACCTACCGTTCCATTGGCGTGCCGGATGCCCATCACGGCCTGTCGCATCATCAGAACGACCCGGCTCGCATGGCGCGGCTGCAGCTGATCGACCAGCATCACGTCGCGATGCTCGCCCATCTTCTGGGGAAACTCCGGGATGCCGAGGACGAGAACGGCTCGCTGCTGGACCACTCCATGGTGGTGTACGGCAGCAGTCTGAGCGATTCCAACCGGCACACGCACGACAACCTCCCGACGCTGGTCGCCGGTGGTGGCAGCGGGGCGCTTCGCGGTGGGCGCCACCTGCGCTATCCCGACGGCACGCCGATGACGAACCTGTTCGTGACGCTGCTCGATCGGTTGGCCGCGAATCGAGAACAGATTGGCGACAGCACGGGCCAGATTCAGCACCTGAGCGATCTGTAGGCAGCCGGCGCGCCACGCACCGGTTTCGGACTGGGAGGTGCCATGCAACGGCTGGTGATGTGCGTGCTTGCGCTGGGTGTCGGGGTCACGCTGACAGCGCGACAGGGTGGGGCGCAGGGCTCGCGCGTCGATGTTCCGGCGCCCGACGGGCTTCGGGCAAACCGCACCACGTTCTCGCCGGTGATGGACGTCTTGCGGGGGACGCGCCCTGAGGTGACCGACGACCAGCTCGACCAGCTCGCCGAGCTGCCGCTCGAGGCGATCTGGGGCGCCCTCGGCGACTATCGTGTCAACTACGTTCGCGGATTCACGAGCACGCAGCCCGGCGCGCGTGTCGCCGGTCGGGCGTTGACCATGCGCTTCCTGCCCCCGCGTCCCGATCTGGTGAAGGCGATCGATACGCTCGCAGATGAAGGGGACTGGGACCGGCGTTACTACGCGCGCGCGGCCGAAGAGGCGCGGCCGGGAGACATCGTGGTGGCCGAGTTGGGGGGCAGCGATGGCCACAACCTGTTCGGCGCGATGGGCGCGCTGGGGAGCAAGCTGCATGGGGTTGCCGGCGTGATCATCGACGGTGGGAGCCGCGATCTGATCGAGCTTCAGGACGACATGTTCGACGGCTTCCCGGTCTTTGCGCGCTTCTTCGACGTGCACACGACCAGCTGGCTGGGCGTAGAGTGGAATGCACCGGTCAGAATCGGCGAGGTGACCGTGCTGCCTGGCGACGTGGTTGTGGCCGACGACAGTGGCGCGCTCTTCTTTCCATCGACGCTCGCCCAGTCGGTGCTCGATTCGGCCAGCGCCCGCAGCGAGCTGGAAGAGTATGAGCGCGAGCTGCTGCGGTCCGAGATGTATCGCTTCCGAGACGTCTATCCGCTATCGCCCGAGCTCCGCGAGGAGTACGAGACCCAGCGGCAGCGCAGATGAGTCTCTACTCACAGGGCGTCGATGACGGCATTGAAGGTCGCGCTCGGGCGCATCGCCTGCCTCGCACGTGTGTCGTCCGGGTGGTAGTAGCCGCCGATGTCGACCGGTCGGCCTTGGGCCGCCAGTAACTCCTCGGTAATCACAGCTTCGTTCTCCGATAGCCGTTTCGCCACGTCGGAGAAGCGCGCCTTGATCTCCGCGTCGGTATCCTGCGTCGCCAGCGCCTCTGCCCAGTACAGGGCGAGATAGAAGCTGCTGCCGCGGTTGTCGATCTCGTTCACCTTGCGGGACGGATAGCGGGCATTTTCCAGGTAGGTGCCGATGGCCGCATCCAGTGTCTCGGCCAGTACCGTCGCCTTGAGGTTGCTCGTCTTGGCAGCGATGAGCTCGAGGGCCGGCACCAGGGCACAGTACTCGCCGAGCGAATCCCATCGCAGATGCCCTTCCTTGAGCATCTGCTGGACATGCTTGGGGGCCGAGCCGCCGGCGCCGGTCTCGAAGAGACCGCCGCCGTTGAGCAGGGGCACGATCGACAGCATCCGGGCGCTGGTGCCCAACTCGAGTATCGGGAACAGGTCGGTGAGGTAGTCCCGCAAGACGTTGCCGGTGACGGCAATCGTGTCTTCGCCCCGGCGCACGCGCTCCAGGGAGAAGCGCATCGCGTTCTCAGGGTCCAGGATACGGATATCGAGACCCGTCGTGTCGTGACCGGGCAGATAGGCGTTCACCTTGTTGATGATCGCCGTGTCGTGGGCCCGATTCTCGTCCAGCCAGAACACGGCCGGTGCGCCGGATGCTCTTGCTCGGGTCACCGCCAGCTTCACCCAGTCACGAATCGGCTCGTCCTTCGTCTGGCACATCCGGAAGATGTCGCCAGGTTCCACTCTCTGCTCGAGCAGGGTGGTGCCGCCGCCATCGACGACGCGAATCGTGCCAGCGCCCGGCGCCATGAAGGTCTTGTCGTGCGAGCCGTACTCCTCCGCCTTGCGGGCCATGAGCCCGACGTTCGACACGCTGCCCATGGTGGCCGGGTCGAACTGGCCGTGCTGCTGGCAGTCTTCGAGAATCGCCTGATACATCGTGGCGTAGCAGCGGTCGGGCACCATCGCGACGGTGTCCTGTAGCTGGTCGTCGTTGTTCCACATGCGGCCGCCGTCACGCACGATGTTCGGCATCGACGCGTCGATGATGATGTTGTTGGGCACGTGCAGGTTGGTGATGCCCTTGCGCGAGTCGACCATCGCCAGCGCGGGACGGGTCGCGTAAACCGCCGCGATGTCCGTCTCGATCTCCGTCCGTGTGTTTGCTGGCAGCTTGTCGAGCTTTTCCAGCACACCGGCCAGGCCGTTGTTGACGTTGGCGCCGGTCCCACCGAGTACGTCGGCGTGTTTCTCCAGGGCCTCCTGGTAGTACACCGCTACGCAGTGGCCGAACATGACGGGGTCTGAGACCTTCATCATGGTCGCCTTGAGATGCAGGGATAGCAGGACACCCTTGCTGTGCGCTTCCTCGATGGTCTGGGTGTAGAAAGCCCGTAGCGCCGCGACGCTCATCGCGGCGGTGTCGATGACCTCGCCAGCCAGCAGCGAGGTCCGCTCTTTCAGAACCCTCACCTCTCCGTCGGCGGTGACGTGCTCGATTCGGACATCGGTTGCCTCCTCCATGACGGCCGATGTTTCGCTGCCGTAGAAGTCCTTTTCCTGCATATGGGCGACACGAGCCTGCGACCTGGAGGCGGGCCAGTCCTTCATCATGCGGTGTGGATGTTTTTGGGCGAAGGTTTTCACAGACGCGGCGGCGCGGCGATCGGAATTTCCCTCTCGCAGCACCGGGTTGACGGCCGAGCCGAGCACCTTGGCAAAGCGGGCTTGCAGGACCCGTTCGGCGTCGCTTGTCGGATCTTCCGGATAGTCGGGGATGTCGTAGCCCTGACCCTGTAGCTCTGCGATGGCAGCCTGCAGCTGGGGGACCGAGGCGCTGATATTGGGCAGTTTGACGATGTTCGCAGCCGGCGTCGTGGCCAGCTCGCCCAGCCAGGCCAGCTCGTCGGGGATCCGCTGGTCCTCGGTGAGCCGGTCGGGGAAATTCGCGATGATGCGGCCAGCCAGAGAAATGTCCCGGGTTTCGAACTCCACGCCCGTGCCCTTGGCATAGGCCCGCACGATGGGCAACAGAGAATGGGTCGCCAGGGCCGGCGCCTCGTCGATTCGCGTCCAGATGATTTTCGCGGATGACATCCTATTTCCTCGGTGTGAGAAGACGGTTACTCAGAGCACAAAGAACCTGTTATCGTACCGCACTGTCAAGAAATTGGAAGCGAGTGGCGCGCACCGTCTGATTCGTGGCGGTGATGCGGGGAGGTATTCGATGCGAGTGAGCTGTCTGATGCGTGGTTGGCTGGTCGTCCTCGTGCTAGTCGCGGTCGGGTGCGCGCCGGCCGTTGAGCAAAGTGCCGCATCGATGGAGGCTGCTGCACCGGCTGTTCCGACCTACACTCCTCCGGCCGTTACCCCTGAGTCGCACGATCTGACCCAGGCCGACATCGAGCGGATGATGGAGGAGCTGTCGAATTGGGGCCGCTGGGGGCCGAACGACCAGCTCGGCGCGGCCAATCTCATTACGCCGGCCAAGCGGCTAGAGGCGGTCGCGCTGGCAACCGAGGGAATTACGGTGTCGCTCGAGCATCGGCTGCTGATCGAGGAGGCGCCCGACGTGCCATCGCCGTTCCAGCGTCGCATGCTGGGGTTGCCCGACCCGACGGAAGAGCCGGCGTTCAGGGGTGGGGTGAGCGACAACTACAACATCAGCTATCACGGCTACTCGCACAGTCACATCGATTCGCTCTGCCACATCCTCTACAAGGGACAGATGTACAACGGCGCGTCGCAGGAGACGATTACCGAGGAGGGGTGCACCAACAATTCGATCGTCAATCTGCAAGGTGGCATCGTCACTCGCGGGGTGCTGATGGACATTCCGCGTCTCAAGGGGGTGCCGTATCTCGAGCCCGGCACGCCGATCTACCAGGAGGATCTGGAGGCCTGGGAAGAGATGGCCGGTGTGACCGTGCGGCCGGGCGACGCCGTCTTCGTCCGTACCGGTCGCTGGGCTCGCCGCGCGGATGTCGGCCCGTGGGCGGTCGCCCGGGAGGCGGCCGGCCTCCATGCCTCGACGATGCCCTGGGTGAAGGCGCGCGACGTGTCGTTTCTCGGTGGCGACGCGGCGAGTGACGTCGTGCCGTCGCAGATCGAGGGTGTCGGGCTTCCGGTGCATATGTTGACGATCGTCGCGATGGGCGTGGATCTGTTCGACAACCAGGATCTCGAGGCGCTGGCCGAGACCGCCGCACGGCTGAACCGCTGGGAGTTCCTGCTGGTGGCCGGGCCACTGGCGGTCGAGACCGGCACCGGCTCGCCGGTGAACGCGATTGCTGTCTTTTGAGTAGACGGGGCTTCGCCCCGAACCCCCGCGAGCGCTACGCGGGGACCCCGAGGCCCCACTCCGCGCCCGCGAGGCGCGCCGTGCGCGCCTTGGTCAGTTGTCGAGGGGGCTTCGCCCCGGACCCCCGCGAGCGCTACGCGGGGACCCCGAGGCCTGCATTGGTCGTCGCTGGGCCTGGCACATGCTTGATGCGAGGTGAGCTGCTGGATGAGGAGACACCGATGCCA
>PBRZ01000005.1 GCA_002726085.1 Acidobacteriota bacterium
AGGAGGCAGGAGGCAGGAGGCAGGAGGCAGGAGGCAGGAGGCAGGAGGCAGGAGGCAGGAGGCAGGAGGCAGGAGGCAGGTTGCGTGACCGCGCAGCAGTGAAGGACAATCAAGAGTTCGTCCGGCCGGCTCCAGGTCCGTCATCGCTCGACTACATCGATATTCGAATCCCTGATAACTAGATAGATGAGCACCAACAACACATTTGGCACACGCACTACCTTGTCGGTCGGCGACACCACCGTCACGTTTCACAGCCTGGAGACGCTCGAGCGCGCCGGTTTCCCCGGAGTGGCGCGCTTGCCGTACTCGCTGAAAATCCTATTGGAGAACCTCCTCCGTCGCGAAGATGGGCACGGTGTGACGGCCGACGATGTCCAGGCGCTGGCCAGCTGGAACCCCGCGACGGGTGGCACGAAGGAGATCGCCTTCATGCCATCGCGGGTCCTGCTGCAGGACTTTACGGGCGTGCCGGCGGTGGTGGATCTGGCGGCTATGCGCGACGGCGTCGTCCGACTTGGAGGGGACCCGGAGCGGATCAACCCGTTGCAGCCGGCGGAGCTCGTGATCGACCACTCGGTGCAGGTTGATCACTTTCGCGAGGCGAACGCCTTCGATCTCAACGCGCAGCTCGAGTTCTCGCGTAACAAGGAACGGTACGCGTTCTTGAAGTGGGGACAGCAGGCCTTCGACAACTTCCGTGTGGTGCCGCCCGACACCGGCATCGTGCACCAGGTGAACCTCGAGTACTTGGCGCGGGTCGTCTGCACCGACGGGACGGGCGAGGGCGCCATGGCGTACCCCGACACGCTCGTCGGCACCGACTCGCACACGACGATGGTCAATGGCCTGGGGGTCGTGGGTTGGGGCGTTGGCGGTATCGAAGCGGAGGCGGCGATGCTTGGCCAGCCGATCTCGATGCTCATCCCCGAGGTCGTGGGGTTCAAGCTGATTGGCCGGTTGCCGGAAGGTACGACCACGACCGACCTGGTGTTGACCATCACCGAGCTGCTCAGGCAGCAGGGGGTCGTCGGAAAGTTCGTGGAGTTCTTCGGGCCCGGTCTGGCCTCGCTGACGCTGGCGGACCGGGCGACGCTTGGCAACATGTCACCCGAGTATGGGTCCACGGTCGCGATCTGTCCGATCGATCAGATGACCATCGACTATCTGACCCTGACTGGGCGGGACGCCCACCGGGTCGCACTGGTCGATGCCTATGCCCGGGCGCAGGGGATGTTTGGCGCCGGCGTCGAGGGTTCCGTCTATGCAGAGGTCGCCGAGCTCGAGCTTGGCGAGGTCGAGCCGAGCATCGCCGGTCCGAAGCGTCCGCAGGATCGGGTGCCGCTCGGGCAGGCCAAGACCGCGTTCGCCGGGACACTGACGGACCAGCTGGCGAGCCGCGGGACGCAGCCGGTGGCTGCGCCCCACGGTAACGGCGCCGGTGTGGACCACGGTGCGGTCGTCATCGCCGCAATCACGAGCTGCACCAACACCTCGAATCCGAGCGTGATGATCGCCGCTGGATTGCTCGCGCAGAAAGCGGCCGCACGCGGGCTGAAGCCGAAGCCCTGGGTGAAGACGAGTCTGGCACCCGGGTCGCTGGTCGTTACCGAATATCTCGAGGCGGCCGGGTTGATGACGCCGCTCGCCGAGCTCGGGTTCGGGCTGGTCGGCTACGGATGCACCACCTGCATCGGTAACAGCGGGCCGTTGCCAGACGACATCTCCGCCGAGGTGAAGGCGCGCGACCTGGTGGTCGCGTCGGTGCTCAGCGGGAACCGCAACTTCGAAGGCCGTGTGCAGCCCCAAGTGCGCGCCAACTACCTGGCCTCGCCACCGCTCGTGGTCGCCTATGCCCTGGCGGGGCGGATGACCGTCGACCTGACGACCGAGCCGCTCGGGCAGGACACGGACGGCATCGACGTGTTTCTGCGCGACATCTGGCCGTCGGCCAATGAGGTTCAATCCGCCATGGCGGCGGCGGTGCGCACGGAGCAGTTCACCTCGAAGTATGCCGGAGTGTTCGAGGGGGATGAGCGCTGGCGCGGGTTGGCGGCGCCAACGGGTCAACGCTTCGCGTGGGACGGCGACTCCACCTACGTACGCCACCCGCCGTTCTTCGAGAGCCTGTCGCCGGAGCCGGCGCCGCCGACGGACGTCATCGGCGCGCGCGTCTTGGCCCTGCTTGGCGACAGCGTGACGACGGACCACATTTCGCCGGCCGGCGCCATCCCCGGCGATGGCCCGGCCGGGACGTATCTGATCTCTCGCGGAGTCGATCCACAGAACTTCAATTCGTTCGGGAGCCGGCGCGGGAACCACGAGGTGATGATGCGGGGCACCTTCGCCAATATCCGCCTCAGGAATCAGCTTGCGCCGGGGACCGAGGGTGGCTGGACGCGGTACCAGCCGGACGACGAGGAAATGAGCATTTACGACGCCGCCATGCGGTACCGGGTGGCGCGAGTCGGGCTGCTTGTCCTGGCCGGCAAAGAGTACGGTTCCGGGTCGTCCCGCGACTGGGCGGCCAAGGGGACGATGCTGCTTGGCGTCCGCGCTGTCATCGCGGAGAGCTTCGAGCGGATCCACCGGAGCAATCTGGTGTTCATGGGGGTGTTGCCGTTGCAGTTCAGACCTGGCGACAGCGTGACCGCGCTCGGGTTGACCGGTCGCGAAGCGTTCGACGTGACCGGCATCGCCGACGGTCTCGCGCCACGCGGCGCGGTGGCTGTGCGTGCGGTCGCGCCGGACGGTACCGCACGCGATTTCACAGCGACGGTTCGGATTGACACCCCGGAGGAGCTGCATTACTACCGCCACGGTGGCATTCTCCAGTACGTGCTCAGGCAGCTCGTGAAGAGCGAGAGCGGACAGGAGGCCGGAGACAGGAGGAAGCTGAGGGCTTCGCCGTCTTCCTTCAACGACCGGCCTGCAGGGGGAGCGACCGATGATGTCGCGTGACACCTGGTTTGCACCGGCCGCCGCCGTTGGCGGTCTGATCGTGATGATGATGACAACCACGACCATCGCCACAGCGCAGGATGCCGACCGGTCCCAGCCGGAGCAGGTCGAGTGGGATCTCGACGAGATCTATCCGAGCTACGAGGCCTGGAACAGGTCGAAGACACAGCTCGAGGAGCGAGTCGCCCGCCTCGCCATTTACCGCGGCCGTCTGGGTGAGAGCGCCGCCATGCTGCGGGAGGCGTTCGATGCGATCACCGGTACGGAGAAAGAGCTCGCGCGTCTCTACGTGTTCGCGTTTCTGAAAGCGGACGAAGACCGCCGGGTGGCCGAGGCGCAGGAACGCCGCGGCCTGGCGGCCGCCCTGCTGTCGGAGCTCAACGAAACGGTCGCCTTCGTGTCGCCAGAGCTGTTGCGGGTCGGCTCGGAGACGGTCGAGCGGTATCTCGCCGAGGAGCCTGGTCTCGCCAAGCATGCGTTCAACATTCGCAACACGCTGCGGCAGGAGCCGCACACCTTGTCGGACGAGGCGGAACAGGTGATTGCGGCAACCGGACCGGTCGTGCAGGGGCCCGAGCGGATCTACGCGATGCTGACCAGCTCCGACATGCCGTTTCCGACCGTTACGCTGTCGACCGACGAAGAGGTCCGGCTGGACCAGGCCGCCTACTCGCTCCATCGGGCGTCGCAGCACCGGGACGATCGTAAACTGGTGTTCGACCGGTTCTGGGGGGCCTGGAAGGCCTACGAGACCTCCCTGGGCCAGACGCTCGACACCCACGTGAAAACGCACGTGTTTCAGGCGAAAGCCAGGCGATATGAGAACGCGCTCGATGCGGCGCTCTCCGGTCCGAACATTCCGACCGCCGTGTATCACACGTTGATCGAGGCGGCGCATCGCCACCTGCCCACCCTGCATCGCTATTTCCGGCTCAGGCGGCGGATGCTCGGGCTCGACGACTTGCACTACTACGACATCTACCCCAATCTGGTCGCCTCCGAGCGCACGTTCGATATCGACGAGTCGAAAACGCTGACGCTCTCCTCGGCGGCACCGCTTGGCAATCACTACCTGGCGCTGCTCGAGGAAGGGTTTGGCGGGGCCTGGATGCATGTCTACCCGCAGATGGGCAAGGCGCCGGGTGCTTACATGTACGGCGACGTCTACGACGTGCACCCGTATCTCCTGCTGAACCACAACGGTCAATTCAACGACGTGTCCACGTTTACGCACGAGTGGGGGCACGCAATACACACGATGCTGGCCAAAGAGCAGAATCCGTACGAGACCGCCGGCTACGCTACCTTCACCGCCGAGATTGCCTCGACGACCAACGAAGTCCTGCTGCAGGAATACATGCTCGGACAGGACATCTCGGACGACGAGCGTCTGTTCTACCTCGGCACCGCGCTCGAGGCGGCGCGCGGCACTTTCTTCCGGCAGGTGATGTTCGCCGAGTTCGAGCTCAAGATTCACGAGCTGGTCGAGGCGGGCGAGGCGCTGTCGGGCAAGAAGATGACCGGGGTCTACGAGGCGCTACTCAGGCAGTATCACGGCGCCGACACCGGTGTGATGACTATCGACCCGGCCTATGCGGTCGAATGGGCGTTCATCCCGCATTTCTACCGCAACTTCTACGTGTTCCAATATGCGACGTCCATCGCCGGTGGGACGATGTTCGCCGAGCGGTTCCTGACCGGCGATGAGCAGGCGCGGGACGACTATCTGGCGGTGCTCTCGGCCGGCGGCTCCCGCTATGCCTACGAGCTGTTGCGGGAATATGGCATCGACCTGGCCACCGATGCGCCCTACGACGCGCTCATCGCCCGGATGGACAGGGTCATGGACCAGATTGAAGAGATCCTGGACCGTCGGGGGAACTGAGCGACGGAGGCGAATTTGATGCGCTGCCGGGTCAGGACGGAGACAGCACCTGGCGCAGACTGGCCTCGAGCTCGTCTGAACGAAACGGTTTGCTGAGATAGGGCGCACCCCGTAGCCCGTCCCGCACGGCCGCCGATTCCTCGGCATGGCCGGTGACATAGAGCACCTTCAGATTCGGTTGCCGGCGCAGCAGGCGATGCGCGAGCTCAAAGCCGCTCCGGTCGGCCAGCACGACATCGGTCAGCAGGAGATCGATGGTGTCGCCGTGTTGATCGGCCAGACCCATGGCCTGAGCGAGGGTCGAGGCCTCGAGCAACGAGAAGCCGAGATACGTCAACATCCGCCGGATCAGCAGTCGCACCCAGGGCTCGTCGTCGACCAGCAGCACGGTGCCTCCGATGGACGGAATCCGAGATGTGGAAAGGGATGAAGCCCCGACCGGGCCTGCCATGGTGCCTCCTCGACGATGACCTTCCCCTGGCTCTACTGACGTGCCGCGCAGCGGCAAATTATGTCATGCAGATGGGTAATCGGCCTCGGGTGGAGACACATGAGTCAGTGAAGATCTTCATGGGACATAATGGTTATCTAGTTCACTGTGGTCATCGCTGTTAGCCTGTTTCGTGCTACCAAAGGCCGAATGTGGCCCGCGCCAAGGCGTCCGACCAGGCGGGCGAGCAACCTGGCTCACGGGCCGCAATGGCACCGTCGTGCGTGGAGAGGGGCATGCCGGTGCGCGCTCCGGGTCTACAACATGGGTGGGATGACCAGCATCGCGATCCCCGTGACGATGAACAGCACCACTGCGATGAGGCCGCTGTAGCCGAGCACGTCGCCGAATTTCATTCGCGTGACCGTCAGGATCGGGATCGCCCAGAACGGCTGGATCAGGTTGCTGGTCGAATCGCCGTAGCAGTACGCGAGCAGGGTGGTCGTCGGCGACACCGCCAGTTCTCTGGCGGCCGGTAGCAGGTAGGGAGCCTCGATCAGCCACTTCGACCCGCCGGACGGCACGAACACGTTCACGATCCCCGAGTAGATGTACACGATCAGGGGATAGGTGTCGGTGGTGGCGACCTGCACGAACAGCTCACCCAGCCAGTCGCCGAGGCCGGTGCTGTTGATCACCCCGAAGATTCCAGCGTAGAAGGGGAACTGGAGGATGACCCCCGACGCCGTGGGGGCGCCGTTGCCGAAGGCCCGGACCAGGTTCGACGGTCGTCCCTGCAGCAGCAGGGCGCCGATCAGAAACACCGCGTTGTAGGCGTTGATTGTCCAGTTGGCGCCGAACCACGTCTCGAACGATGTGAAGAACGGCTGCGGTCCCGACAGCACCTCGGTCGTGAACGAGCGGCCGAGCGGATAGCCGATCAGGATCACCGCCAGGAAGATCCATCCGCGAAACGCCTCGATGCGGGCGGCCGGCGTGGTCCGCTCCGCCTCCTCGGGCATCACCGGCATGATCCGTTGCAGCTGGTCCTCGGTCAGGGTGCGCGGATTCTGGCGCGGGTGCAGGAGGGCCACCATCCCGAGCGCGACGAGCGACACGACCAGCAGGTAGGTCAGGTTGAACACGTTGAACAGCGTCTCGGTAATCGGGAGGAGGCCGTCGATGAGCGGCTCGGTCCCGGGCGGCGGCGTCGTGATCGGATTGCCAGGCGTGGCCAGGATCAGCGGTGCCGAGCCGGAGATCCCGCCATGCCAGACGGTACCCAGACCGAGATACCCAGCGGCGATCATCACCCGGATGTCCGCCTTCGGGTTCCGCCGCGCGATGAACGGGACGAACAGTGCCGAGGCGACCACGCTCGCCGCCCAGTTGAAATAGGCGACAACGATCGAGAACGCGCCCAGCAGAACCACAGCCTGCACCGGCCGGTCGGCGTCCGGACGGCTCGCGAGCCAGTCGAGAAACCGGAATGCCGGCCGCGACGACACGCACGCATGCGCGGCGATCATGGCGATCGTGAACTGCATCGCCAGCTCGAGCAGCGCCCACATGCCGCCGCCCCAGGCGAGCGCCGTCTCCTCGAGCCCGGCGCCGGCGCCGAAGATCGCCAGCAGCATCGCCAGCACGGTCAGGGTCATGCAGACGACCCAGGAGTCTGGTATCCATCGCTGCGTGAAGCGCGACAGGCTCTCTCCGAGGTTGCCGATCGAGCGAATCAGCGTTGCAGACATGTCTGAGATCCGGCCTCCCGGTCCCGAGGCGGTCGTCGCCACAGGGACACCGTGGTGAAGGGATGAGTGTTCAGAACACGGTCCCTACGTCATCGTTGGCATGTTCAGGCTCACCGCGTCGCGCTGTCGTGGCCACCGCGTGGTGACCACCTTTGTGCGCGTGTAGAACCTGACACCGTCAGGACCATGCACGTGGAGGTCGCCGAACAGCGAGCTCTTCCAGCCGCCGAACGAGAAGAATGCCATCGGCACAGGAATCGGGACATTCACGCCCACCATCCCCACCTGAATTTCGTTGGTGAATCGGCGGGCCGAGGCGCCCGACTCGGTGAACACCGCCGTGCCGTTGCCATACGGGTTCTGGTTGACGATCTCGATCGCCTCCCCGTCGCTTTCCGCTCGTACGACGACCAGCACCGGCCCGAAGATCTCGTCGCGATAGATCGACATGTCGCGCGTCACGCGGTCGAACAGCGTCGGGCCCAGGAAGTGACCGGTCTCACACCCGGCGACCGTCAGCCCGCGTCCGTCCACCACGAGGTCGGCGCCCTCCCGCTCGCCGGCGTCCACATAGCCGCGGACCCGCTCGAGATGCGCCTGCGTGATGAGCGGTCCCATCTCGACGCCGTCGCGGTCGCCCGGGCCGACCCGCAACGCGGTCGCCCGCTCCCGCAGGCGAGACACGATGGCGTCGCCGGCGCTTCCGACGGCCACGACGGCGGAGATCGCCATACAGCGCTCACCGGCCGAACCGAACGCGGCGCCGATCAGCGCGTCGGCGGCTGCGTCGAGATCGGCATCCGGCAGGACCACCGCATGGTTCTTCGCGCCACCCAGCGCTTGTACCCGTTTGCCATTGGCGCTCGCGGTCTCGTAGATGTGTCGGGCGACCGGGGTCGACCCGACGAAGGAGACGGCGGCGATGTCGGGGTGCCTCAGTAGTGCGTCGACTGCCTGCTTGTCACCGTGCACGACATTGAGCACGCCGTCCGGTAGGCCGGCCTCCGAGAGGAGCCGAGCCGCCAGCATGCTCGCCGACGGGTCCTTCTCGGATGGTTTCAATACGAACGTGTTGCCGCACGCCAGCGCGACCGGAATCATCCACATCGGGCACATGATCGGGAAGTTGAACGGCGTGATGCCGGCGCAGACGCCGAGCGGTTGCCTCAGCGTGTGCGAATCGATCGCGGTGCCGACGTCCTCGGCATGCTCGCCCTTCAGCAGATGCGGGATGCCGGTGGCGAACTCGACCACCTCGAGCCCGCGCTGCACCGAGCCGGTGGCATCGGGCAGCGTCTTGCCGTGTTCCTCGGTAATCGCGGCAGCCACGTCGTCCGTGCGCCGTTCGAGGAGGTCCCGAAAACGCATGAGGATACGGGCGCGTCGCAACGGCGTCGTGGCGCGCCACGCCGGGAAGGCCGCGCGGGCGCTCTCGACTGCCGCATCGACATCTGTGTCGTCGGCGAATGGCACCGTACGGATCACCGCGCCCGTCGCCGGATTGGTCACCGTGCCGTGGCGCGACCCGGCCGCTGGCGCGTGCTCTCCGTTGATCCAGAAGGAAACGGTCGATGCGGTGCTTTGGGTACTCGTCATGCCGATCTCGGCGCGGCCAGCGACGAGGCGCCCGGCCGGGCGGGTCGTAGGATCGTACGGATGTCGCTCCGCGTCAAGCGTGAGGCTCTGGTCAGGCAGCCCGTACCCTGGTCGCCGGACAACCTCGGCGGGTCGATGGTGCCTCCTCTCAGACGGTCCCGTGGAACGTCGGAATCTCGGCATGTACGGGCACTCACGATTGCAGCTAATGTGTTGAACAGGCGTGGCTTGCGACCTTGACCTGCTTGCAGCCAGCGCCATACAATGACCTCTCTGCCGGCCTGGCGCATCCGTTCTGGTCCTGTCGCGCAATTCACGACACTCGAGTGCGGACCGGCGGCAAGAAGGCGGTCGTGGTTCGGCGTCACGTGGCACACGAAGGTCTTGCAGGAGACGGAATAGTATCGATGGGGAAGCGTCTAGTCATCGCACCGTTGGTCATGTTCACCGCGCTGGTCGCGCTGTCCTCTAGTCGTGCTCAGACTCAGAGCGGGGTGGCGGGCGCTTGGGAGATGAAGTTGAGCACCCAGACAGGTATCACGACGTGGCAGGCCACGTTCGAGCAGGACGGAGACAAGCTTGGTGGCGAGATCGACCTCGGCGACAACGAAGTGCTGTCGGTAGATGGCACCATCGCCGGCGCCACACTCAAGTTCGTCATCGTCGTGCCAGACCTCGACGGCGACCAGCCAATCGCCTTCGAAGGGGAGCTGTCCGGCGATATGATCACGGGTGCCCAGGGAAGCTTCAGCTGGTACGGGACGGGTGACTGGTCCGCGTCGAGAAAGTAGGCTGTGTCTAGGTCGAGATGCATGTCCGCTCCACGAGGTAATCGTGGGGAGTGTCTCGCCCGTACCGATTGCCTTGACACCATTTTTTCGTGTCTGCCAAGATGGGGCGCTTCGTAGATACCGATCGTCAATGCACCGGGGTTTCGTTACCGGGTCACAACAGCCCGAAGGGGGACAATGCTATGAGGACTCGCATCGCGAGTGTGCTGGGAATCGCCATGCTGGTGGCTGTGTCACTCGTGTGGCTCACGACACCGGGTCGAGCCGCCGAAGGTGACATCAGCGGCACCATTACCAGCTCGAACGGTTCCGAGGAGGGGGTCTGGGTCATCGCCGAGACGACCGATCTTCCCACCAAGTTCATCAAGAGCGTGGTGACCGGTGACGGCGGACGCTATTTGATTCCCGATCTCCCCGAGGCCAGCTACAAGGTTTGGGTCCGCGGCTACGGCCTGCTCGATTCGGCCGGCGTCACTGCTGAACCGGGCGCGACCGTCGACATCCAGGCCACCGTGGCGACTACACCGGCCGAGGCCGCCAAGGTCTACCCTGCCAACTACTGGTATTCGCTGATCGAGCCGCCCGCGGCGAGCGAGTTCCCCGGCACCGGACCGGACGGGAACGGCATCTCCGCGAACCTGCAGCACCAGGGGCAGTGGGTCGACATCCAGAAACAGGGCTGCATGCTCTGTCACCAGTTGGGCAACCGGATCGTCCGCGAGATCGACGACCTCGACCAATTCGACTCGGCACTGGCCGCCTGGGACCACCGGGTGCAGATGGGCCAGCGCGGCTCGCAGATGAGCAACGTCATGAGCCGGTTCGGCCGCGAGCGCGGTCTACAGATGTTTGCCGATTGGAGCGACCGGATCGCCTCCGGTGCCGTGCCGCTTGCGCCGCCCCGCCCGCAGGGCGCGGAGCGGAACGTCGTGATCTCGATGTGGGAGTGGGGCACCGAGTTCGACTACATCCACGACGAGATCGCCACCGACAAGCGTGACCCCCGGGTGAACGCCGGCGGACCGATCTACGGGGTGAACATCTCCAACGACGAGCTGGCGATCCTCGACCCCGAGACCCATCTCGCAACGAACCTCAAGATTCCGCTGCGCGCGGACCCGGCGACCGTGCCTGGGATGATCTCGCAGTCGATGCCGGTGCCGTCGCGGTTCTGGGGCGAGGAGATGCTCTGGAACGATCCGGCCAACCCGCACAACCCGATGATGGACAGCGAGGGGCGGGTCTGGCTGACCTCGCAGATTCGCGGCCGCGGCAACCCGGACTGGTGCAAGGCGGGTTCGGACAACCCCTACGCGCAGTACTTCCCGATGGAGAACAGTGGCCGGTCCGCGGTCTACTACGAGCCGGAGACGCAGAAGTTCGTGATGATCGATACGTGTTACGGCACGCACCATCTGCAGTTCGCCGAGGATGACGACGACACGCTGTACTTCAGCGGCGGGGGGCAGGTGATCGGCTGGCTCAACACGAAGACGTACGACGACACCGGTGACGAACAGATCTCGCAGGGCTGGTGCCCGACCGTGCTCGACACCAACGGCGACGGCAAGATCTCCTCGCCGTGGAACGAGCCGGACCGTCGCGGCAACTACGAGAACATGGATACCGCACTCGACACGCGCGTCGTGGTGGGCAGCTACGGGATCGTGGCCGACCCACTCGACGACAAGGCGGTCTGGATCTCCTCGACCCAGTACCCCGGCCGGCTGGCGCGTCTGCATGTCGGCGACAACCCGCCCGAGACCTGCGTGTCCGAGATGTACGAGGTGCCGTCGGTCCTCGACCCGAGCGTGCCGAAGGAGAAGACCGGGTTCGGGTCGCGTGGGATCGACATCGACCGCAACGGCGTCGTCTGGACGGCGCTGTCCGGGAGCAGCGACTTCGCCAGCTTCGACCGCACCAAGTGCGACGTCACCCGCGGTCCGACGGTGGTCGACGGGCGGCACTGTGTCGACGGGTGGACGCTGTATCCGACGCCCGGCCCGAGCATTCGGGGCACCGACCCGCCGATGCGCGCCGACCACCACTACTACAATTGGGTCGATCAGTGGAACACGCTCGGGCTGGGCGAGAACGTGCCGATCGCGAACGGGTCGAACTCGGACTCGCTGCTGGCGTTGGATCCGGAGAGCGGTGAGTGGACCGTGCTGCGGGTGCCGTATCCGCAGGGCTTCTTCGCCCGTGGGCTCGACGGTCGCATCGACGACCCGAACGGCGGGGGGAAGGGCCGCGGTGTGTGGGCGACTTATGGGGCGGCGGTGACCTGGCACATCGAAGGCGGCAAGGGCGTCAGGCCTGGCATCGTGAAGTTCCAGGTGCGACCGGACCCGCTCGCCAACTGAATGTGTGTGGTGGGTCGTCCCAATCAAATGGAGAGCCTTCGCGGGAAGGATCCGCGAAGGCTCTTTCTCGTTTGATATCTTGCACGCGCTGGGTGCCCGAGCATTGTCTGATGAGTTGGGCGAGTTGCTTCACGAAGAACACTGACAGGCTGTGGCAAGAGAACTGACAGGATTTGAGATGATGACGAATCTTCGAACGGTATATGGCCGCGGCGTGTTGGTGTTGGTGATGCTGCTGCTGGCCGGCGTGGCGATGAGCTGGGCGGGTCAGGGTGGCACGGGTGCCCTCAGCGGCACGATCGAGGACACAAGCGGTGGCGTGTTGCCGGGTGTCGCGGTGACCGCGGTCAACACCGATACGGGAGGTTCACGGACAGACGTAAGCGACGGTCGGGGGCGGTACGAAATCTCGCGCCTCCCTGCCGGGCGTTACGAGGTGCGGGGAGCACTACCCGGCTTCGAAAGCGACGCGACGACCGTGACCGTCTCCGCGGGAGGATCGGCGATGGTCGATCTGTCCCTGTCCATTGCGCCGCTCGCAGAGTCGGTGACCGTCATGCGGACCAACCAGGCGCTCTCGACGGTGCCGCAGTCGGTCGCTGTCGTTCAGCGCAATGAGATCGAGCACTCCCAGCGTCGCGTCTCGCTCGACGAGGCGCTGCGGGGCATTCCGGGCCTGTTCGTCCAGAACCGGCGCAACTACGGCCTTTCGGGCGGCATCGGGCTCAGTATCCGAGCGCCGCAGCCGAGGTTCGGTCTGCGCGGACTGGCGATTATCCAGGACGGCATCCCGATCACGACGGCCGACGGCACGACGGAGCCGGGCAACGTCGACCTCGGGTCGGTCGGACGGATAGACGTGGTCCGGGGCCCGAGCTCCGTGCTCTACGGCAACGCGGCCGGTGGGGTGATCAACCTGAACACCACGTTCGACACCTCGCGTCCCCTGACGATCACACCGGATATCCAGTTCGGCAGCCACGGCTACAACCGGCAGCAGGTCAGGCTGGAGGGCGGCAATTCCGGCACGCAGTTCATGGCGAGCGCCAGCCGGTTCGAGACCAGCGGGTTCCGCGAGAACAGCGCCGCCGAGATCATCCAGGCCAACGTCGTCGTCAATCACGTGCTGTCGCCCAGCACCGACATCCGCGGCGTGTTCAACCTGTACGAGGCGCCGTTTTCGGAGAGCCCCAGTTTCCTGAACGAAACCGATGCCCGAGGCGAGCCAATCCGCGATGACGACGACAACTGTCTCTCGGGGGCGTGCCTGGCCCGTGGCGTCGCGGTGGCCAGACACTGGGGCGAGGGGACCAACCAAGGGCAGTACGGCCTGACCGTGGACCACCGCTTCAGCGAGACGCAGCAGCTCCGCGTCACCGGCTGGGGAATGTGGCGCCGTCTCGATGCGCTCGGCGCCTTCCAGAACATCGAGCTCGAGCGCTCTGGGTTCGGTTTCCGGTCGGAGTATCTGGGCGGAACCCAGGTCGGGGACGTTGGTTTCGAGTGGGCCGCCGGTCTCGACATCGCGTCGCAGAACGACGACCGCATGGAGTTCGGACAAGTGGCGCCCGTCATTTCGGGAGGCGATGCGACCAACGGCGCGTTGGCGGTCGACCAGACCGAGGACGTGCTGTCGGCTGGACCATTCGCGCAAGTCGGCATCGCGCCGAACGATGTTGTCCAGTTCACCGCCGGGGTCCGTTGGGACTACTACGACTTCACGGCCGGAGACCGCAAGCTGGACGACGGAGACCAGTCAGGCGACCGGACCATGGACCAGATCAGCCCATCGGTCGGGGTGACTGTGGCGGCCGCGCCCAACGTCAACCTGTTCGCCAACTACGCGACCGCCTACGAGACACCGACAACGGTCGAGCTGTCGAACACGGAGACAGGGGCCGGCGGGTTCAATCAGGAGCTCGAGCCTCAGGATCTGAGCAGCGTCGAGGTCGGGGTGCGGGGACTCATCGAGCCGGCCCGACTACGGTACGAGGCGACCGTCTTCGTCTCCACCGTGGACAACGCACTCGTATCGTTTCAGAACCCCCTCTCGCAGGACTTCTTTCGCAACGCCGGGAAGGCGTCGCGCGACGGGTTCGAGCTGGCGTTCGACTTCGTGCCGACCCCGAGCTTCAGCACGCGGTTCGCCTACACCTATCAGGATTTCGTATTCGAGGAGTTCAACACCGGCTCATCCGACTTCGCGGGTAACGACGAGCCGGGCGCGCCGCCGCACCGGTTCTTTGGCGGGGTCAACTACACCGCGCCGTTCGGCCTGCGGTCGGGCGCAACGGTTCGGTGGGTCGACGAGTTCACCCTGAACAACGCCAACACGGTCTTCAACTGGTCCTACACCGTCGTCGACCTGCGGTTCGGGTTCGACACGACCTGGGGTGACACCGACATCCGGCCGTTCATCGGTATCGACAATGTCTTCGACGAGCGCTACAACTCGTCCGGCATCACCAATGCGTTCGGCGGTCGCTACTTCGAGCCGTCGCCGGGCCGGGAGGTCTACGTCGGGTTCACCGTCGGTGCCGGCATTCGGTGAGGGTCGCCAGGGCCGGTGCGCGTCTCGTCGCGGTAGGACGCTCGGCGATTGCCTGCCCCGTGTGGCGCCGGCAACCCGGCACCCGTCATCCCCTCCTCCGAGCACGTCAACCTTGACGAAGAGGCACGACACGGAGACACTGTAGCGTTCGCCCGCGAGGCGAGCGGGCCCTCAGAGGCCATTGGGCCTCACTGCACCGCCTGTTTGGGCGTGTTCCAGGCCGCCAATCGGACACCCCACTGAAGGGAGAGCGAGAGAGTTCATGGCCGTTCAACCCACGCGCACCGTCGACTTCGACCGGGCCAACGAGGTGGTCCAGCGGTTCCAGAAGGAGTCGACCAAGTGGCTCTACGGTCTGGACGATGCCGCTCGCATCCTGTCCTGGGCCTTCTTCACGCTGTTGCCGTATACCGACAAGTTGAGCCAGAGCAAGTTGCTGCGTCAGCCCCACATCATGTTCAGGGGGCCGACCGGCACCGGCAAGACCGACCTGGTGAGCGCCTGTGCGATGGCGATCGACGCAAAGTTCGAGCGGATCCAGGGCATGCCGACCTACATGCCGGAAGACATCCTGGGTTATGAGACGATCGTCGAGGAGCTCGACGGTACCCGGAAGATGCACTTCAAGCCGGGCAAGTTGATGGCGCACATCGTGCTCATCGACGAGGACAACCGGTTGTCGGGTAAGACCAAGGCGGCGGTGCTCGAAGGGATGGAGGAGAGCTCTGCGACGCTCAGCTCCGATTACGGCAACCTCGCCGAGGGCAAGATTCTGCCGTTGTTCCCCCTGTCGTGCGACTTCAGTGACATCGAGGGGCCCCGGTTCTTCATGGTGATTTGCACCGAGAACATTTTTGGCGAGGAGGAAGGCACCTTCGCCAATCCCGTCGCGCAGCTCGACCGGACAACCCTCTCGATCAACATGCTGGATCCGGAGGAGGAGGAGGACGAGCTGAAGATCAGCGCCAGCAACGTCGTCGGGCGCAAGGTCGAGAAGCTGACCGACCTCTACGAGGTGCTCGACATCGCGCGCTACATCTTCGACAACGTGAAAATGTCCGATTACGCCCAGCAATACAAGGTGCGGCTGATCCGGAACACACGGCCGCACCGCGTTGTTGGGCGCGCCGCCCGCACGGTGAGGGAGTATATCCGGGTGGGGATCTCGCCACGCGTCCATTTTCACCTCGAAGCGGTGGCCCGAACGTTTGCGTTCTTCAATGGCGACACGGTGATCACGCCGGACCATATCAAGGCGGTCGCTCTCCCGGTGCTGGCACACCGGCTCGTGCTTCGCGAGGGCATGGAGTTCTCGGTCGACAAGGAAGAGCTGCTCCAGCAGATTGTGCGGGACATGGAGGTTCCGCCGTGGAAGTAGACGAGGTCTTTGCCCGGTTCCGCGACATCAAACACGGCATTCGGGCGAGGAAGCGCTCCACGAGTGTTCATTTCGGCGAGCACAAGAGCGGGTTCAAGGGGGCCGGCTACGATATCGTGGGGGTCGAGCAGTGGCGGCCGGGCCAACCCCTGAAGGATGTCGCCTGGGCCCTCAGTCTCCGCACGTTCCCCGAGAAGCTCTACAAGATCGAGCGGATGGAGCCCAAGGAGCTCCGCACGCTCGTTGTGTGCGACCTGTCCTACTCCACGCTCTTCCAGATCTCGCAGGAGTCGAACAAGGCGCTCTTGATGCTCGATCTGCTGGGCAACATCGGGTTGACTCGCGCCAACGTGCGCGACCCGGTGGGTCTGCTCGGTTACTCCGACCGTATCGAGATGTATCTGAGGCCCAAGCTCGGCACCTCGCAGGTCTTCTACATGGCGCAGCAGATCTTCGAGAAGATGAAGCTCGAGCGCGAGTTCCCGACCCGTCGCACGGCACATTTGAAGGTCGCGCTCGACTTCATGATCGCGCGGCTGAAGATGCGGTACTCGGTCATCGTTTTGACCGACCTCGTCGACTTGGTGAACGACCCCGATGCCATCGATTTCAAGGTGCTGAGCACGCTGGCGTCGAAGCACGATATGATGGTGCTCATTCTGGATGATCCTGAGGAGTTTCGCGTCAAGAGCCGCTTGGGGTACATCAGGATCTCGGACATGGAGACCGGAAAACAGACCGTGATCTCGGCCCGCAAGGCGGGCGCGATCCGGCGCCGGATTGAAGAGTCACGCGAGTCGCTGCAATACAAGCTGAAGTATCAGGCTGGTATCGATTCTGTCGTGCTGACTCCGGAGAATCACATCGAGGCGTTGCCCAAGTTCCTGATTTCGCGCACAGCCCGCTAGCGCACCAGCCACGGATGGACATGACACGCACACACGCGATCGTTCTCGGCGTCGCCCTAGTTCTCACGTCCGCGACCAGCGCCGCGCAACCGCCCGACATGAGCGAGGCGCCGGTCGGGCCGGTGCGCGTCGAGACCTTGGAGTTGCAGCCGACCGTCCTCAAAACCGGCGACCTGCTCATCCAGCCCTACCGCGTCCGGTTCCCGGACCTGATCAGCGAGGGGCAGGAGATCATCATTCTCGAGGACCGGATGGCGCCGGAGACGCTGCCGGTGCACCCGTTCGAAGGAGTCTCGCTGACCATCGAGAGGAGCCGGGTGGAGGATGAGCACATCTGGACCTTCACCTACGGGTTTCGCCTGGTTGACCCGAGCAAGATGACCTACCTGCTGCCAAACTTCAGCTTCTACTATCTTGTCCGCGACCTGGGCGAGGATATCGAGGATGCCGAGGTGCAGCAGGTCGACGGCGGACAGGGCCTGGTCCGGTATGTCTCGACCATTACCGACGAACCGGTGCTTGCCATCCGCGACACCATCGAACTGGGCGCCTTTAGTGGCCGCGCGACGTTCTTCCGGACGCTTGCCTGGACCGTGGCGCCGCTGCCGCTGTTCGTCTGGCTCGTGATGCTGGTCCGGTCGGCCCGCAAGCCGAAAGCGATCTCGCTCGAGAAGGCCCAGGAAGCAGAGGAGTTGGCGCGGCTCGAGGCGCAGATTCCAGTGCCGCCGTCGATCTGGGATGCACGGCGTGCGCTGAACCGCCAACTGTCGGCGCTGCAGGATGTGTCGCCGAGCGCCGACGCACCCATACTGACCGAGGTCGAACGTGGGCTGGTCCTGTCGCTGCGCGACTATCTGCACGCAGAGCTGCCGGACTTGCACCCCGGTGACACCGTGCTCGACATGCAGCGACACGCCGAGGCGCTTGCCGACGGACCGCGCAAGGAAGCCCTGCGCACGCTGACCGGCCGGTTGGTGGCATACCAGTACGGTCTCGAGCACGATGAGCCGGCGCCGATCGAGAGCCCGGGAGAAGAGGCCCGGTCGATGGAAGAGGCGCTGAAGCTGCTGCGGCCGCACGTGCGGTTGCTCAACAGCCTGAAGGCGCTGGTGGGACGGTAGCGGGACCTGCATTTATGTTAGTGCCCTGGTCGGAGCTAGTCGCGTTTCTCGATGCCGGAGTCCGCGAGCTGGTCGAGACCGATTTCACCCAGATCCGGTATGGCGACGTCGGTATGGCGATTTGGCTCGCCATCGGTGTCGGCGTGGCGCTGGCGCTGACGGTGCTTCGGCTGGCCGCCAGGCAGAAACGACACGCCCGCCAGCATTCCGGGCACGTCATCGAGGCAGGCCATCAGAAGCGCCTGTGGATCCGGCTGGTGCACAGCGCGCCGAAGCTGTTGCTTGCGGCTGCGCTCGTCCTGCTCATCGTGTCGGTCGCCGACCCGTTCCTGACCGCCACCGAGGAGGTGAGCGGCTACGTCGAGTCGCGGGTCCGGATTGATCTGGTCGACACGTCGGGCTCGATGGCGTGGGAGTTTCCCGACACCAACAAGTCGAAGGCCGAAGTAGCGCGTGACGCGCATCTCGAGTTCCTCGAGATGCGGCGCGAGAAGAATGACCGCGTGTCGCTCTGGCTGTTCTCCACCTATCCCTACATGGTGGACGACTTCGTCATGGACGACGAGTGGTATTACTTCCAGGTGTGGGACGCGCCGTATGTGATGACCCAGCGGCTCGACAAGGCGATGGTGGTGCCCATCGACAAGGTGCGGATTATTCCGGCCGAGGGGGACACCAACATCATCCGCCCGCTCCAGGACATCGTGAGGTACTTCGACCAGGACGAGGCGACAGTCGGCGGGGGCACGAACCAGAACCGAGCAGTGCTGATCATCACCGATGCGGCGGTCGACGAGTTCCCGGACGCGGAGTTCGAGGAGCTCAGCAAGCGGAACATCGTGCCCTACGTCATCTACATCAACACCAGCGACGCGCGCACAGCGAGCTTCCTGCATCCGACGGTGCCGCAGCTGGTGTCGCAGATCCAGGATTATGGCGGCGACTACTTCGACGTCACCGATGAGGACAGCCTGGCGCGCGCCTATGAGGCGATCGACGAGCGTGAGGCGGTACGGGTGGAATTGCGGCACCGGGCGTTGAAGGTGCCGATCTATTCGCGGTTCTTGCTGGTGGCGATGGGGCTGCTGGTGGTCGGCATTCCGCTGGGATTCATGTCGGAGTTGCTCTGGGGCACGAGCCCGTAGGACAAAGGAGACAGGACTCAGGAGGCAGGAGAAACCTGCGGGTTTCGCCGGCTTCGTCTTCAGACGTCCTGGTCAGGGACAGACAATATGCGATTGACAGACCTGCTCGACAAGGAAAATTCTTTCCGCTACCTCGTTGGTTTCGTCCTGGCGCTGCTGTTCTTTTTCGGCGTGTCGGTGCCGTCACGGAGCTTGGCCGGCTTCTACTCGAATCTCGACGGACTGAGTGACAGTGTCCGGCGCGGCGATTTCGACGGCGCGGAGGCACAGCTGGCAGAAGTGACCGCTTTCTACGAAGGAAGCCGCCTCTGGGGAATGCAGGCGGTCGCCGAGTCGTATCTGTTTCAGGACGCGTTTCTGCAGCAGGCGTCCTACAGCTACCTGACCGGCGATTACGAGAGTGTGGTGGCCGACCTGGCCGACGACATCGACGACCCACGGGCCTCCTACCTGCTGGCGAGCGCGAAATTCATGCTGGCGCGGCAACGCTACCGCGCGATTGACGGCGAGAATCCGAACGCGCAGGTCATGAAGGAAGCGATTATCCTCGAAGTGATGGAGACGGTGAACGCCGACTACGAGCGAGCGCTGCGTGGAGACCTCTCCGACAATTTCGACTACAAGTGGAACTACGATCTGACGAGTAACCCCGAGGCGATCCGTCGCGCGCTCGAGCCGCCGCGCGAGATCGAGCCGCCCGAGCTGGAGCAGATGAAGGGCGAGGGCACACCTGTTCGTCGCCGCCGAGGGTAGCAGCTGATGCTCGAGAAGTCAGAAGTCAGAAGTCGGAAGTCAGAAGAAGGCCGGAGGGCTTCGCCGGCCTCTGTTCCTGCGGGCTGTCGCCGATAGGCAGGGTCGCCACGGACAACGCCGACACGCGGTAGCAAGGCCCTTCAGGGCCGCCTGCCACACACGCCATGGACGCCATCGCCAGTCTGTTTCAGGAGAGCGTCGAGTTCGCCAACCCGGAGTATCTGGCGGTCGTGCCGATCGCCGGGTTACTGCTGGTGTTAGGGCTGCTGGTCTTTGCGGTCCGACTGCAGCTGCGCCCGGCGCGCACCGAGGGCTCGCGCTATCCGCTCTTCGGCCACATCAAGTTCTGGTTCCTGGCGATCGGCGCGCTGACGCTGGTGGCGATTGCAGCGGCCCGCCCGTTCTGGATCTACGGCGGGTCGAGCTTCAAGCGGGGTGACGTAGACGTCGTGGTCGCCATCGATGCGTCGGCGTCGATGTGGGTCAAGGACCTGGGCCCTTCGCGGCTGGAGCTGGCGGTTCGGGAGGCGCTGAGCCTCTACACGCAGGACATCCTGACGCCGGGTGACCGAACGGCCGTTTTCGTCTGGGGGACCACCGCGCTGCGGCGCGTGCACATGTCGTCGAACGCGGAGCGGTTCGTCGAGGCGGTGGGCCGCATTGGGCCACCGCCGACGCTGTCTGGGGATGCCTTTCCGTGGGACAGCGACGTGGCGATGGCGTTCGAATCGATCTACCTGTCGCTCGACAACCAGGACCGATTCGAAGAAGGGGAGGACAACTGGACGCCGGAGGAACGCAGCGATCGGTTGGTGCTGCTCTTCACCGATGGCGACTTTCTCAGCGACGCCGAGCAGATGAGTCGGATGGATGTGGCGCTCGGCGAGTTCCGCCGCCGCGGCTTGGTGATCTATCCGGTCGCGATCGGCAGCCGCACCGGGGCGAACGTCGACTCGGTCTTGACGGACTACGTCCGTGGCGTCGACTACGACGAGACGCTCGAGGCGGACCTCGAGGGGCAGCGTACGCGGCTTGCGCTCGACAACCTCGGTGGGATTGAGCAGCGCACTGGTGGCCGCACGTTCATCGTTGATAGCCCGCAAGTGACCTCGAGTGCCTTCCTCCGCAATGTCGTCGACTCCCACCGCAGTATTTCCTTCCAGTTGATCCCAGCCGAGGACCAGCAGGAAATCTGGCAGTGGGTCGTCATGCTCGCCATCGTCGTCTTCGTCGTTGCGATGCTTATTTATTAGACGGGGCTTCGCCCCAAGCCCCACGCGTCCGCTACGCGGGGACCCCGGTTTCCGGGCGGGGCATCCCGCCTGGCGGTGTTGCTTCCTCGGTCACATGACGCCTGCATGCTCCCTCGTAGCGCCTTGCCAGCCGGGCGCCGCGCTCCGGAAACCGGCGCGGTATTTCGTGGCACCCCGCTAGAGGACGGCTCCGCGTGCGCGGGGCGCGCTGTACGCGCCTTGTTCAGTACAGGATGGGCCTGCGCCCCGAACCCCACGCGGGCGGGGTGCTGGCGCTTGTGCTGCTGGTGTCCAACACGGCGCCGCGCCGCACGATTCGATCCCGCGACGGTGCTTACCGACGGGTAGCGATCAGACCGTCACCTCCGGCACCTCGCCATCGGTCAGCAGCGCCGGCTCGGTTGCCTCCCGGATCTCGTCCACCGTCACGCCCGGGGCGCGTTCCAGCAGCCGGAGTCCATCCGCCGTCACCTCGATGACGGCGAGCGAGGTGACCAGGGTGTTGACCACCTTCTTGCCGGTTAGCGGCAGGCTACAGCGGTTGAGAATCTTTCGCTCGCCCCGCTTCGACAGATGGCCCATGACGATCAGGACCTGCTTGGCGCCGGTCACCAGATCCATGGCGCCGCCGGGCCCCTTGACCATCGCGCCGGGGATCATCCAGTTCGCGAGGTCGCCCTCTCTCGAGACCTGCATGGCGCCGAGAATCGCGAGGTCGATGTGACCGCCACGGATCATCGCGAAGCTCTGGGCGCTGCTGAAGTAGCTGGCGCCGGGGACGGCGGTAACAGTTTCCTTCCCGGCGTTGATGAGGTCGGCGTCGATCTCGTCCTCGGTGGGGTAGGGCCCGATCCCCAGCAGGCCGTTCTCGCTTTGCAGCTTGACGTCGACGTGGTCCGGGATGAAATTGGCGCACAGTGTCGGGATGCCGATGCCAAGGTTCACGTAGTAGCCGTCCTGGATCTCCCGAGCGGCGCGTGCGGCAATCTGTTCGCGGTTGAGTGGCATGGCGCTTATCCTTCGCGAGTCTTCCGGCGCTCGATGACCTTGTCCTGGTTTTCGCCGACGACCACCCGGTCAACGTAGATGCCTGGCGTGTGCACCATGTGCGGGTCGATTTCGCCGGCCGGCACGATCTCCTCGACCTCGGCCACGGTGACCCGTCCCGCCTCCGCCATCGGCGGATTGAAGTTCCGGGCCGTCATTCGGTAGACGAGGTTGCCCGCCTCGTCCGCCTTCCACGCCTTCACCAGCGACACGTCGGCATGGAGTGCCGTCTCCAGCACATACCAGCGGCCGTCGAACTCGCGGGTGTCCTTGCCCTCGGTCAACGGGGTGCCGTAGCCGGTCGGGGTGTAGAAGGCGGCGATACCTGCGCCTCCGGCCCGCATCCGCTCCGCCATGGTGCCCTGTGGATTCAGCTCGACCTCGATGGTGCCGTCGAGAAACTGCTTTTCGAATAACTTGTTCTCGCCGACATAGCTGGCAATCATCTTGTCGATCTGGCGTGTCTCGAGCAGCAACCCGAGCCCGGCGCCGTCCACTCCGGCATTGTTGCTGATACAGGTGAGTTGCTTGACGCCCGAGTCGCGCAGCGCCTGCACGAGGCTCTGCGGTACACCGCACAGGCCGAAGCCGCCCACCATCAGCGTCATGCCGTCGTGCAGCAGCCCGTCGAGCGCCGCTACCGAGCTCGGATACACCTTTCTACGCATTTCACCCTTTCATTGGTCCGTCCGGCACACCGGCGCCCCGCCGGACGAAGCGCGCCAAATTCGACATATCCTCGTCGCCGAAGCCTTGGGCGATCAGGCCGTCTTCGATGGTCGCCACGAGGCTGGCAATCTGGACCGGTACCTCGAATGTGCGGGCCGTCTCGAGGGCGATGCCCAGATCCTTGCGGTGCAGCCGGGTGCGAAAACCGAGCGGGTACGTGTCGTTCAACATATTGCCCGACCGGTTCTGCAGAATCCATGAGCCGGCTACACCGCCCGCGATCGCCTCGACCACCTTCTCGGGATTGGCGCCCGCCTTGCTGGCAAGCGTCAGCGCTTCCCCGAGGGCCAGGAAGGTCCCGGCAATGACCACCTGGTTCGCCACTTTGGCAATCTGCCCGGCGCCGACGTCGCCTATGTGTGTGATCTTGCCGCCAAGGATCTCAAGCACCGGTTTGGCGCGCTCGAAATCGGCTGTGCTGCCGCCGCACATGATGGCCAGCGTGCCCTTGATGGCTCCTTCCGAGCCTCCCGAGACCGGTGCATCGACATAGCCGATGTTCTTTTCGCCGAACGTCGCAGCGATGTCGCGTGTGGCCGCCGGCGCGATCGACGAACAATCGATGACCAGCCCGCCCTCGCGCAGTCCGTTGATGGCGCCGATCTCGGGGTCGAGCAGCACGCGTTGTACATCTGGCGTGTCGGAGACGCAGGTCAGCACAACATCGACCTCACGCGCCGCCGCCGCCGGGCTCTCGGCGCGGGCGGCCCCCTCCGCCTCGAGAGGTTCCTCCCGCTCGCGGGTCCGGTTGTGCACGACCACGCTGTGGCCTGCCTTCAGCAGGTTTCTCGCCATCGGGGCACCCATGGTGCCCATTCCGATCACCGCAATGTTCATGGTGTGACTCTCTCCTTCGTCTGTCGTACGACGCCTGGTGTCTTCAACACACTGACGAAAGCAGCGAAGCCTTCCGGCTCCTCCTGTCTCCTGTCTCCTGTCTCCTGCCTTCTCGGACCATGTTCTCTATGGCCTCGCATGCACGATCCCGCGTCCCGACTGGGGGCGCGTCGTCACCAGCGCCACGAATTTCTTCCAGTAGCGGAACGACGGTCGATACGCTACATCAACCTCGCTGAAGCCGGCGAAGCGCACCATTTCCGTCAGGCCGGTCATGGTCGGGATGCCACACAGGTCGTAGGTCTGTTCACCGGCCCGCTCGTCTCCCGGGAAAAACGGAACGAGCGGATATCGCTCGTGGATGAAGGGCAGCAGGACGTGGGTCTCGCAGATCAGAAGGCGCTTCGTCACCCGGGCAATTCGTTCCAGTGCCGCCACCGGATTGCGCAGATGGTAGAACACCCCGAGAAGCAGGACCAGATCGAACTGCCCAATCGTGTCAGCGTCGAGGTCGTGCACGTCGAGGTGCTGATATTCGACCCGCGAGGCGAGCCGCTTGTGGGCCGCAAGGAACTCGTCCATCCCGAACCGGTCCCAGGCGAACCGGTCGACTGCCAGCACCCGGTCGGCTCCACGTCGCTCGCACTCGAACGAGAAATAGCCATGCCACGCGCCGATATCCAGCACGCTCCACCCGGTCAGGTCTTCCGGGATACCGAGCAGTCGTAGTCGCCGATCGAACCGTCGCCGGACGCGCCATTCCTTCGACAGAGGCGGGGCGCCCGAGTCCGGTTGCGAAATGAACTGATGGGTTCGCGCTGACACGAGACACTCACGCGGTAGAAACAGTCGAGGATATCACGCCGGCTCAGGCGGCGGTCTCTCTCGCAGTGTCGAGCCTCAGGACTCGAGCGGAAATGATCTTGCTAATCCCGGGCGTCGAGGCGCTCGTCCGGCGAGGCGCGAGGAGCGCGCATTCAGGGAGTCTGTCGGCGACGAACAACGTCGTCGTGCGGGCTGCATCGGCGTCCAGAATGGTGGACTCATTCCCGCCTGATTCCTTACCCCGCATGGAGATCGTGCGCCTGGGGATGGGCCGACGCCGGCTCTAGACGAGGATCGGCCAATGGCAGCACTGGGAGGGTCTGGAGGAACGTCGTGTAGCACCACGCGAACAATCCCAGCACGCCGGCGGTGACGAGCAGCTCGATGACACCCAGTGGGACACCCTCGCCGTGCCACAGCGACGGGGACACCAGGATGAAGCGCTCGAGCCACATGCCGACGAGACCCACACACGCGATGGCCGTCAGTCCGCGCGGACTGGTCTTCACGGCGCGACTCAGTAGCACAACAAACGGGATGACAAACGCCATGGCGAACACGGTCCAGGCGAGTGGCGCCCAGGCGCCGTTCATCCGGTGATAGATGAACTCGGTCTCCTCGGGCAGGTCGCCGAACCAGATCACCAGATACTGTGACCAGAACATGTAGGCCCAGAGGATGCAGAAGCCGAAGAGCAGCTTGCCTACGTCGTGCAACTGGTGGGGGCCGAGATATTCCGTCAGCTGCAACCGTTCGCGCGCCCAGACCGCGACGACCGCCAGAAAGGCGAGCCCGATGAACAGGTTACCGATGAAGTAGTAGCCGCCCGCCAATGTCGAGAACCAGTGCGGGTCCAGCGACATGAAGAAGTCGAACGCGACCAGGGTGAAAATCCACCCATAGGCAATCAGCACCGCCGGTGCCAGCCGGCTCTGAGCTCGCTGGGCGATTTCGCGCTCCTCGTGGATACCGCGCCAGCCGGCGATCAGCCGACGCGCGAACCCGTCCGCCGTGTGCTCGCCCGACTGGTCGAGCATCCCGAGGTCCGGACGCACCGACCGGTACACGTAGAGCAGGCTGATCCCGCTGAGCAGCAAGAACCCGAGAATCTGGCGTGTTACGAAAAACGGGATGTTGAGCCAGGCCTGCTTGGCCTCGACCGGGTCGTGCACCCACGGCGCCCACGCGGACACGCCGGCCAGTAACACGAGCAACAGTAGGAACGCGACCGGGAGGAACGCCGACGTCGCCTCGGCGGTGCGCTTCAGCGCTCGGCCCCACCGCGACGTGGTCACCTGCATGATCGCCGAGAGCACGACGCCCGCTTGCGCCAGCCCGCCGAAGAACAGGAAGTTCACCAGCAACGACTGCCACGCCCGAATGCTGTCGCCCAGGAACACGCCGTACAGAAACGCCGCCGCGCCTACGAGACCGGCGCCGAGATAGAGGCGGCGAGTGCCGTCCGAAACGACCGGAGTGCCGACGGAGATCATTCTGGCGTTCTAAACGTCCGGATGAAGTGCACGAGCGCCCATCGTTCATCGACGCTCATCGTGTCTGCGAACGCCGGCATGTTGGCTCCGCCCTCGCGGATGATGGCGTAGATCAACCCGTCGGTACGGTTCTGGATGCTGGGCATGCTCGGCATTCGCCGGAAGTGCTCGGCGATCTGCCCGTCGCCCTGCCCGTCCGCGCCGTGGCACACGGCGCAATAGACCCCGTACAGCCACGCGCCCTCTTGCAGCACCTCGGGCGTGTTGGGCCGGGGGTTGGGCAGGTCTATCGACGATATCTTGTCCAGGATCTGGGTTCCGTCGACCGGGATCGTGTCCTCAACCGGCACCCGCGGCGCTACCTGCGGCTGCACGACCGGGCTCGTGAACATGTTGCGCATGAATCTCAGCTGCGCCGACGTGACGGCGCCGGTCATCGCGAGAAGCAACGCGATCAGGAAGAGCCGTCGTCCCCACGCCGACAATGTCGCTTTACCCATCATCACTCCCTGATCTCGTGTGCGCCCGTTCGTTCGAGACACGCCCGCACGCTCGCCGACTGCTCTGGCGCGCAGGACACGCTGACACCCGTCATGTCGTTCGTGAACCGCGCGTCGGGCGCCGGCCGGCCGGTGACGCGCGGCAGCCTCGACATCAGCAGGAACCCGGCCATACCGCTGACCGCCGCGAACAGGATCGTCAACTCGAACGCAATGACTACGAAGGGCGGAATGGAGATGAGCGGTCTGCCGCCGGTGATCAACGGCCAGTCGAGCACCGTGTAGATCGGAAAAACGAATCCTGTGGCGCACCCGAGTAGCCCTCCGATCAGCACGAACAGCCGTATCGGGCTGACGGTGACGTGCAACGCGCGGTCGAGGGCGTGGTCCGGCACCGGCGCATAGGCGACCACCGCGCCCAGCCCCCCGTCGAGGACTGCGCGGGCGCCGACCGCCGCCTTCGCGCTGCGGTCGTAGATGCCGAGAATCTCCACTTGCTCTGGCATGATGGCGCTACACAGGTTCCGGCCAGGCAGTGGCCGGGTCGGCCTCGGCCGGCCGCTCCATCGTTTCTTTCAGCTCGGTGATCGAGACGGCCGGAAAATTTTTCACAAACAGCAAAAACAACGTGAAGAACAGCCCGAACGCTCCAATGGTGATGCTCGTCTCCACCCAGGTGATCCGATAGACGCCCGCCCAGTTCGCCGGGTCGAGATCGTGCGAGAGCGACGTCATGATGATCACGAACCGCTCCAGCCACATCCCGATGTTGACGAAGATCGAGATGACGAACAACGACGTCAGATTGGTGCGGATCGCCTTTGAGAAGAGCAGCAGCGGAATGAGCACGTTGCACGTGAACATCATCCAGCTGAAGCCCCAGTACTGCCCGAACATCCGATCGATGAACGTCCCCTGTTCGAATGGGCTGCCGCTGTACCACGCGATGAAGAATTCCGTCATATACGCGTAGCCCACGATGAGCGAGGTGGTCAGCATCAGCTTCGAGAGGTTCTCGAAGTGATGCACGGTGATGTAGCTCTCCAGCTTCAAGATCCGCCGCATCGGCACCAGCAGGGTGATCACCATCGCGAGCCCCGAGAAGATGGCTCCGGCGACGAAGTAGGGCGCGAAGATGGTGCTGTGCCACCCCGGCAGGATCGACGTCGCGAAGTCCCAGGACACGACGCTATGGACCGAGACGACGAGCGGGGTCGCCAGCGCGGCGAAGAAGCCGTACAACGCGGTGTGGTGTCGCCACTGCCTGTCCGTTCCGAGCCAGCCAAGTGACAGCACGCGGTAAATCGGCTGGCGCCAGTCCTTGATCTTGTCGCGCACGGCAGCGATGTCCGGCATCAGTCCGAGATACAGGAACATCGCGCTCACCGTCAGGTAGGTGCTGATGGCGAAGACGTCCCAGACCAGCGGCGACCGGAAGTTCACCCACAGCTCCCGCTGGTTCGGGTACGGGAACAGCCAGTAGAAGAACCACGGGCGGCCGATGTGGATAATCGGAAACAACCCCGCGGTCATGACCGCGAACACCGTCATCGCCTCGGCCGCGCGCGCCACCGCCGTGCGCCACTTGGCCCGGAAGAGAAACAGGACCGCCGAGATCAGCGTGCCGGAGTGCGCGATGCCGACCCAGAACACGAAGTTGGTGATGTAGATGCCCCAGAGAATGGGATGTTCGTAGCCGGCAACCCCCATGCCGGTCCGGGCTTGGTGCAGAAACGCCACCAAGCCGACCGAGAAGGCGACGATCGCCAGGGCAAGCCCGACGAAGTACAACCCGCCCGGCGGTCGCAGTGTCCGCAGTATGTCGTCGTTGACCTTGGCGAAGCTCATGCCTGCGTCACCTTCTTCAGATACGTCACCGCCGGCCGGGTGTTGATCACGCTCAGCACGTGATACGCGCGTGCATCGTTCGAGAGCTGGGACACCCGGCTCCCGGGGTCGTTCGTGTCGCCGAAGACGATCGCCTGCGTCGGGCAGCTCTGCCCGCACGCCGGTAGCACGTCGCCGTCCCGCACCGGGCGATTCTCGTCCCGGGCGACGTCCTTCCCGTCATAGATGCGTTGCACACAGAAAGTGCATTTCTCCATCACCCCGTCACTTCGGCCGGTGACGTCCGGGTTCAGCTGCAGCGGCAGCGGCGCGTCGAACTCCGGCATGAACCAGTTGAACCGGCGGACCTTGTAGGGACAGTTGTTCGAGCAGTAGCGGGTGCCGACGCAGCGGTTGTAGACCTGCGCGTTCAACCCCTCGTCGGTGTGATAGGTCGCGTAGACCGGACACACCACCTCACACGGCGCGTGGTCGCAATGCTGGCACAGCATCGGTAGAAACCGGGTGTCCGGTCCCGCGTCCCCCGCGCCCGGTTCGACGAACCGCTCGATCCGCAGCCACGACATCGTGCGGCCGCGGCGCATCCGGTCAGCGCCCATGACCGGGATGTTGTTCTCGGCATAGCAGGCGGCCACACAGGCATTGCACCCGGTGCAGGCGTCCAGGTCGATCGCCATCCCCCAGTGATGCACCGGATGGTCGTGTTCCGGGTACAGGCTGAAGTGGTGCTCCTCGGCGTGCGCCTCTCCGGCCGCCAGGGTCGCCAGCGACACCGATTGCGCCAGCTCGCGTCCGTCCTGGTCGAAGGTGTACTGGAGCCGCGGAATTGGGCGCTCCAACTCGCGCGGGGTGATGTCCACACCGGTGCCGAGCCACCGCACGCCGCCCGAGGCGGCCTCCGGTTCTGGGTCGAGCAGGGCGATCGGGTTCACCCCGCGGCCGGTGGCGTAGCGTCCGAAGTTGGTGTGCCCCTGTCCGATGGCGATCGCGACCACGCCGTCCGCCAGATGCGGGTTGATGATGACGCTCGCGTCGACCTGACCGTGGTCGGACTCGATCGCGACCAGGCGGCCTTCCTCGGCGCCGAGAGCGCGTGCGGTGTCCGAGGTCATCTCGACCCCGGTGCCCCACGTCGTCTTGAGCAGCGGCTCCGGAATCTCCTGGAGCCACGGGCGGTTGGCGCCGCGGCCGTCGTAGAAGTGCAGCGAGGGGTAGGTCACCAGCGTGTAGGCTCGGGCGGTCGACGCCGGGGTCAGATCGCCGACCAGATCGGTGTCGAAGATCGCCGGACTCAGCTCGAAGGAGACCGGCTCTACCGGCAGGGTGATGCCGCCCCGTCGGAGGGCGTCCGCCCAGAACGGCTCGAAATCGGGTGCGACCGGCTCCTCGGCCTCGGGGTCCGGTTCGGGCACCGGCTGCAGCTGCTCCCACTCGTCTCGCAGAAAGCGGTAGAACCCACGCCGCGGCAGCGCGGCCGCCGGTTCGTCACCCAGCGCCCGTCCGACTTCGGCCAGCACCTCGCCGACGTGCCGGGTGTCGAACACCGGCTGCATCACCGGCTGGACCAGGCCATGCACACCGTGACGGGGATTGCTGTCGCCCCACGCTTCGAGTGCGGTGTGGGTGGGGAGCAGCAGGTCGGCCTGTGCGGTCGTCTCGTCCGGCAGGCTCGACAGCCCGGCGACGAACGGCACTTGCGCCAGCGCGCCCCCGAAGTCGGCGGCTCCCGGCATCGTGAAGACCGGGTTGACATTGTGGATGATCGCCAGCTCGATATCACCCGACCGCATGGCGTCGGCCAGGTCACGCATCTCGGCGTAGGTTGCGGCCGTGCCGAGGGCGGAGGCGGCCGAAAAGTCGACGGTCGCACCGATGTTGCCCGCGACCAGGTTCAGCAGGGTGACCGCCGTGTGCGACGCGGTGGCGTTCGAGCCGGAGACGCCAACGCCCCCGCCCACGGCGAGGGTGCGGCCCGGGCCCAGTGCCGGGTCCGAGAACGCGCGGGCCAGCTCACGGATGGTGTCGGCGGAGACTCCGCTTGTCACGGCGACCTGGTTCGGTGACGCGCCATCGACGAGCGCCGCGATCTGCTCGAGAAGCCCGGCGGTCACGCCCTGCGCCCGCCCCTCATCGACAATCGTCCGCACCATCGCCGCGGCCACGAGGCCTTCGGTTTCTGGGGGCACCGCATGCCAGACGTCGGCACTCGCGCCCGTCATCGACAACCGCGGCTCGATCTGGACGAATCGGGCCTTTTCCCCGTCGCGAACACGGCGCTGGCCGGCGTGGTCGCGGGCGAAGCCGACCGGTGAGACAAACGTCTCGAGAAAGTCGGCGCCGAACGAGACCAGCAGGTCGGCCCGCGCGAAGTCGAAGTGCGGCAGCTCGGCGCGTCCGAACAGCTGTGCGTTGGCCCGGCGAATCGCTTCGTAGGCAAACGGCTCGTAGCGCACCCAGCGCGCGCCCAGGACGTCCGCCCAGGTGGAGACCAGGGTCGCCATCGTGCCGGTCAGCGGAGGAGTGACGAGCGCGACCCGGTCGCCACGGNCGGCGTCACGGAGCGTCTGCAGCCGATCGACGAGCTGCTGCTGCGCCTCGTCCCAGGGCACCGGCTCGAGCACGCTCTGCCCGGCGGCCTCGTTGGTGACACGGCGGCGCTGCGGACCGGTGATCCGGTCCGGGTTGTAGAGCCCCTGCAGCGACGACTGGCCCCGGACGCACAGTCCGCCCCGGTTGACCGGGTGCTCGGGGTTGCCCTCGACCTTGACCGCCCGACCTTCGCGGGTGCGCACCAGGGTGCCGCAGCCGGCCGGACACTCGTCGCACACGCTGGCATACCAGGTGGCGACCCCGGGGATGACGTCCTCGGGCGGGATCACGAACGGGATAATCTTCTCGGGTGGCACGGGCGAGCAGGCGGCGATCGCCGCCGCCGGGCCGGCGCTCCCCAGCACCTTGAGGAACGTGCGACGCTCGACCACCTCGACCAGCGATGACTTGCCCCGGCTCACCGACTCTTCATCTCCTGTACCTGACGCAGCGACGGTTTCTCAGACCCGCGATGCCGCACGCACGTGATAAGGCGTGCCTCTAGTGATGGCATGCCAAACAGTCCCGCGTCACGTCACGCTCCTTGTGACAGCTCAGGCACCAGCCCATGCTGAGCGACTCGACCTGCACGGCCGCCTCCATTTCCTCGACTCTGCCGTGACAGTCCGCGCACTCTACCCCGGCGCGGACGTGCGACTTGTGCGTGAACCGCACGTGGTCCGGGAGGTCGTGCACCCGTACCCACGGAATCGGCTCCTCGTTCTCAAAGTACTCGAGCACCTTCAGAATCTCCGGTTCCTCGCTCAACACGGTCTCGTGACAACCAGCGCAGCGCCGGACTGACGGGATGCCGGCGATTGGTCCGCGTCTCGCGTACGCGTGACAGAATTGGCAGTCGATGCCGATCTCGGTCACGTGGTGCGCGTGACTGAAGGCGATCGGCTGTGCCGTGGGGTCCGCCACGCCGGTCGGAGCATCTTCCATTGCCGCGGCAGCCGTTTCGCCCGGTTCAGGCTCCTGGGCGCTGAAGATCGAGAACGCCCCAGAGCCAAGCAGCATCGCGATGGCGCAGAGCAGGGCAATACGGGCCGGTCGGGCGCTCATCGGGTCCACGCTCATCTCTTCCAGGTCCGAATCATCTTTATAGCGCTGTGCCGTGGAGGAGGCGGGCACCGCCGTGCAGACAGGCCCCAGATCTTATCGAAGTGGGCCCCGCTCGCCAAGTGATGCCCGTCATATCCGAGAACCACTTCAGCCGTTGACCCCTTCCGGGCACCTCAGGTACAGTGTGCGCGGATACCGCATCCATAGCTCAAGAAAGCCGCACAGGACGGTCGTCGTGCGGAGGGGAGGACAGAGGAAATGCGCACCGCAATCAGCCAGCGTTACACGCTCGTGCCGATGCTGTTGTTGGCGCTCGGCGTTGCCGTATGGACCGCGACCACGTCAGCTCGTCAGGGCGCGTCGATGGCCGACGGGGTCATTACCGGGTCCGTGACCAGCGACAACGGACCCGAGGCCGGCGTCTGGGTCATCGCAGAGACGGAAGAGCTCGATACGAAGTTCGCGAAGGTCGTTGTGACCGACGATCGTGGCCGGTTCGTCCTGCCGCAGATGCCCGATGCGACCTATGACGTCTGGGTCCGAGGCTACGGCCTGGTCGACTCCGACAAGGTCAGGTTGTCGACGGGACAGGAGGACGTGGCGCTCGAAGCGGTGATCGCGCCGACGCCGCGCGACGCCGCCCAGTATTACCCCGGCAACTACTGGTATTCGCTAATCGAACCGCCGGCGGCCAGCGAGTTCCCCGGCACCGGGAACGGCGGGAACGGCATCAACCCAAGCATGCGCACCCAGGGCCACTGGGTGGACAACATGAAGCAGGGGTGCCAGCTCTGTCACCAGCTCGGAAACGATGCCACCCGTGTCGTGCAGCACCGNGACGAGTTCGACTCGACGGTTGCCGCCTGGGACCACCGGGTGNAGACCGGGCAGCGTGGCAACCAGATGAGCAACACGATGAACCGGTTTGGCCGCGAGCCGGCGCTCGAGATGTTCGCCGACTGGACCGACCGCATCGCATCCGGCGCCGTGCCCGAGGCGCCGCCGCGTCCCGATGGCGTCGAGCAGAACGTCGTGGTCACGCTGTGGGACTGGGGGACGGACCACTCGTTCATCCACGACGAGATTGCTACCGACAAACGAAACCCGCGGATGAACGCCGGCGGACCGGTCTACGGCGTGTCGGCCGGGCACGGCAGCATCACGATGGTGGACCCGGTCGCCAATTCGGCGACAGAGCTGACGATTCCGGTGCGGCCAGACCCTGAAACGATGCCGACCCGGTTCCCAGACGTCCAGGTTGCGTCCTATTACTGGGGTGAGGAGGAGCTGTGGGGCGTCGGTGCGAATGAGCGGTCCGACCCACACAATCCGATGTTGGACCAAAAGGGCCGTGTCTGGATGACCTCGACGGTTCGGCAGTTCCAGAATCCAGACTGGTGCCGCGACGGATCCGACAACATCTACGCGCAGTACTACTCGAATGGTCGGACCGGTCGCCATGCGTCCTATTACGACCCGGCCCGTGAGCGGTTCGTTTTGGTCGACACCTGCTTTGGCACACACCACCTGCAGTTCGGTGAAGATGCGGACGACACGCTTTGGTTCAGCGGTGACGGCAACGTCATCGGGTGGATCAATACGCGGGTCTTTGACGAGACCGGCGACGGGCAGTTCTCACAGGGCTGGTGCCCGACAGTGCTCGACACCAACGGCGACGGTGAAATCACCAGGCCGTGGAACGAGCCGCGAGCCGAGAGCCCGGACTCGGCGCTCGACACCCGCGTGGCCGGATTCGGCTACGGCATCATAGCCAGTCCGACAGACGACTCGGTGTGGATCAGCCGGACGGGGCCGTTTCCGGGGGCCATCGTCCGACTCGACCGAGGGGACAACCCGCCAGAGACGTGCATTGCCGAGATGTATGAGCCGCCGTCGATCGAGAACTCGGCTATTGACCCGATGGATACCGGGTTCGCGCCGCGCGGCATCGATGTCGACCGCAACGGCGTCATCTGGGCGGCGCTCTCGGGAAGCAGCCACATGGCCAGCTTCGACCGTACCAAGTGCGCCGTCACCAATGGACGGACCGCGACCGGCCAGCATTGTCCCGAGGGATGGACGTTGTATCCGATGCCGGGGCCGAAGATGCGTGGCGTCGAGGGCAACGTTGGCGCCGACTTCCACTACTACAGCTGGGTCGACCAGTTCAACACGCTGGGGATGGGCGAGAATGTGCCGATTGCCAACGGGTCGACCTCGGACTCGCTGCTCGCGCTGGACCCGGAGAGCGGCGAGTGGGTCATCCTTCGTGTGCCGTACCCGATGGCCTTTTACTCGCGCGGTCTCGACGGGCGGATCGACGATCCGAACACCGGCTGGAAGGGCCGAGGGCTCTGGGCCAACTATGGTTCGAACTATATCTGGCATACCGAGGGTGGGAAGGGCACCAAGAGCAAGATCGTCCACTTCCAGCTCCGGCCTGATCCACTGGCCAGATAGCCAGAATCAGCCCGAGTGAAAGGGCTGCTGCATTGCGGGCGCCGGGAACCGCGAGTCCCCGGCGCCCGACCCCTACTGCAGTTCCAACAACTTCAGTCGCGTGCGTTGCGCCGGCACTTCGACGTCGGTCGCCGTGAGTTCGGTCGAGCCGAGACTGGCGACCAGGTCGTAGTGGCCGGCCGGGAGGATGAACAGCTGGTGGTGGGTGCCGCCGGCCGATTCGAAGCCAGCGCGTCCTACGCCGCCATGCAGAAACGCGCTGACACTCCACTCCCGGTCAGTGTCGAGCCAGACGGCCGGTGGCCGCACAACCAACGCGCCGAACGCCGGCTGGAGATTGATGACCTCGACGTGTGTCCCTCCGTCGTCGGGGTATCTGAGCACTGACAGGTGATCGGCCCACGCGATCGCCGCTGTGTCGGCCGGGTCGTGTCGCGTGATCTGAAGATCGTACAGGCCGGGCTCGACACTGATGTAATGACCCGTGCCGGGACGCAGATCGGGCACGAGCGGCGCCTCGCGCGTGTCTGCGGCGTACAGCGCGATCTGGCAGTCCGCCGTGACTTCCTCGAGCGCGTCAAACACGCGAACCACCAGCTCGACGGGCGCCGAGGACTGAGCTGCAGCCGCGGACGGTGNGAGCAGACCGAAGGAGACGACGAATCGGGTGGCGCGCCACATGGTCATGGACGGCCTCGATGGTACAGGAGAGTGGGCGGGCGTGACCAGCCGACCCGACGCGATCGGTGTCGTACACCAGCAGGGGAGCCGCTGACTGATGGAGGTGTTTCTGGTCCCGGTGGGGGAGACCCGTTACGAGCTCTATTGCGAGCCGAGTGAGCCGGACCANCCGAAGCGCACCGGCGCGGCGGGACGGATGCTCCGTCGTTTTCGGGAGGTGATGGCGGCCGAGCAGGAAGAGCGGCGTGACCGCCGCGCAACCCGGCGCGGCAGCGCCGGCGATCGGCCGGATGGTTGGATGGCGCGATTGCGCGCGGGGCTCGTGCGAGGGATGGCGGAATGGGTCGCCGAGCAGCGTCTGCTCTGGCGACTGCGCCATCAGGATGCCGGGGTCCTCGTCTACCCCGACGACCTCGACTCCGGTCGGGCGCTCTCGATTGCTCGCGCCACCCTGCAACGAGATATCGACCATCATCGCTTCTGGATGGTGGTCGATGGTGTCGGGGTCCTGGTGTTCGGGCCGCTCTTCTTCTTCGTGCCCGGACCCAACCTCATCTCCTGGTATTTCGTCGCCAAAATGGCCGGACACTGGATGGCCTTTCGGGGAGCGCGCCAAGGGGTCTCTGGGGTCGAGTGGTCCACGCGGTCGAGTGAGCCACTCGCGGCGGTGCGCGGGGCGCTGGGCCTGCCACCTGCCGATCGCCGCCCCCGGCTTCGGGCGTTGGCGGGCGAATTGGGCCTCGATCAACTGGCTACGTTCGTTGAGCGCACGGCGACGGACCCGACATGACCGGCAGGGCCACACGGGCCAGCAGGGCGGGCTGTAGAGTCGCTGCGTGATATACTGCGCCGGTTTGAAGCTCCGTGAAGTGGCGGCGCGCCTNGAGTGCCGGCTCGAGGGCGATGGTGGAGTCGAGATCCATCGCGTGGCCGGTATCGACACCGCGCAGGCCGGCGACCTTACCTTTTTCGCCAATCCCCGATTCGCGACGGCGTTGCGTTCGACCAGGGCGTCGGCGGTGATTCTAGCCGACGACGCCGAGGCGGCGACGTGCGCGATGCTGCGCACCGAGGCGCCGTATCTGGCGTTCGCCAACGCCGTCACGTTGTTCACCGACGCGGTCGCTCCGGTCCCCGGCGTCGACTCGGCGTCCAGCATCGCCGAAGACGTGCGGCTGGGCGATGGCGTGTCGATCGGGCCATTTGTCTCGATTGCCGCCGGCGTCTCGGTAGGTCCACGGACGGTCATTCACCCCGGGGCCGATATCGCGTGCGGCGCGACGATCGGCGCCGACTGTGTCATCCACTCTCATGCGACCGTGCGCGAGCGGGTGGTCGTCGGCGACCGCGTCGTGTTGCAGAACGCCGCCGTGATTGGCAGCGATGGGTACGGGTTCGCTCAGCGGGCCGATGGCACGCACCAGAAGATTCCACAGATCGGCAACGTGGTCATCGAGGACGACGTCGAAATCGGGGCGCACGTGGCGATCGATCGACCAGCGCTCGGCGAGACACGGATCCAGGCTGGTGCGAAGATCGACAACCTCGTGCAGATTGGACACGGGGTCCAGGTCGGTCGAAACGCCCTGCTCGCGGCGCAGGTCGGCATTGCCGGCAGCACGACCATCGAGGACGACGTGGTACTGGCCGGACAGGTCGGTGTGAATGGGCACGTGACTGTCGGCAAGGGCACGCGGGCGACCGGCCAGACCGGGATAACCAACACCGTGCCGGCCGGGTCGTTCGTCTCGGGGCTGCCCGCCATCGACAACTTGGCCTGGCGCAGAGCTGCCGCGTCGTTCAAGCTGCTCCCGGCGCTGCGCAAGCGGGTCGCCGACCTCGAGCGTCGACTCGCCGAGCTCGAGGGGAAGACCGAAGAACGCGCCGAGGAGACAGGAGTCAGGAGTCAGGAGCCAGGAGAAGCCTGAGGGCTTTGCGGTTTTTGCCTGGTCCGTCCTAAACTCCGTAGCCTAGAGCCTGTCGCCCCGCTCCCAGGTTAGGTCCGTATCCACATACCAGCCACACCTATGCCTCGTTTCGTTACGCTCGTCGGTCTCATTTCGCTCTGTGTCGTCGCCCCGCCGTTGTCGGCTTACGCCCAGACCAGCAGCGCCGTCTCGACCGCCCGCCAAACTTCGGCCACCCTGGGGTTCTTGACCAGCTACCGGTTTCATCTCAACGCCTTGCGGCTGGTCTCGAACGACGACAACTTTGTTTGGGATACCGATTTTGGCGGCGACATGGATGTGTTCGACCTCCAGTATGTCAGAGGCAATGTGCTCGTGAATTTCGAGAGCATCGTCGGCGAGCAGTTGCGGGCGATCGATCCGAACCAGGGCAACTACCTGGTCGACCTCTCGACGTGGTGGCGGACCGGAGTGGGGGACTCCGAGCTCGGGGCCACGTTTCACCACGTCTCTCGCCACCTGAGCGACCGCAGCAAGGAGTTTGCGGTCGCCTGGAACATGCTCGGCGTCCAGTACGTCACGCCGGTGCAGCTTCGATCCTGGGATCTGGACGTCGGGGTTCGCGCGCTCAAGACGATTCAGCGTTCGTTTGTGGACTACACCGCTGAACTCGGTGGGAGCGTCCAGGCGCTCCGCGCCCTGCACACACGGGTGTCGTTGATGCTGGGCGGCGAGCTGACCCTCGTATCTATCGACAACAGCGAGCGCGGACGGGACCAGCAGCTGGGTGGGCGATTCGAGATCGGAGCTCGTTTTCCAGGCGGGGCGGGGGTTGGCGAAGTATTTCTTGCCCGGGAACGGCGAATCGATGCCAATCCGTTCGACCTGGAGCCGACCATGTTCACGATGCTGGGTTTCCGGTTCCTCAGCCCGTGAGGGCAGTTCGAAGAAGTCAGAAGACAGAAGTCAGAAGAATCCTGTGACTTCGCCGACGGTGTCAGCAGCCGGCTCCGCGCAGCCCGGGGTGTGCCATAATTCGGCCATGCGTCGCATGATGTCGGGAGCGGCCCCTCGGAGCCGGCTGAGTTGGCTGGTTCCCGTTGCGGCGGTCGTCGGGATAACCGTCGCGTCGACGACGGTCCAGACGGCCGTGCGGCCGCCCAAACTCGATTATCAGGTTCACACCTTGGACAACGGTCTGACGGTGATTCTGTCCGAGGACCACTCCACGCCGATTGTCCATCTGCAGCTCGTCTATCGGGTCGGGTCGAAGAACGAGCGACCGGGGCGAACCGGCTTCGCGCATCTCTTCGAGCACATGATGTTCAAGGGGTCGCTCAACGTGCTGCCCGACTCGCATCTGACGTTGGTTTCCAGGGTTGGGGGCGACGGCAACGCCTACACGAGCGAAGACACGACGACGTTTCTCGAGACGGTCCCAGCGCAGTATTTGCCGCTCGTGTTGTGGCTCGAGGCGGACCGGATGGCGACGCTGCGGATCGACCGGACGACGTTCGAGGCGGAACGGCAGGTGGTCAAGGAAGAGCGTCGGTGGCGATACGAGGACACGCCGTTCGGGTTGCTGACCGAGATCATGTATGACCAGGCCTTCGCGGTGCACCCCTACAAGCACACTCCGATCGGGAGCATGGAGGATCTCGAGGCGGCGTCGGTCGAAGACGTCCAGGGGTTTTTCGACACCTACTACGTGCCGGCCAACGCGACCCTCGTGCTGGTTGGCGACTTCGAGCCGGCCGATGCGCTCGCGCTGGTGAAGCAATACTTCGACCGCGTGCCGCGGGCCAAGCGTCCCGTGCCGCGCGACATCCCGCGCGAGCCGCCTCAGACTGGCGAGCGGCGGGTCACGATTACAGAGAACGAGAATTGGCCGTTGCCGGCGGTGATCGTGGCGCATCACATCACCTACGACGGCCACCCCGACGCCTACCCGCTGCATATCGCGGCGAAGGTGTTGTCCGACGGACAGAGCTCGAGGATCTTCCGGCGGTTGGTGTACGACGAGCAGCTTGCCGTGTCGGCGTTTGGCGCCGGGAACATCATCGAGGACCCGAATCTGTTCTATGCGGTCTCGATCGTGCAGCCTGGGCGCACAACCGCCGAGTCGGAGGCGGCGCTCGTCGGGGAGCTGGACCGGCTGAAGACGGAGCTCATCAGCGACCGGGAGCTTCTGCGGGCCAAGAATCAGTTTGCGCGCGACTATGTCTTCGGGCGTTCTACGGTCGAAGACAAAGCGTCGCATCTGTCCCACGCCGCGGTGATCCACGACGACATTACGACCGCCGACGCCGAGTTCGACACCTTCATGAACGTCACCAAGGAGGATGTGCGTCGGGTCGCCCAGACCTACTTCACAGAGGAGAACCGGGTGGTGCTCGAGATCCTGCCACCGGCTCCGGCGGGTCGGTCATTTCTGCGTCCCGGAGGCGACCAGTGAGCCGTCGGGCAGTCTGGGTCAGTTTGCTCATGTGCCTGGCGCTGCTGGCCGGTGCCGCGCCATCGGCGGCCCAGCGTCCGGTCGAGTGGCCGCGGGAGAGCCCGCCTCCGCCGTTGCCGCCGCGTGAGGCGACCTTTCCGCCTTACGAGATCCGTATGCTGGCCAACGGGCTCCAGGTCGTGGTGGTGATGCACGATGAGCAGCCGGCGGTCAACCTGCGGTTGATGATCGGTGCGGGCGCGGCGTCCGACCCCGAGGGCAAGAACGGCGTCGCGGCGCTGGCTGGCCAACTGCTCGATCAAGGTACGACGAGTCGGACCGCCACCGAAATCGCCGAGTCCATCGACACGGTTGGCGGCATCCTCAGCGTGGGGGCGGGCACAGACCTGAGTTTCGTCAACGTCCTCGTCATGCAGGACAGTTTCGACTTTGGAGTCGACCTGGTCGCTGAGATCGCGCGCAACCCATCGTTTGAACCCGCCGAGATCGACCGGCAGCGTCAGCAGGTGCTCTCGGGGCTACAGGTCAGCTACGACGACCCGGCATATCTGGCGGGTGTAGTGTTCGGGCGGCTTGTCTACGGGGGGCACCCCTACGGAATGCCGCACAACGGCACACAGGCGTCGGTGTTGGGGATCACGCGCGAGGACCTGCGGGGGTTTCACGAGACCTACTACGTGCCCAACAATGCGCTGCTCGGGATCGTCGGAGACATCGACGCCGAGGCGGCGTTTGCCGCGGCCGAGCGGGTGTTTGGCGACTGGGAGCGCAAGACGCTGCCACCGCCGCCCAGCGACGACGTGCCGGAACCGACCAGTCGGGTGGTCGTCATCGACAAGCCCGGTTCGGTGCAGACGGCCATCCGCGTCGGGCATGTAGGGCTCCGCCGCGCCGACCCGGACTATCTCGCTTTCGACGTGGCGATCAAGATTCTGGGCGGCGAAGGTGGAAACCGGCTGGGGAGCGTGCTCCGCACCGAGCGGTCGCTGACCTACGCCGCGTCGGCTGACATGGCCAGCCGCCGGTTCGCCGGCGACTTCATGGCCAAGACCGACACCCGGTCCGACGCGACCGCCGAGGCGCTGCGCCTGGTCGTGGAAGAGGTGTCCCGCTTGCGGCGCGAGCGCGTGAGTGGGCGCGAGCTTCAGAATGCCCAGGCGTATCTGGCCGGCAGTTTCCCCCTGACCATCGAGACACCGAACGCCATCGCGGCCCAGGTGCTCGAGTCGCTGCTCTATGGGCTCGACCTCGCCGATCTACCGACCTATCCCGATCTGATCAACGCCGTCACGGTGAACGACATCCAGCGTGTGGCCCGCATGTATCTGCAGCCGCAGGAGCTGTCGATCGTGCTCGTCGGGGAGGCTGCGGCGTTTGTCGACGATCTCAGCGGCGTCGGGTTTGAGAATGTCGAGGTACTGTCGGTCGGCGATCTGGATCTATCGAGCGCAGACCTGCGCGCATCCGTCGACACCGGAGCAGTCCGTCCGTCACGCGCCCCCTGACCCTCCACCAGACCTCCGCACGCGTGGCCGCATGACCAAAGTGATGCTCTCGTGCGGCGAGCCGTCGGGCGACCTGTACGCAGGCGCCCTGACTACCGAGATCCTGAGACTCGAGCCGGAAGCTGACGTCAGCGGTCTCGGAGGGGAGCGGCTGTTGTCCGCCGGTGGTCGGCTGGTGTCCGACTATGACGGTTTGGCGGTCACCGGACTGGCCGAGACGCTGCCGGCGTTGCCACGATTTTGGGCGACCTATCGCCGACTAGTGAGAGCGGCGCGGACCGAACGTCCGGACGTCTTCGTGGCGATCGACTATCCGGACTTCAACTTCCGACTTGGGGCCTCGATGGCGGCGCTCGGCATTCCGGTCATCTACTACATCAGCCCGCAGGTCTGGGCGTGGCGAGCCGGTCGGCTTCGGACGATGAAGCGGTTCGTGACCCGGGCGCTTGTCATCTTCCCCTTCGAGGAGGCGCTCTATAGGGATGCGGGCATCCCGGTCGCGTTCGTCGGCCACCCGTTGGTCGACCTCGCTGTGCCGGTGCTGGGTCGGGACGCCTTCCGGAGTGCGCATGGATTGGACGCCGAGGCGCCGACGGTGGCGGTTTTGCCGGGGAGCCGGCCAAACGAGCTCCGTGTGATTCTGCCGGACCTGGTGAACGCAGCCGAGCGCCTTGTGCGCGACGTGCCGTCGGTCCAGTTTGTGGTCGCCAGGGCCCCGAACTTGCCCGATGCGCTGTTCGAGCCGCTGGCCAGGCTGACCGAGCTCGGCGCGCGCCCCCCATGCATCGTCGAGTCGCAGACCGACGACGTGCTCGTTGCCGCCGACGTCGTGCTCACTGCTTCCGGTACCGCCACCATTCAGACGGCGATTCACGAACGACCGATGGTGGTGGTCTACCGGCTGTCGCCGCTGACCTACTGGATGGGCCGCCGCTTTGTGCGGGTGAAGGCGTTCGGTATGGTGAATCTGGTCGCCGAGAAGATGATCGCGCCGGAGTTCTTGCAGGAGGCGTTCACCCCCGAGGCGGTCGCCGGCGAGGCGGTGCGGTTTCTCACCGACGAGTCGTATGTGCTGGAGACCCGGGCGGCGTTGCGCGCGGTGCGGGAGAAGCTCGGTGGACCCGGCGCCAGTCGGCGCGCCGCCGAACAAGTGCTTGCGGCTGCACGGACGCCGGGAAGGCAGTAGCCGGGGCCGCTGGCTTCGCCGTGAGCGCGCGACGCTTCTTGGATGGGTTTTGGGCCTCATGACCCTCGAACAGGCGACTACAGACGCTAGACGACCCCGACGCCGCTGGGCGTTCGCCGGCGTCATCCTGATGAGCTGGTCGTTGGTTCTATGGGTGTCACTGCTGGGCGTACCGTTCCTGCCATTGAGCCTGGCCGCAAGAGGCACGGTCGCCACCGGAGTCGTGGTGGTGGCGGAGGTGGCGTTCTGGTGCGGCGCCGTCATGGCGGGACCGGAAGCGACGAGACGGATGCGGTCGTGGTGGCGCCGTTCGTGACGAATCTTGAGACCATCAGCCTGACGTGTGCGTCTTAGAAAGATGGTGCCAAGTCCATGCCCAGGTTCGTGTGCCAGCAGTTCGTGGTGAAAGTCCCGTGTCGCACCGAGACCCTGGCGTGGCAATGCCGTGCACGGCCAGTGCAAGGCGAGAAGAGTGAGAATGCCGGCAGTATTCGACCGATGAACAACGTAGATCGGCGGGATACAGCGTCGGTCGAATGCAGCGGCGACTTTCACGACGGGCTGCTAGCGCCTGCCGAGTCACATGGACACGTCCAGGGGGAGGATGAGGAATGGATCCAACAAACAAGGTGGGTCGGCGTGAGTTCACGGTCGCGTCCGCGCTCGCGCTCTTGAACGGCGTTGCGATCACCGTCACAGCGTGTAGCAGCAGTTCGGACAGTCCCACTGCACCCACGGTCACGCCCGGTGGCGGCTCTTCGGGAAGCATCTCGCTGAATCACGGACACACGGCGGTCATCACCGGTGCCGAGCTCACGGCCGCCAACGACATCGAGCTGGATATCAGCGGGACAGCGGACCATCCGCACTCGGTGAGCCTGACGGGGGGCGAACTCCAGCAAATTGCCGGAGGCACCCGGGTGTCGACAGAGTCGACGACGATGACGACAACGCGTTCATGGTTGGGCTCGGGGCGCGGCTGCGTGTGCGTCCGACCGTGTATCTGCTCGGGGAGTACGTGCCGCGGCTCACCGGTTTCGACGCGGGAGCGCATCACCTGTCGTTCGGCATCGAGAAACGAGCTGGCGGGCACACGTTTCAGCTGAACTTCTCGAATTCGCTCGGGACCACCCCCGCGCAGCTGGCGCAAGGTGGCAGCAAGGACGACTGGTTCATCGGGTTCAACATTGCGCGGAAGTTCTACTAGACGTATGGTCCAGTGCTGCCTCGTCCTGGTCGGCCGTTTGTCAAAGACCGATGGGAGGGCGAGACCAGCACGACCGAGAACGTCTCTCTCTCCCAGGCAATGTGGGTCAAGAGCCCGTAAATGAACACGACGACGCCAGTCATCTCGGAGAACTCCTCAACGGTGTAGAGGACGCAGTACCAGATGGTCGAGGTTCCGTGCAGGTCGGCCTCGCGCGCTCCGAGCATCTCGATGCCAAGCGCACCGGTCAGGAAAATGAAACCCGCCGCGAAGAAGAGCCTTCTGGTATCGGACGGAAGGGCGAAGACGAAGCGGAGATAAATCCCGGCCAGCGCGAGCGTTGCGATCCCGTAGGGGATGACCCACAGGAAGTAGAGGAAGCCTTCGGCGACCATGTATCTTTCGAGTAGGTCGCTGGCGTTCTCGTGAATCGCGGTACCTTCATCGATGGCCAGAAACGCCATGACCGCCGAGAGTCCCATCCAGTAGGCGCGCTGTCGGTCTCGGTCTCGGCCGGGCAGATGCGCGATGCACCAGAGCAGGGCGGCGCTGAAGAGCATGGCCACGGCAGAGTAGAGGGTGGGGATATTGCCCTCGATGTCGAAGTCGAAGAGGTCGACGAGGCCATACACTTCGTCATCGGGGATGTAGAAATAGAAAAACAGCACAACGCTGTTGATCACCGTAAGCATGAGAACGACGCCGAACAGCGGTCGCACAACCTGCCTCGGCTGCAGTGTCAGTTGCATGGCACATCTCGGTCTGCCAGTTGTCCGCCCGAAGTGTCCCGCTGATAGTGGTTTCTGGCGCCTTTGATACAATGGCCGCTGCCTCCGGGACGGGATGGCGAGAGCGACAGTAGCATCGCGTGGCTGCTGACCGGAACTTATTTCGCGTCTTCCGTGTGACGAGCCCGTTGTTGGCGTTCTCGGAGGTGAGCGCATGAAAAACAACCGGCAGCGGTGGTCGGTCTCGCAGTGCGCCTTGTGGATCATGCTTGGCGCCGCCACGACGGCGCAGACCAACACCGGCGAGATCGGCGGTGTTGTGGTCGACGACAGCGGCGGTGTGCTGCCCGGGACCGCGATTGTGGCCACCCACCCGGCCACCGGCTTTTCCATCGAGCGGGTGACCGACTCCGATGGGCGCTTCTTCCTGCCGTTGCTGCCCACCGGCGAGTGGCAGGTGACCGCCGAGCTTCCCGGTTTCCAGCGGGTCACCCAGACCGGCATCGTGCTCGTAATCGGCCGTGCCCTGCAGCTGGAATTCACGCTGTCGCTCAGCCCGATCAGTGAGGAGCTGACCGTCGAGGTCAGCGCGCCGCTTCTGCAGGCGGCCTCCGCCGAGATCAGCGACGTCATCGAGACGCGCGAGGTCGAGCAGATGCCGCTCAACGGCCGGCAGTTCCTCCAGCTCGCGCAGTTGAGCGACGCGGTGGTCATTCCGCCCGGCGGCACCCGTGGCGGAGCGCTACAGCAGGCCGGTCCCCTACCCAACGTCGGCGGGCAGCGGGCCGGGCACAACATCTACATGCTCGACGGGTTCAAGGTGACCGACGAGCTGTTCAACAACCTGGTGATCAACCCGTCGGTCGATTCGATCCGGGAATTCAAGATCCAGAAGTCGATGTATCCGCCCGAGTTCGGCGGCAAGGCATCGGCGTTGATCAACGTCGCGACCAAAGCGGGCGCCAACCGCTTTCATGGCAGTCTGTTCGAGTTCGCTCGCGACGACCGGCTCGATGCGCACAACTTCTTCGACGACAAGACACGGCCTGTGCCGCCGCTCGACCAACAGCAGTTCGGCGGGTCGCTTGGTGGGCCCCTTGTGAGGGACCGCACGTTTTTCTTTGTCAGCTACGAGGGACAGAGCACGCGGCGGTCGATTACCAAGACCTTTTCGGTGCCGAACGCAGCAATGCGATCCGGCGACTTCTCCGGTGTCGGTCCGATCTGCGATCCGAGCACCATTGCCCCGGCGACGGGCGCCTGCACGCCGTTCACCAACAACCAGATTCCCATCGACCGGCTCGACCCGATCGCGCAGGCGTTTCTCGGCCAGGTGCCGCTGCCCAACGGCGGGGGGCGGGTCCGAAACCTGACATCGGTTGAGCCGCAGGACAAGGACGCCCACCAGTTCAGTCTGCGTGTCGACCACCGGCTGAGCGACAAAGACCAGCTGCTCGTCCGGTTCAGTAGCTTTGACGCCGACGAGATCCAGCCGTTCGGCACCAGCGTGCAACAGGAGACGCTCGTGCCCGGCTTCGGGCGCACGCTCGACACCTCGGCCCGCAACCTTGGGGTCAGCCACACCCGGACGTTTGGCACCAGCATGCTGAACGAGCTGCGGGTCGGTTTCATGTCGGTGGATGGCGGACAGGCGAGTGTCAACGCTGGGGTCGACTTCGCCGAACAGGTCGGGCTGCTGGGGGTCACCCGGGACCCGCGCGACATCGGGTTTCCACAGATCTCGACTTCGGGACTCTTCAGCACCATGGGCGACCCGACGACATTCGTGTCGCGTGATAACCAGCACATCGAGGTCTACGACAACTTTCTGATCGACCGAGGCGACCATCGCGTCAAATTTGGTGCATATCTCTTCCACCTGAAATTTCGCCCGGTCAACGCCGACACCGCGCGCGGCGCCTTCACCTACACGGGACAGTGGACCGGTAACGCCCTGGGCGACTTCCTGCTGGGCTTTCCGACCTCGGCGCGGTCGGGCATCGGCGGTGGGGACGAGGATGCGCGAACCACCTGGCTGCATCTCTACGCGCAGGACGACTGGCACGCAGGCTCCAATCTGACCATCAATTACGGGCTGCGCTACGAGTTGAACTCGCACATGAAGGACGTCGACAACCGGCTATCGTCGATCGACCTCTCGGTGCCGGGCGGGCGCTATGTGATCGCGAGCGACGAGGCCGGCAACATCTCGCCCGAGGCCGAGGCGCTGCTCCCGCTGATCCCGATTCCGTGGGTCACCTCCTCCGAGATCGGGTGGGACCGAAGCCTGTTGCGACCGAGCAAGAAGCGCTTCGCCCCTCGCGTCGGGTTTGCGCTGTCGCTCGGCGAGACGCGGCCGGCGGTGATTCGGGGCGGGTACGGCGTGTTCCTCAACCAGTGGGCCTACAGCGTGCAGACGGCCTTCACGCGCAACCTGCCGTTCTTCTTCCTGAAGCAAGTGGACGCGCCGTCGGACCAGCTCATCCCGACGCTCCAGACACGGGACATCTTGACGAGCGACGCTAGCGGCAGCATCGGTGGCGCGATCATGGACCAGAACTTCCAGGTGGAGTACACGCAGACCTGGAGCGGCGGCATCCAGATGGAGGCGCTTCCGCGGACGATGGTGGAGGTGTCCTACATGGGCTCTTACACCATTGGCGCCGACAACTCCACCATCCGGAACGTGCCGGAGCCCGGGCCCGGCCCGATCGACGTCCGGCGTCCGATTCCCGCGCTCAGCGCGATTCGGGCCATCCGGTTCGATGGCACGTCCATCTACCACGCGGTGACGTTCAAGGGTGAGCGCCGTTTCGATGGGCACTACTCGTTCAACATGGCCTACACGCTGTCGAAGTCGAGGGATGACGCGTCGAGCCCGGGTGCCACCGCGTTCGAGTCGAACGTGCCGCAGGACGTGCGCAACATCTTTCCTGGTGAGAACGCGTTGTCGAGCTTCGACCACCGACACCAGTTCGTTGCCAGCGGCAGCTACCAGTTCCCGTTTTTCGAGGGAGTGGGTGGGGCGAAGGAGGCGCTGGCCGGTGGCTGGCGGCTGAACGCCCTCGTCACCCTGCAGTCGGGGGCGCCATTCACCGTCAATCTGGGGCAGGACCGCGCCAACATCGGGTCCGGTCCCGCACAGCGTCCAGACCAGAACGGCGATCCGAACCTGCCCGGCGATCAGCGGTCGCCGGACCAGTGGTTCGACACTGCCGCCTTCGTCTTGCAGAATCCATTTGCCTTCGGCAGCGCCGGCCGCAACAGCGTGTTTGCTCCTGGTTTCGCCAGCGCCGATCTGTCGGTACAGAAAGATTGGTTCATTGGCGAGCAGGGCCGACTGGAGTTCCGCTGGGAGATCTTCAACCTGCTCAACCGCGCCAACTTCGACGTGCCCAACCGGATCTTCGGTACCCCCAACTTTGGTCGCATCTTCAGCGCCCTGAATGCCCGCGAGATGCAATTCGGATTGCGCTTTACCTTTTAGAGAGCGCTCCTAGGAGGCAGGAGAAGCCGGTCGGCTTCGCCAGCTTCTGTTTCAGACCGGCTCCGCCGGCGCACGCCAGCGGCTGCCGTGTCACGGGGCTCGCTCGTCTCATGCTCACTTCAGAGGCCATCAAGATGCGCGCGCGTGAGCTGGGGTTCGACCTGTGCGGCATTGCGCCGGCGGCCGCGTTTCGCGAGCTCGGTGTGCTGCGTGAGTGGCTCGATCGTGGCTACGCCGGTGAGATGGGGTACATGGCCCGTACCGCCGAGCGCCGGGCCGACGTCCGGGCAGTGATGCCGTCGGCACGGTCGGTGGTGGTGCTCGGTACGCTCTACAACACCGATCAGCCGTATTCGACCGAGGTCGACGACCCGGGCGAAGCGCTCATCTCGCGCTATGCCTGGGGCGATGACTACCACGACGTGCTCGGGGAACGCACCGATGCGCTGCGAGGATGGCTGGTCAATCAGCATGCCGGGTCGGTCGAGACACGGGTCTACGTCGACACCGGTCCCGTGCAGGAGCGGGTGTACGCGCAGCAGGCTGGACTCGGGTGGGTTGGCAAGAACACCTGCCTCATCAATCCCGTGCTCGGGTCCTGGCTGTTTCTGTCCGAGATCCTGTGCAGCCTGCCGCTCGAATCCGACACACCGGGATTCGACCAGTGCGGAACCTGCACGTTGTGTCTCGACGCCTGTCCCACCGATGCGTTTCCAGAACCGGGCGTGCTCGACTCGACGCGGTGTCTGTCCTACCTGACGATTGAGACCAAAGGGGCGATTCCGCCCGAACAGCGCGTCGGGATCGGGACTCACGTCTATGGGTGTGACGTGTGCCAGGACGTTTGCCCGTACAACGATGCCGCGCCGATCAGCACCGACCCGGCGTGGCAGCCGCGGATGTTGCTCGACCGGCCGCGGTTGGGCGAGCTGTGGTCGCGCTCGGATGCAGCGCTACGCGCCGCTATTCGCAATGGCCCGATGACACGGGCGCGGGTCAAGAGAGTGCGCCGGAACTTGGCGGTGGCGTTGGGCAACAGTGGCGAGATCTCGGCGGCCGAGGCGCTCGAGACCGCGTCCGAGACAAGCCGTCCAGATGCCCCGTCGATCGCCGAGCCGCTGGTCGCCGAGCACATCGACTGGGCGCGGCACCGCCTGGCGTCCCGCAACCTGCTAAGATCAACCAAGCGACGATGACCAAGCTGACCAAGCTGGAAAACGGCAATTCGCTGGCGCCGAAGCTGCTGCTCTCGATGCCGCAGCTCAACGACCCAAACTTCAAACAGACTGTTGTGCTGTTGTGCGAGCACGGGGAGGAGGGGGCGTTCGGGCTGGTGTTGAACCGGCAGATCGACACGCCGGCCTCGTCGGTCGTGCGGCTGTCGCCGCCGATCGAGGTGGAAAACGGTCTGCAGCTCTGGATTGGCGGCCCCGTCGAGCCCGAGCGCGGGTGGATCCTGATGGGAGACGAGCCGCCAGAAGTCGAGTCGGTGGAAGTGTGCGACGGACTGTATCTGTCGACGTCGCCGGATCTGCTCAGGCGACTGCTCGTCAGCGGTCCGCCGGATCGGACCCGGCTGTTGACCGGCTATGCGGGGTGGGGCGCGGGACAGCTCGACGCCGAGCTCTCGGCCTCGTCATGGCTTATCGCCGACATCCAGCTCGACCTGATCTTCGACATTCAGGCGACCCAGATGTGGGAGACCGCTATTCGCCGACTCGGCGCTGAGCCCTCGATGCTCCAGATGGGCAGCGGGGTGCATTAGTACTTGGACGGGGCTTCGCCCCGGACCCCCGCGAGCGCTACGCGGGGACCCCAATGCCCCACTCCGCGCTCGCGAGGCGCGCACGTGCGCGCCTTGGCGTCCCTCGCCTGCGGCTCGGTTGCCTTCCCACACGGGGCTGCGTCCCGGTCCCCACGTGGAGACCCCCGCGAACGCTTAGTCCGGCAACCCGAAGGTGTAGACGACGTTGCCGGCGGCAATCGTCACATACTGCTTGCCGTCGACTGCGAAGCTCATCGGCGCGGCGTGCACCCGACTGCCGACGGCGATGTGCCATAGTTCCTGTCCGCTGACGGCGTCGAGCGCGAAAAAGTAGCCGTCCACGCTGCCGCTGAACACCAGGTCGCCCGCGGTCGAGAGCACGCCGGCGGTCGACCGCGGCTGGATCTCGAACTCCCAACGGATGTCGCCGGTCCTGGGATCAATTGCCCGGATGGCGCTGGTCGTCTTGTCCGTCGGCTCGGTCCCCGACGACCCGCCCCCGAGGAAGATCTGCCCCTCCTCGTAGGTGTCGTCGCGGATGAAGAACCGTGCTTCGCTGTCGTGCGCCTGCACGTAGAACAGCTCGGTGCGCGGGCTGAAGCTGGGCGAGAACCAGTTGGTGCCGCCGCCCACCGCGGGCGACACGACGGCGCCCTCGACCGAGGGGTCGGTGCCGGGGCGGCGAATCGGTCGACCGGTCGCGTCAAGTCGCTCGGCCCAGGTCTGGCGGGCAAACGGCTCCCCGACCAGGAACTCGCCCGTTTCCCGGTCGAGGGTGTAATAGAAGGCGTTGCGGTTCGCCCACATCATCACCTTGCGGATGCCGCCGTCCATCTGCAGGTCCGCGAGGATGGGAACCTGGATGGCGTCCCAGTCGTGCATGTCGTGGGGCGTGAACTGGAAGTACCACTGCATCTCGCCGGTGTCGCCGTCGAGCGCCAGCGCCGAGTCGGCATAGAGGTTGTCGCCCATTCGGACGTCGCCGTTCCAGTCCGGACCAGGGTTGCCGGTGCCCCAGTAGACGAGATCGAGGTCCGGGTCGTAGGCGCCGGTAATCCAGGTCGGGGAGCCACCGGTCCGCCACGAGTCGCCCGCCCAGGTCTGGTTGTCTGGGTGGTCGGGTCCGGGAATCGTGTGGGTGCGCCACTCCAGCTCGCCCGAGGCTGCGTTGTAGGAGTCGAGAAAGCCGCGAATCCCGTACTCGCCCCCGGCGATCCCGGTGACGACCTTGTCCTTCACGACCAGCGGCGCCGCCGTCTTGCTGTAGCCGGCGGCGTGGTCGGCCACTTCCCGGTTCCAGACGAGGTTGCCCGAGCGCGCGTCGATCGCGACCAGGTGGGCATCGAGGGTGCTCATGTACAGCGTCTCGCCCAGTATCGCCACACCCCGGTTGTTCCGGCCGCAGCAGACTCGCAGGTCGTCTGGGAGCTCATGGTTGTAACGCCAGAACTGCCGCCCGGTGGTCGCGTCGACGGCGACGACGTTGCTCGGCGCCTCGGTGATGAACATCACGCCATCGACCACCAGTGGGGTGGTCTCGGCTCGGTCGAGCTGTGGGATCTGATAGGCCCATTTCAACTCGAGCCGGGAGACGTTGCGGTTGTGAATCTGATCGAGGCCGCTGAAACGCTTGCTGTCGAGCGTGCCCGAGTACATGAGCCAGTTCTCGGGCTCGTCGGCCGCATTGACGAGCCGCTCCCAGGTCACCGGGGTGAGCGATGGTGTCATGCCGCCGCCGATGTCTGACGTCCGTTCCTGACCGACCGCGAAATGGGCGCATCCGAGCAGCGCAACGACCAAGGCACATCGCTTCATTGTCAAAGTCTCCCTGGCAAGATGGAAACTGAAGCGGCGAAGCCCTCCGGCCTCTCCTGTCTCCTGCCTCCTGCCTCCTGCCTCCTGTCTCCTACGTTCTACTTCCAACAGCCGGCGAACCAGTCGACCGCCATCTGGGTCGCTTCCTCNAAGCTGTCATTGTAGACCTGGTAGTGGGTGATTCCGGGAATGACGGTGTATTCGGCCGGGGCGCCGTTTGCCTGCGCGCGCTGGATGGCCAGCTCGCCGGCGATGTGCCGGTCGAACAGCTCTTCGTTCTCGGCGTCGATGACGAGCAGCGGAATCGTGATCTGCCCGGCAGCATCGACCGGGTTGTAGGCGAGCACCTTGTCGAGATGGGCCCAGCCGTTGAGGTTCGGCGCCTTGTCCGTGCCCTGCGGCAGCGGTGCGATCTCGCCCCGCGCGCGGCGAATCGCCTGCAGGCGGGCATGCTCGGCGATATCTTGCCCGGCCCAGGAGACGGCGGCCAAGCTGCGCGAGTCGGCGGCCGCAACCTGACCGACGGCGCAGACCGCGCGTCGCTCGTTCGCCGCAACCCAGATGGCGTGCGCCCCCGAGTAGCTCGAGCCCCAGTAGCCGATCCGCGTCGTATCGACGTTCGGCTCGCCGGCGATGAAATCGAACGCCCGCTGGATGTCGCGTGTCTGGTCGAGTGGGTCGACCACGTTCCGGATTTCCTGGGCTCGAACGGTCACGATGCCGTCTGCGTCGCGCTCTGGCATCTCGCCCTGCACCACCAGCTTGCCGTCGCTTTCACCCCAGCCCCGGTAGTCGAAGGCGAGCACGAGGTAGCCCTGGGCCGCCAGCCGCGAGCCGATTCCGACAAGGCCGGCCTTCGTGCCGCCCCACCCGTGGCTCATGACGATGGCAGGCAGATTGGCGTTGGCCGCCATGCCACGCGGCGCGTAGAGATCGCCGGCCATCCGAGTGCCTTCGCTCCAGATGTCGACCGCGCGTCGGGTCACCGTGTCCGGGAGCTCTGGGCCGCGTTGGGCTCGTGCATCTCCCGTGACGAGGAGGAGCGCGACGACCGGGAGCCAGAGCAGCCGCCGTGACGGTGCGATGTGTTGGTGCTCCATGCTGTCCCTGACTTCGAGTTCCAGCGGGGCTGCCGCGTTCGTCCGCCCTCCGGTTATCATCAGACTACTACTCACTGTGAGGGCATCAACAGTACCCGATGCCGGCATGGAACGAAAGCAATTGGGGCATCCGCATGGGTCAGGGGCCCGTGTCACCCAATCAGGAGGCAGCATGGCGAAGCGAGCGACGAAGCGTGACAAGCGAAGTGCGAAGCAGAACTTGATTGACGGGCTAAATGAAGATCTGAACCTCGAGCTCGAGGCGGTGCTGCGATATCTGCATCACTCGGCGTCGGCCACTGGCCTGCTTGGGCACGAGCTGCGCGAAGAGCTGAAGGGCGACATCACGGGCGAGCTGAACCACGCGGTGTTCCTGGCGGACAAGATCACCGCGCTCGGTGGGCAGCTCGACATCAACCCGTCGATGCCCAAGAAGGTTCGGACCGCCAAGGAGATGATGCAGATCGACATCGCGGCCGAGCGGCAGGTCATCAAGAACTACACGAAGCGGATCGTCCAGGCCGAAAAATTCGGCGACAAGGGTCTCGTCATCCGTCTCGAGGATCTGCTGGCCGAAGAGACCGACCACGCCGAGGATCTGGAGCGGCTCGGCCGGTAAACGTGTCGCCCGGGCACGTCCGATCAGGGCATCAACCGTTGCGGAGCCTCGGTTGGTGTCATCGATCGGCTACACCCCCGGTGGCCGTCGGGCGTACCTAGCACTACTTTGTTACCTCCTCAGCGGTGGATTCCGCTGGAAGCTGTCGATTAGATTCAACAAGTTGCGGTTACTGATGACATAGAGCACCGCCATGATCTCGCGCACCCAGAAGCGGACGTGCGGCAAGGTCGGTCGCGGGGCGTGCTCGGAGCGCCGCCGTTCGAGTTGGAGAAACGTGAACGCCACTGCGGTGAGGACCGTGTGATGGCCCCAGCCGCGATAGCTCCGTCCTTCGAAATGATCGAGCCCGAGGTCGTCCTTGAGTTCCCGGTACTGTTGCTCGATGGGCCACCGGCTCCGGACTACCGTGACCAGCGTGCGCAGCACGGCGGTGGCCTCGAGGTTGAGCAGATAGTATTTCCGTTCGTCGTCGATCAGCGACCGCTCGCACAGCAACCAGCGCTCGCCCCGGCTCTTGGCGGGGCGCACGCGGACCGCCGCGAAGCGGGCGGCCAAGGGCCCTTTGGTCCCTGTGCCCCAGGTGACGCGCCGCCAGGCGGTCGCGGGCAAGGCGGTGGCGATCGCCGCCGCCGTCCGGGTGCGACGCGCACCGGGTGTCCACATCGTCAGCCCCGACCGAATAGCCACGCCGTAGCGCAACCCGAGACGTTCGACGCCGCGGCGAAACGCGGCATTCGACCCGTAATCGGCGTCGGCCACGACGGCCGTGAGGTGAAAGCCCGCCGTGAGCACCTGTCGGATATGCGCCAGGGCGATGCGCCACTTCTCGCGAAAGCGCACCCCCGCGGGAATCTGCCCACGCTCCCGCCGGTCGGGATCGGTGAGCCACTCGGTCGGCAGATACAACTCGAAGCTGAGGGGCCAGGTGAGCTGGCCGTCGAACAGCACGGTGGATACCGCGACCTGGCAGTTGGCGATCTTCCCGAGCGCCCCGCAATACTGTCGTTTCACCCCCACCGAGTGGCGGCCCTGCTTCGGGAAGCTGGTGTCGTCGAGCGCCAGGATGCCCCGCCGCACCGGCACTTCGGCACGCAGCTGGGCCCACACCCGCCGCGCCTCCCACGGCGAGTCCGTGATGAACTGCTGCAGGGCTTGATAACTGACCGGGTCGCTGAGCCGGCCATGCATCGCCTGCATGGACTTCCGCTCGCTGTCGTTGAACAGGCCCTCGAGATACTGCGTGGCTGCCGCGCGCTGGGGGTGGCGACTGAAGCAGCCCGCGAACTGGTCGGCAAACTGACCGAACCGCCGCAGGAGCGCACGCGCCGACCGATCCGTCACGCGCGAAAGCGTACAAAACTCTCGAAAATTGTACAAGTACGAAATCTTGGATCGTCATGTACGAAGCATTGGATCTAACAAAGTAGTGTTAACCGGCAGGAAGTCTCTCTTACGAAACAGACTCAATGGTCCGAATTGATTTGACAACGTACAGTGTGAGGCGCAAGATCTCGCCGAGTATGTGGACCGTGACGACAAGGGCAACTTGCTCAGTCCATATGACACGCTGCCACCAGTTGAGATCGATGGCGCTGAGATCACGGTGCAGGACGGCATAGACTCGGTCCGCGCCTACCAGGAGATGATGTTCGGTGCTGGCTACAGCGAGCCGAAGGCGAAGCAAGGCTATGAGGAACTCCTGCGCCGGTACTGCAGGCTGGACACAGCGGCGATGGTGATGATCTGGAGGCACTGGTCAGAAGGTTCGGCGAAATGGACACAAGGACTCGGAATTTCGTCGGCTCATGTCTCCGTAGACGAACCGTAAGCGAGAGGTGCTCAGCGACCTAGATGCGCGGGCGGATGTCGTCGTACAGGGCGACGACGCGGCATAACGGCTGCACCATCCAGCGGAGCCGTGGTGGTGATGAACGCCACCGTCGTCTCTGGATGACGTTCATGATCGGACGCCGCGCACCCGCGTGCGCCGTAGTGAACCGCCTGGGCGCCAGCGGAACCCCCCGCATTGCCCCCCCTACCCGCCAGCGGTAGGATCGGCCTCTACACTCGTGTCGTCGTGGTCGCCTCAGGACAACCCATGAACGTTCACCGCCCTCGGTTCGTCGCCGTCGCCGTCATCCTCGTGGCGCTCGTCCTTGGTGTGCTGGCGCACGCGCAGACGCGGGAGATCGATGCCCTGCGGGCGGGTGCCGAGCAGGGGGATGCCGACGCGCAGAACGAGCTTGGCAGTCGGTACTACGCAGGACGGGGTGTCTCACAGGACGACACCGAGGCAGCGCGTTGGATCAGACTTGCGGCTGAGCAGGGCCATGCTCCAGCGCAGTACAACCTGGGCCTGCTGTATTTCAGAAGCCGTGGCGTGCTCGGTGACGATGCCGAGGCCGCGACGTGGTATCAACGGGCGGCTGAGCAGGGGTACGCGCCAGCTCAGGGCGGTCTTGGCTACATGTTGGCGTACGGTGCCGGAGTCGATGAGAATCACGTGCAGGCATATATGTGGCTTGAGCTGGCCTGGAACGGTGCGGCTAGCGACTTCACAAGGCACCTCTATGCCCAG
>PBRZ01000006.1 GCA_002726085.1 Acidobacteriota bacterium
TCACGCCAACGCGCTGGGCGCGAGCGCGGTGTTCCGCGCGCGGGCGGTGCTCAACGAACTCTCGCGTGCCACCGAGGACGTCGACGCGCTGCAGGGCGGCGCCGCGGCGGTGCTGCGCCGCACGGTCCTGCGCGGCCCGCGGCTGCCGCTGCTGCTGGAGCTGCCTCCGTATCGGGTGCCTGTCTGGAGCAACGTCCTGCTCACGACCTGGCGGCGCGTGCGAAAGTTCCTCGAGGACGCCGGAACGATCATCCTCACCATGACAATCATCCTGTGGGCACTGTTGTCGTTCCCGCACAGCGCCGAGATCGACGCGCGCTACGACGCAGCAGATACCCAGCTCCTCGCCACGACGACCGATGCCGGTGCGCGAGAGGCTGGGCTCGCCGAGTTGAGCGGACGACGGGCGAGCGAGCAGCTACGCTACAGCGTCGGCGGCCGGTTGGGCCGGGTTATCGAACCGGTCATCGAGCCGCTCGGTTTCGACTGGCGGATCGGCGTCGGGATCCTCGGGGCCTTCGCCGCCCGCGAGGTCTTCGTGTCGACGCTGGGCATCGTCTTCGGCATCGCGGAGGCCGACGAGGAGAGCGTCACCCTCCGCGCCTCGCTGCAGAACGCGCAACGGGAGGGCGGCACGCCGTTGATGACGCCGCTCACCGGGGTCTCGCTGATGGTGTTCTTCGTGCTGGCGTGTCAGTGCATGAGCACGATTGTGGTCGTGCGCAAGGAATCGGGCAGCTGGGGCTGGCCGTTGTTCATGTTCGGGTACATGTCGGTCCTGGCCTATACCGCGTCGTTGGCCGTGTATCAGATTGGGTCCGCGTTAGAGTGGGGCATCTCATGAATTGGCAAGCCATCATGGTCGCAATCATCGTCGCGGGGGCCGTCGTGTCCCTGTATCGTCATCTGCGTCAGCTGGTCGGCAGCTCTGCCCACGACGCACCAGCCTCGTGCCACGGGTGCGACGATTGCGACACCGAGTCTGAGTCTGACGCGGCGGCGCCAAGCCAACCAGATTCCGCGCCTCTCCATCCCCAGAGCACCCGCGTACACTAGTGTCCCGAATCAGAAGTCCGTTGCCGAGCTCCGGGAGCGTGGCGCCCGACTGGCAAGGCGCGACGAGGGAGCAAATTGGGTGTTTGTGACCGAGGAGCAACGCCGACAGGCGGGATGCCCCGCCCGGGAAATGGGTGGCGGATTTCTGACTCGGGACACTAAATCACCGCCGGTCTTGCAGCTTGGCCAGCAGCCGCAAGATTTCTAGATACAGCCAGACGAGCGTCACCAGCAGCCCGAACGCGCCATACCACTCCATGTACTTCGGGGCGCCGCGCTCGGCACCCTCCTCGATGAAATCGAAGTCGAGCACGAGGTTGAGCGCCGCGATGACGACGACAAACAGGCTAAACAGGATGCCGAAGGTACCACTGGAATGAATGAGCGGCACGCCGATACCGAAGAAGCCGAGCACGAAGCTCAACAGATAGACGATGCCGATGCCCCCGGTAGCGGCGAACACCCCAAGCTTGAAGTTCTCGGTCGCCCGGATAATCCCACTGCGATAGGCAAAGAGTAGCGCGCCGAGGGTACCGAACGTCAGGAAGACCGCCTGCGCCACGATACCCGGGTAGGTCTGCTCGAAGAGAAACGAGATGCCACCCAACGCCAACCCTTCGAGCGCTGCGTAGAGCGGCGTCGTGATGGGCGCCCAGGTCTGCTTGAACGCCGTCGCGATCGCCACGACGAACCCGCCGATGACGCCCCCGATGACCAGCCCCATTGGCAGTTGCCCGGCCGCCCCACGCCCCCACACATACATGGCGGCGGCAAACAGGATCGCCAGGGACATGGCCGTCTTGTTGACGGTGCCACCGATGGTCATCACCTCCTGCCCGACGACCGCCGGCACACGGGTGAACGTGTCGGCACCAAGGGCCGGGTTGCCGGAACGCAAGGCCAGATGGGCGGACATGGCTTGTCTCCTCGATTCTCGGGGGAACGTGGTCCCCGTCATAATGGGTATCGGCATCGGTCGCAACCGAGCCCCTCCACTGTACCGAACCTGCGATGGGGCCGCAATTGGCCGCGACCCGTCGCGCGACGGACGACCACCATGGCCCCTCTGACGCACCCCGAGCTGACCGTCGCGCTGGCGCTGGCCGCCGGCATCCTGGCGCAGTCGGTCTCACGATTGCTGCGGCTCCCCGGCATCGTGCTGCTACTGGCCAGCGGAGCGCTGCTCGGTCCGGAGGGTGTCGGCTGGATCGAGCCCCGAAGCCTGGGCGACGGGCTCTTTGGCATCGTCGACTTCGCTGTCGCGATCATCCTGTTCGAGGGCGGGCTCAATCTGGAGTGGTCTCGACTCAAGCGGCAGGAGGCGGCCATCCGCCGTCTGATCACGTGGGGCACGCTGATGACATTCGTTGGCGCCTCCGCGCTCGCCGCGCTGCTGCTCGGCTGGCGCTGGAACCTCGCGATCCTGTTCGGCGCGCTGGTGGTGGTCACCGGTCCTACGGTCATTCAGCCGCTCTTGCGAGACATGCGGCTCAGACCGCGGCTGAAGACGATTCTCGAGGCCGAGAGCGTCCTGATCGACCCCATCGGCGCTCTGCTCGCGGGATTCATCCTGCAATTGGTGACCCGACCTAGCGTGACCAACTTGGCGTCGCAAACCTGGGACGTCGCCCTCAGCATCGGGTTCGGCCTGCTGGCCGGTCTGGCCGCCGGCTTCCTGCTCGCCGCCGCGCTCCGCTACCGGCTGCTGATTGCGCACGGCTACGAGAACATCTTCACCCTCGCCGGCGTGGTGTTGCTGTTCGAAGCCTGCGACGGGGTGATGCCCCCGAGCGGACTGGTCGCGGTCACGGTTGCAGGCGTCGTCATCGGCAATCTAGAGACACGCGTCGGCGAAGATCTCCGGGAGTTCAAGGACCAGCTGACCGTGCTGCTGGTCGGCATGCTTTTCATCCTGCTGGCGGCCGACGTGGCGCTCGATGACGTGCGGGCGCTCGGCGTGGGCGGCCTCACGGTGGTGGGCGGGCTGATCCTGGTCGTCCGTCCCCTGAGCGTCTGGGTGTCGACACGAGGCGTGAAGCTGACCACGCGCGAACGCGTCTTCATCGGCGCCATAGCCCCCCGCGGCATCGTGGCCGCGGCGATCGCATCCATCACCGCGGCCGCGCTCGAGACACAGGCCATCGAGGGCGGCGCGGCGTTGCGGGCGCTGGTCTTCTCGACAATCGGCGGAACCGTCGTGCTGTCCGGAGTGCTCGCCCACCCGCTCGCCTGGTTGCTCGATCTGCGGCTGCCGCAGCGCGATCGGGTGGCAATCTTTGGGGCCCAGGGGCTGGGCCTGCCGCTGGCCGAGGCCCTGCGCGCTGGTGGAGTGCCGGTCCTGTTCATCGAGTCGGACCCGAAACGGACACACGTTGCCGAACAGGCCGGGCACGCTGTCGTGTTCGGCGACCCGTTCGACGACCGGACGATGCAACGCGCGCGGATGGAGCTGGTCGGTACCGCGGTCGGCCTGACGTTCAACGAACACGCCAACAGACTGTTCGTGCGCGAGGCGCGCGAGGCGTTCGGTGTGACGCTGGGGTTCGTTGCGATGGAGTCGTTCGAGGACCAGCACACACGGCGTCTGCTGCAGCGGTCTGGTCTGGACATGCTCTTTGACGGTCCGCACGACCAGCCGCAGTGGGATGTGCGGTGGCGGCACGGTGACGTGGACATCGAATCGTTCGAGTATCAGCTCGACGTCGCGCCGGGGGCGCCACCCCCCGCAGCCGGGGATACCCCGACCAGCCAACCGCGAGCTGACGAGGGGCCCGTAATCAATGTCGACGAGGTCGACGAAAGTGACGACGTCGACCAGCATGTCATGCTCACGGTTTGCCGCGGCAAGCGCACGGCGCTGTGCCATCTGGGTTATGAACCGCAACCAGGCGACGTCGCGGCCGTGGCGCTCCATCGACCCGCTCGCCAGAATGCGATCGTGCATCTGGCCCGACGTGGCTGGACGCCGCGCACCAAATCGCCCCCTGCCGACGCCGAGGCCGGTGTGTTCGGCGAGCCACCCGCCGGCCGTGCCAACGCGTGATCGATTGCCCCATCCCCACAGCGGGTCTATCCTTGGCAGCACCGTTGGGACACAGCCGATCTGTTCGGGTCGCCGGCGCAGGTCTGTCACCGAAGGGAGTGCATTCGATGCTGTCCACACAGGCACAAAGATGGCTAACGCACACAGGCGCGCTCGGTGTGATCCTCGTGTTGGTCTCGGTCGGACCCGCCCAAGCACAGGCTGACTGCGATCACGACGACTGTCGGGGCAACTTGGCCGTGACCGTGTTCCCTGGCGTGTCAATCGACACGTTTGCCTCAAAGGACCTCCGGAATCTGGTCAACCCGGAAGCGTCCGGGGATGTCCAGGAACAGTTGATCGCAGGGTTCGATTTCGAGTTTCGTCTTGCCGGGGCCACCCCAGATGCGTCAGCGCCACCGCCGGAGAACCAGTTGTGGTTTTTCGGCGAGATCATCCACGGCGCCGCGAGCGGGGAAACCGACTGCACCTCGGTGGGCAACACAACCGACACCAGTTCGAGTGGCACCCCGTCACAAGCCCTCTGCAACGATCTCTTCACCGAACCCTCGACGGCGCAAGCCCCCAGCTTGGCGGTGTTCCGTCAAGCCACGAGCCTGGAAGCCTACATGGGACTGCGATACGAGTTCCTCCGTTTGAACGCACAGACCGAGGCAGCGGCCAGCCTGTATCTCAGGGGCAGTACGGCTTCCTGACCGTGGCCGAGGGCGGATCGGATGTAAGAGACATCTATCACGCCGGACTGGGCGTGGTCTTGACCGAAGGGAAGCTCATGGAAAGCTACGTCGAGTTCGGCTACGGGCGCAACGACGTGTTTGTGGACCAACGTCCCCGATTCAAGGTCGACGCGTTTCTGTCGATGCCGGGCCCAAAGGGGGTCTCGCCCTTCGCGCAGGTCGTCATAGACGCCGACTTCGGCGACCGGGGCGACAGCATCCAGAGCTTCTTCGGACTCGACATCGACATCTTCGAAGCGTGGAGCTCTGCGCCCTCCACCTCGTAGCCCCACGGCCGGCCCCCACATGCGAATCCGGTGTGGGGAGACCGCACGCAGCGGGCATCCTGGGGCGGGTTTGGCGCACGCACCCAGCCAGTCCCCAGGTATACTTGTGCCCTTCGTGCGTCCTGCTAACCCCTGACTCCTTGAGCATCACCATCTAGACGTGCGCATCGAGTTCCACGGCGCGGCCCGAGAGGTCACCGGGTCTTGTCACCTCGTCGACTGCGGCGGTGTACGCATCCTGCTCGACTGTGGGATGATCCAGGGTGGCCGCGAGCGGCACGAGCGCAATCGCGAGCCGTTCCCCTTCGACCCGCGCACGCTCGATTGCGTCATTCTCAGCCATGCCCACATCGACCACTCGGGCCGGCTGCCGCTACTCCGCAAAGCCGGCTACCACGGCCCCATCGTCACGACCGCTCCCACGGCGCAACTGCTCGAAATCATGCTGGCCGATTCCGGCCGCATCCAAGAGGAAGATGCGCGCTGGACGATCCGGCGGCTCGAAAAGCGCAAGAAGGACACGAGCTGGGTCACCGCGCTCTACACCGAGGAGGACGCCATCGCGGTGCTCGACCAGCTCGTGCCGGTGCCCCTGGGCGGCACCCACACGTTACCGCGCGCCGGTACCGTCACCTTCGTGCCGGCAGGACACATTCTCGGCGCTGCGACCATCGATCTCCGACTCGACGACGAAGGGACGAGCCGCCGACTCGTGTTCTCTGGCGACCTCGGGGTGCAAGGTGCCCGGCTGCTGCCCCGCCCGCAGTCGGTCGACTGCCCCGACTACCTGATCATGGAGTCGACCTACGGCGACCGAGATCGGGCGAACGAAGGAGACCGCACCGAGCGGCTGTTCGACATCATCCAGCGCACCATGCGTCGCAAAGGCAAGGTGATCATTCCGGCCTTCGCCGTCGGGCGGACGCAAGAGGTGCTGACCCGGATCAACGACCTCGTCGAAGCGGGCCGGTTGCCGGACGCACGAGTCTATGTCGACAGTCCGATGGCCGTGGCGGCGACCAGGGCATTCGCCTTGCACCCCGAGGCTTACTCGCGCCCGGTGCGGGAGCTGATGGAAGACGGCGACGCGCCGCTCTACTTCGAGGGACTCGAGCTCGTCAGCCGTGTCGAGGACTCGATGGCGCTCAACGAGTCGCGCAGGCCGGCGGTCATCATCTCGGCGTCTGGCATGTGCACGGCCGGGCGAATCAAGCATCACTTGAAGCACAGCATCACCAACTCCCGGAACACGGTGGTCTTTGTCGGCTACCAGGCTTCGGGGTCGCTCGGGCAGGTGATCCAGGCCGGCACCAATCCGATCCGGATCTTCGGCGAGTGGTATCCCCTGAACGCGCGAGTCGAGACGATCGAAGGCTTCTCGGCGCATGCCGACCGCAGGGAGCTGCTCGAATGGTTCGCGTCGCTGGGCGATGCGCCAACCCGGACCTTCGTGGTTCACGGGGAGGAAGCCGTGTCGCTGCACTTTGCCGACACCCTCGCGAAACAATTCAACGCGCCAGTGACGGTCCCGAAACGGGGCCAGCATTTTGAGCTATCCTGACGGCACACGGTCACCGAAGGAGACACGACATGTCGACACGCGACCACCGCCGGGCGACACGGGGCGTTTGTGACATCTGGAGTCGCCGGACGTTCATGCGGGGGCTGTCCGGCTTCGCGGCAGCGGGCATCGCGGGGCGTGTGGTTCCCGGGCTTGGCCCCATCGGCCGCATCGCGTTGGCTCAGGAGACCGGGCCAGGAGACGTCGTCGAGACCACCGCGGGTCGCATTCGGGGCGCGACCCGCGCCGGCATACACATCTTCAAGGGCGTCCGCTATGGCGCCTCCACCGGCGGACCCAACCGTTTCATGCCGCCGATCGCGCCAGCGCCGTGGACGGGCATCCATGACGCACTGGAGTTTGGCGCCTCGGCCCCGCAGTCCCGGCCGCATCCGGTCAAGAGCGAGGACTGCCTGTTTCTGAACGTCTGGACACCGGGGCTGGGCGACGGCCGGCGCCGACCGGTGATGGTATGGCTGCATGGCGGCGGATTCAGCGCCGGGTCGGGGTCGTCGCGGACCTACGACGGCGTGAACATGTGCACCGCCGGCGACGTCGTGCTGGTCACGATCAACCACCGGCTGAACATCTTTGGCTCCGCCTATCTGGCTGAGCTGGCCGGGAGCGAGTTCGCGGCATCGGGCTGCGTCGGAATGCTCGACATTATCGCCTCGCTCGAGTGGGTGCGCGACAACATTGAGGCGTTCGGAGGCGACCCGAACACCGTCACCGTCTTTGGCGAGTCGGGTGGCGGGCGGAAAGTGTCGACGCTGCTCGCGATGCCTGGAGCCAACGGACTCTTTCACCGGGCGATCATCGAGAGTGGGGCCATTCTCCGGGTTCGCAACCCGCGAGATGCCACCAGCGAGGCCACCCGCCTGCTGGCCAAGGTGGGNCTGCGACGGGGCCAGNGCCGCGAGCTCCAGAGGATTCCGACAGACACGTTGTTCGCAGCATCGCTGGAGGTGGCGCGTGAACTCGAGCCCGAGGAACGGGTCGTCGGCATGACCGACAACACGCCGGTCCTCGACGGCGATGCCATTCCGGCGCATCCCTTCGACCCGACCGCAACCTCCATCTCGGTCGACGTGCCGGTCATCGTCGGCTACAACCGGACCGAGGAGACGCTGTCGTGGCAAAACCGCGAGATGCCGCTCGACATGACGGACGGCGAGCTGCTGGAACGGATCGCGGCGCGACTCGCGAGCGACGTCGATGCCCCACGAGTGGTCGAGGCATATCGCGACGCCTACCAGGAGGCGCGGCCCTGGGATCTCTACATCCTGATCTGCACTGACCATCCCCGCGGTATGTACGCGCGTGAGCTGGCCGCACGCAAGACGGCCCTTGGCGGCGCCCCCGCCTGGCTGTACCGGTTCGATTGGGACATGGGCGGCGAGCTGAAGACGCCGCACGCACTCGAGATCCGGTTCGTGTTCGACAACGTCGACCACTTCGAGACGCGCCTGTTCGATCAGCCTGGGTCGGCAGCCTCGCGCGCGCTGGCCGCGAAGATGAGCGCCGCCTGGATGGCGTTCGCCCGCACCGGGAACCCGGACACGCCCGGCCTGCCCACCTGGCCGGTTTACTCTACCGACACGCGCGAGGCGATGCTGTTCAACAACGAGAGCCGTATCGTGCGCGACCACGACCGCGGGCCGCGGCTGGTGATGGAGGAGGTGCTGAAGCTAGGCTAACAGGAGAGAATTGGCGGGGACGGAAATCCCATTCCGTCCCCGCCAGGCCAAGATAAGCCGCCTAAGCCCACAGAGCAGCCGAGTTGATTCTGTGGCGCAGGCCTGCGAAGCAAGGGTGAAGCCTTGCCCCACGAAGGTCGACACGACCGAGTTACGGGCTGCTAGCCGACCGTGAAGTCGCCGACATGCACGTCGAGCTGGTGACTGAAGCGCACNCCCGCGATGCCGTCCACCGACAGCCCGGCCTTCGGCAGGCTGGCCAGCTCGGTACCATTCGACAAGAACCGCACGTTGCTCGCCCCCACCTCGACCGAGATGGTGTTGGTCATCCGCCCACCGTCGAGCCCGTTAACGGCGCTGTGGGCCGCCCAGCCGCTGGTCAAATCCTCGGTGTCGGCGCCAATCCGCTGCTTGAGCAGGAACTGCCCGTCCTCCCGGATCAGGAAGTAGGTATAGCGCTGGTCGTCGCCGTCGAGATTCTGTCCCCCGAAGAACAGCCCGAACGAGTTCGGGTGCGACGACGCCTTGGTCTGGGTGAAGGTGGCGCTGAGGGTGTAGCTGCCAGATGCGGCGTTGCTCGAGTCCCAGAAAATCGCATGGGGACCGGTGGTGACGTGGAACCCGCCGCCCATCGCCATGAAGCTCAAGTCGTTGACATCGGCACGGCCGCTGTCGAGCCGGGCCTGCCAGCCACTGGCTGTCACGCCGCCGCCCTGCCCAAGAACCGGCAGTGTCAACAAAAGTACCGCCACCGCTACAAGACTGGTTCGCATCGTATCTCCTTGCACGCAATTCGAAAGGGTCTAATCTCCCATGCTACCCCTAGAGAGAGTCTGCGGTCCAGTCGACCCACTCGACCTCATGCAAGCCGGGTCAGCGTCGCCGCGACCAGGCGGTAGAACCTGCCGACCGACGCCACGTGCACCCGCTCATCCGGAGAGTGTGGAAATTCGATCTGCGGCCCGACCGAGATCATATCGATACCCGGAATCTTCTTCCCGAGAATGCCGCACTCGAGCCCGGCGTGAATCGCCTTGACCTCCGGCTCGTTTCCCAGCTCGCGCCGGTGCACAGCCTTGACGACCTCGAGCAGCCGAGATTCGAGGTCCGGCTTCCAGCCTGGATACGCCATGTCTTCCTCGACCCCCGCCCCTGCGAGCAGGCCGACGGCCCGCACGTGTCGCCGCAACGCCTCGAGCGCGGAGTCTATGGACGACCGGCTGCTGAGCCTGACGCGAAGCGCCCCGTTGAAGGGCTTGACCGTTGCCAGGTTGACACTGGTCTCGACCAGATCGGGGATGTCGTAGCTCATCGCCTCGACGCCGTGCGGGAGCGCATTGACCAGTCGGAGCACCCGCTCGGTTGTCACCTCGTCCCAGACCGTCTCGGGCGCCGCCGCATCGTCCACCGACAGCCGCATGCCGGGGTCGGCCGGTGCGTACTCGGCCTCAATCCTCGCGACCTCCTGTTCGACCGCCGCCATCAGCCTGTTCCGGCCCTCCTGCGTCACGACGACGGTCGCGAACGCCTCCCGCGGAATCGCGTTGTGTGCGCTGCCGCCCTCGAACCGGGCCAGACGGAACCCGCCGCCCAGCTGCGCCGCCCACAGCGCCCTGCCAAGCAACTTCACCGCGTTGCCGCGCCGAAGATGAATATCGCAGCCCGAATGCCCACCCTTGAGACCGGTCAGCGCAATCGACAGCGCTACGCCGTCGGCCGTCGCCGGCTCGGTATCGAGTCCGAGGGTGAGCTGCGTGTCGCCCCCACCCGCGCATCCGACGTAGACGATGCCATCCTCCTCCGAATCCAGATTGATCAGCTGGCGACCGAGCAACAGGTCGGCGTCGAGCTGGGTCGCACCGGTCAACCCGGTCTCCTCGTCGATGGTGAACAGCAGCTCCAGCGGCCCGTGCGCAAACTCCGACTCCCCCATCACGGCCAACATCGTCGCAACGCCAACACCGTTGTCCGAACCCAGAGTCGTGCCGGTCGCCGCAAGATACTCGCCGTCCATGCGCGGGACAATCGCGTCGCTGGTGAAGTCAAAATCGACATCGGTGTTCTTCTCCTGCACCATGTCGAGGTGGGACTGCAGGATGGTGANCGCGGCGCCCTCATGCCCCGGTGTCGCCGGTCTGCGCACCACGAGGTTCCCGGCGCGGTCGACCTGATGCGCCAGCCCGCGACTGTCGGCCACCGCCACGACATGGTCACGCATCCGTCCCTCATCTTTCGAGGCGCGGGGAACGGTCAGAATGCTGTCGAAATGCCGCCAGAGGGCGGCCGGTTCCAGTTCGGCAACAAAGGTCATAGATTCTCCCGGGCAGGTGTATTATCAGACCTACCCTACATGGCTGCGCTACCGGGTGTCACGCGTGCGGCGATCGTGCTCGAGTCCGGACCCCGGCGTGGCTACTCGCCACGTGTGCTTCTCACGGTCCTGATCGTCGGCGTGCTGTTCACGCCCATCTCTGCGCAGACCCGCCCTCAGGCCGGAACCACCGCCCCGACGCGACAGGAACAAGGGGGGGCTCCCGCACCGTCGGCGGCCTCGCTCGCTCGAATCAGGCGCGCGCTGGCGCTCGAACGCACCACCGACTTCCCCGACGCCGCTGATCTCAGCTTCATCGACACGACGAGTCTCGTGGACGAACGTCCCTCCGTCGAGCTGTTCCGCGGTTTCGACTTCGTCGGGGGCGTCGATCTGCTTGCGGGCACGAGCGGCACGGGAGAACCGATCCCGATGGGGGGACCAACGCATCGCGACATGCTGGCCAACATGACACCACGTGCGCTCACCGAGGTGGCATCCAGCGACGTGCTCGGCCTGACCACCGCCTCGGCCTTCGCGTTCGTGCCGGCTGCCATCAAGACATTCGCCGGCTGGATCATGGGAGGCCGTGGCGACGACGGACCCGAATTCCCGATCCTGACCGCGCGGGAGGAGACCCTGGCGGTTGCCGGCATCAGGGCCGACAGCCAGGTGCTCGCCGCCGACGTTGATCAGCGCGGACGAACAGTGGCCCTGTCGCTGGTCGTGCCGACCGACACGCCACCCGGCACCGCGCGCGCACTCGGGAAACGCTTCCTGCTGCTGGTCAAGACGATCGCGTCGGCGGAGCCGGACCCCGACGACGGGGTCGGCGCAGGCGACTTCGACTACATCGTGCGCGTCGGCACACCCACCGAGACGGTACTCGCCGTGGGTGGCAAGGCGACCTCCGACACCCGGATCAACTGGTAAGTCCAACGGGCTCGAAGTCGGCGCGCCACTCGATCCGGTCGAGCGCGTCCATGTCCTGCCGCCGGTGCTGCAGGGTCGGAACAATCAGCGGCCCCGCATCTGCCGGGCGTCCACTTCTCACAATGGTGCGCNCGGCCGAGCCGGCAGGACGAGACGGCCTACTGAAACAGCTTCGGCCCCACCTCGTAGTAGAGGTCGCGCCGCCAGGTGATCCAGCTGTGCCCGAACCGGCTGATGTGCAGCACATGCTCAATGCCGTTATCGGTCAGCACCTGCGAGTGAGCCCTGGCGCCCTCCACGTTCTCGCCCTCGCCGCGGCCGATCCAGAATAGCCGCAGCTTGTCGTTGGCGGTGCGTGCGTCGGGCATGTAACTGCGAAGGCGGCCCTCCCGATCGAGACCAGCGCCGCTCATCAGACCAATGTGGCTGAACAGATCCAGACGGGCGAAGCCGAGGGCCGCGGTCTGGCCTGCCCCCATCGAGAGACCTACAATCGCCCGCCCTTCACGGTCTTCGATCGTTCGGAAGCGGGCCTCGACCCGCGGCATCACGTCGGTCAGCAGGTCCGCGCCAAAAGCGCCGCCGGGCGTGTCGGCNGGAACCTCGTTGGCGCCGGCCGCTACGTGACCGTTTGGCATCACCACGATCATCGGTGTCGCCGACCCTTCGGCGACCAGATTGTCCATGATGTGATGCGCGCCAGCGCTCACCCAGGTGGCGTAGGAGTTGCCGGCACCGTGCAGAAGATAGAGCACGGGGTAGCGCTCGCCGCTCGTCTCGTACCCTGGCGGCGTGTAGACGTTGAAGTGACGCACGAGGCCGAGGGATCTCGACTCGTAGTCCACCGTCGTGACGGCGCCGTGCGGCACCGGCTTCTGNTCAGAGTACAGCGGCTCCGCTCCGCGCACCGTCAGCCAGTTCTCGAGGGCCGCGTCCCCCGGCTTGATGTCCAGATTCACCGGGTCGAGCGTGCGCACGCCGTCGACCATGTAGGCATAGTCGTAGATGTCCGGCACCAGCGGTCCGAGGGTGAGTGACCACACGCCGTCGGGGCCCTTCTCGAGCGGCACCTCGTCGTCGCTGAAGCGACCGGTGTACCACGATTCGTCGTAGCCGGGCACCTGCCGGAAGATCTCGGCGATGATGACAGTCACCTTCTCCGCGTCGGGCGCGCGCAGCCGGAAGGTCACCATCCGGTCAGGAGTCACCTCGGGAGACACCACCGGCGCCGGCCGGTCCCCGCGCCCCTGGGCGAACAACGGCGACGAGGCAACCAGAAGCAGTGCGACCGAGGCAGCGATGGTTCTCATGAGCGTGTCCTTTCCTGGGTTCTGTCTCTTCGTAGACTCTTGCAGACGAGCGACCTGAACTGGACGACGCGGTCGTCGTTCCAGCGTCACCAGGCCGTCCAGCCCCCGTCGACCGGCAGCGTCGCGCAGTTGACCATGCCGGCCTCGTCGCTCGCCAGATACACCACCGCATGTGCGATGTCCTCTGGTGTGGCGAGCTTGCCGCTCGGGATCTTGCCCAACACGAACGCTCGGAATTCCGGCTGTGCGAGCCGCGCCCGGGTGAGATTGGTCTCGACGAACGTCGGCGCGACCGAGTTGACCGTGACACCGTGCTTGGCCCACTCGACACCCAGGGTGCGAACGAGATTGATGATCGCGCCCTTGCTGGCGCAGTAGACCGGCTGACCCGGAATGCCGATGAGCCCCGACTGGCTCGAGATGAACACCACGCGCCCAAATCCTCGCTCGATCATCTTCGGCGCCACCGCCTGCGCGCAGAAGAAGCCGCCACGGACGTTCGTGTTGAAGTGGTCGTCCCAGTTCTCGACGTCGACCTCCAACCCCGGTGCCGGGCGGTTGATTCCGGCGTTGTTGACGAGGATGTCGACGTGACCGAGCTCCGCCTCGACGGCCGCCACACCCTCGGTGATCTGCGCCAGATCGCGCACGTCGATGGTGAGCGACAGCGGCGCCGCACCCTGTGCGGCACACAGCTCGGCGGTCTCGTCGAGTGCCAGGTCGCGCCGGTTCGAGAGGGCGACCCGCGCACCGGCCGTGGTCAATGCAACGGCGATCGCTTGTCCCAATCCGGTCGCCGCGCCGGTCACCAACGCCGTCTTGCCCGTCAGGTCAAACATCGCCGTCTGTCCCGTACCGCCGGACCCGCTCGTCTGCGGTGATGGCGTGCGCCAGCATCCGCTCCATCTCGCACTGCCTCGCCGTCACCTGACCGACCTCTACGCTCGCCGCCCGGGTCATTTGCTGGTAGGTGACCGTCTTCAGGAATTTCCCCACCCAGACCCCGCCCGTGTAGCGTGCCGACCGGCTGGTGGGCAGGATGTGATTGGTCCCGATCGCTTTGTCGCCGTAGGCGACCGTTGTCTCCTCGCCGATGAAGAGCGACCCGTAGTTGCGCAGCCGCGCATGATAGTAGTCGACGTCCTCGACGTGGATCTCGAGATGCTCGGGCGCCCAGTCGTCACTCAGCGCGATCGCCTCATCCCGGTTGTCGGCCACGACCACGCGGCCGTTGTCACGCCACGAGACGCCGGCGATGTCTTTGGTCGGCAGCACCTCGAGCTGGCGCTCCAGCTCGGCGAGCGCCTGGCGCGCGAACGACTCGCTGAGACAGACCAGGATCTGGCCGCTGTTGGGGTCGTGCTCGGCCTGGCCGAGCAGGTCGCAGGCAACCAGGGCCGGGTCGGCGCTNTCGTCGGCGATGATCGCGATCTCGGTCGGGCCAGCGAGCAGGTCGAGCCCACACTGGCCGAAGAGCTGGCGCTTCGCCTCGGCGACGAACCGGTTGCCGGCGCCGCACAGCATGTCGGCCGGCGGAACCACATCCATACCGTAGGCCATCAGCGCGAACGCCTGTACACCGCCGAGCACGAAGATCCGGTCGGCACCCGCTTGCTTCATCGCGTTGACCGTGGCCGGAAAGTACCCCTCTCCCTTGACCGGTGGTGTGCAGGCGATGACGGTGNCGACCCCGGCGACTTTGGCCGGGATGATGCTCATCTGCGCTGAGCCGAACATCGGATAACGGCCGCCGGGCACATAGCTGCCGACACAGCCGACCGGGATGTGTTTGTGCCCGAGCACGACACCGGGTCGAATCTCGGTCTCGAGCGGCAGCAGCGTGGCAAGCTGCGCCTCGGCAAACGCCCGGACGTTGCCCTGGCAGAACGCCGTGTCGGCGACCACCTGGTCGCCGCACTTGCCGATCGCCTCGTCGATCTGGCCGGGACTGAGCTCGAAGTCGGGCGGGTCCCAATCGTCGAACTTGCGGCTATACGCACGCACCGCATCGAGCCCCCGGGTCCGGAGGTCCCGCAGTAGCTCCGCCACATAGCGGGAAGTCTCCTCGTCCTCCTCGAACAGTCGGTGGCCGCCGGACTTGATTGTTTGCATGATTCCCTGCTCGCCCAAAAAGCTCGCCTCGCGCGCCAAGCTCTGCTCTCTTGGCTATGGGCTCTAGGCTTTGGGCTTTGGGCGCTCTTCGGCTCGCTGTCGGGCCCAACGGCCTGCCGTTATTCGTTTCAGTCAGCACCACGCTTCNGGGATTGAGTCGCAATCCGGCACCGCCGTAGCAAGAAACGCCAGTCCCCAGAGCGCCTAAAGCCTATAGCCCATAGCCTAGAGCCGCAGCAGGCAAGGCCGTTCGACGCCTGCTCACAGCTCCATCACCGCCTCGATGTCGGGGTCGAGCGNNGGCGGCGGGGACGCCAGTGAGATCCCGAAGAACAGCGTCATCGACAGCAGCAGGGCCACGAATCCGCCGTTGATGCCATAGGGGATCGCCAGACCGAAGACCTCGATGCCGAAGTTGACTACCAAGCTGGTGACAATGGCGACATTGGCAGCGCTAGCGGTAGCCCGCTTCCAGTTGAAACCGATGACGACCGTCGGGACGAGCGCGGCCGCNAATGTGCCCCACCCGAACGCGCCGAGCAATGCCACCAGGTCTTGCCGCGAGTAGAGCACGAAAATGGCCGACCCGACCGCGAGCGCCACCGTCGCCACTCGTGCCCAGAAGAGCTCGTTCGAGAGCGACCGACCGTAAAGCGCCTTTGGGATGTCGTGCACGACGGCGGCGGCCCCGAGGTTCAGGAAGCTGTCGGCCGTCGACATGATCGCGGCAAAGAGCCCGGCGAACACGACACCGGCCAGCATCGGACCGGCGTGGAACTGCAGGAACTGTGGCGCCGCCTCGTCCGGATTGGCAAGCTCGGGGTGCCCCCCCTGGATGACGAGCGCCCGCATCGCCAGTCCGATGCTCAGCCACAGCAGCGAGCACAGCGCATAGCCGCCAGCGCTCACCGGCAGTGTGCGCCGGGCGTCCTCGACCCGCCGATTCATCATCAACTTGGTGATGACATGCGGCTGGCCGGCGGCACCGAGCACGAACACCACGAACCAGGACAGCGAGCCCATCATCCCCAGCGTGCCCCAGGGAGAGATCGACTCTGGGTCGTCGGCGACGAGTGTCGTCACGATGCCGGTCAACCCGCCATCGACGGCGCTCAGTGCCGCAAAGAAGACGAACACGGCAGCGACGATCATGATGGCACCCTGCACCAGGTCGGTATAGACCGACGCCAGGATGCCGCCGGTCACACAGTAGAACACCAGCACGGCGCAGCCGATGACCATGCAGGTGAGAATCGACACCTCTGGAATGAACGAGACGTTGTTGAGAACGTCACGCAACACCGTCGCCATCGCGAGGATCTGCGTGCCCAGATACCCGACCACCCCAAGGAGAATGGCGACAGCCGTCAGCAGCCTGGCCCGCTCGCTCCGATAGCGCGCCGCCACCGCGTCCGGCAGCGAGATGGTGTCGCGGAGCTCGGCCAGCATGCGCAGCCGCGTGCCCAACAGATAGAACACGCAGCAGTAGCCGAGCGGGGCGATGACGGTCATCCAGGCCGAGCTGAGTCCCATCCGGTAGACCAGCCCGGGCCCGCCCACAAAGCCGAAACCGCTCATGGTGCTCGAGAAGACCGCGAGCCCGACGACGAGGATGCCGAGGTCGCGTCCCGCCATGAAGAAATCGCGCGTCGAGGTGGTCCGGCGCAGCGCCCAGATACCCACCCCGACGCACATCGCCAGATAGGTAAGCACGAAGGCAAGGACGACCAGTGAGCGGGAATCGTCCATCAGCGGTCAGCCGCCTCGTGACGCCGGCGGGCCGCCACAATCTCCCGGAACCGCGTCATGTCCACCGGGGTCACGAACGCGCGGCTGAACAGCAGCACGTAGAGCGCCACGACGATGAATTGGGCCGGCCAAAACGCATAGAGGAACCAGGCGGTCGGAACGGGCAGCGAGAAAATCAACGGAGGCATGCCGTCTCCCGCGTACCCGCGATAGCTGACCGCTATCACCACGAAGATTGCGGCGAGGACGATGCCACACAGCACCAGCGGCGTGCGGATCAGCGCGAGGCGCCTCACCGGGAGCGCCAGGCAACCGAAGATGAGCGCGAGCTGCAGCAGCCCGAAGCTCAAACCGAGCCACCAAACAGGACCGCGCCGTTCGCTACCCGGACCGGCATGGTCCATCGACGGGAACTGGTCGTGCGTCGTACCGTGGCCGGTGGTCACTCGCTCTACGCCGCCGTTTGGCAGCGGTATGTCCTCGAACGGCAGCTCCTCGATGACATAGGTCAATGCAAAAGTGACGCACAGAGCCAGGAGCAGCCCGAACAGGATCAACGGAAGACGATCGGGTCGATCAGGCATGTAAGTTCGGCTAGTGTAACGTGTGGTTACACCGGAGGGGTAGAATCGGAACGGGGAGGCGTGCATGAAGAGTGGATGTGTGGCATGGGTGACCGCGGCGGTCCTCATCATTTCGGCTGGGGACGCTGCGGCGCAGGGGGGACCGCTCGACTACCCGCAGTGGCGGGGCGCGAATCGCGACGGCGCGGCGGCGGCGTTCACCGAGCCGGCCGCCTGGCCGACCCGGCTGACTCGGCAGTGGCAGGTGGAGACAGGTCGTGGTTATGCCACACCGATTCTGGTCGGCAACCGGGTCTACNCCTTTGGTCGGCTGGACACCGACGAGGTTGTGATGGCGCTCGACGCCACGAGCGGAGCGGTCGTCTGGCGCACCGGCTACACGGGCACCTATCGCAACAACGCGGGGACCCAGCGTCACGGCCCCGGCCCGAAGTCGACACCGCTGTTCTTCGACGGCAAGCTCTTTACGCTCGGCATCAACGGGGTCGTCTCGGCGTTCGACGCCGCCGACGGTGAGTTGTTGTGGCAAAAACCGGCACAGGCTGTCGAGCCGCTGTATGCCACCGCGCTCTCACCGGTCGCCGACAATGGTCATGTTATCTTCCACGTGGGCGGACACGACGCTGGCGCACTGACGGCATTCGACGCCGACAGCGGCAGTGTGGTCTGGAGCTGGGAGGGCGACGGACCGGGGTACGCCTCGCCGATGGTCGCCGTCATCGATGGCGTGCGACAGATCGTCTCGGTGACCCAAGCGCACATCGTGGGGGTCGCAGCCGACGACGGCGAGTTGCTCTGGGAGCGACCGTTTGTCTCCCGATCCACGAACAACTCGATCACACCGATTATCGATGGCGAGGACGTAATCGTCACCGGTCACGACCTGGGAGTCGCCAGATTCAGGCCCACACGCCTGGGGGGACGGTGGACAACCGAGACTGTCTGGGAGACCGACGAGGTCTCGATGTTCATGAGCAACCCGGTGCTCGTCGACGGCACGCTCTTCGGGATGTCGCACCTGAGCGCCGGGCAGTTCTTCGCGCTCGATGCCGGCAGCGGCGAGACGCTCTGGCGGACCGAGGGCCGCGAAGCGACCAACTCGGCCGTGGTCATGGCTGGCGACCTGCTGTTTCTGCTGAACAACGATGGCGACCTGATCGTCGCCCGGTCGAACCGCACCGGCTTCACCCAGGTGACCCGTTACGAGGTGTCGGACAGCACCACCTGGGCCCAACCGACCATCTCGGGGAACCGCCTGTTCATCAAGGACGAATCGAACGTCACGCTCTGGACGGTGGACTGACGCGCTGAGGCGGAAAGGAAATCAGGAGGCAGGAGGCAGGAGGCAGAAGATCATAGGAGCGGCTCGGCTTCGCCTCGCCGAGTCTTAACACCATGGGGATGCAATCAGACCGACGTGCCGAGCGAGTGCTCTGTGTTGCGACCGGCCTGCTCGTTGTGGCCGGGATGACGACACTGAGCGGGCAGCGGGGCGGGGCGTTCCGAGAATCGCGCGATCATCCGGCCATTCGCTACTCGGACGGCCCGACGAGCGACGCGGTGACCGCGCTCGACCGGGCGGTCCAGGCGGGCCAGACCACGCTTGCCTTCGAGCCGACCACCGGCTATCTGCACGCCGTGCTCGACGCCCTCGACGTGCCGGTCGAGTCGCAGGTGACCGTCTTCTCCGGCACCAGCCTTCAAGCCAGCCGGATCAGCGCAGAGAACCCACGAGCGCTCTTCTTCAACGACACGGTGGCTGTCGCCTGGGTACGCGGCGGCAACCTGCTCGAGATCGCGTCGCTCGACCCGACCCAGGGGGTGCTGTTCTACTCGATCGATCAGGAGCCGACCGACCGGCCCGCGATCACGCGCAACGACCGCTGTCTGGCGTGTCACCTGTCCTGGGACACGCTCGGCATCCCGGGGCTGATGACGATCAACACGCTGCCAATGCCGGACGACCCGAACGCCTATGCGGTCGGCTGGACCACCGACCATCGGACGCCCCTGTCGGAGCGCTGGGGTAGCTGGTATGTGACCGGCGCCCCACCGACGGTGCGACATCTCGGGAACACGACCGAACCGATCGAGTATGTCCCGGGCGTGCTCCCCGACCCCGCGCCGGTGCTCGACACCCTCGAGGGGCTATTCGATCTGACCGGCTACGCCACCCCCTACAGCGACATCGTGGCGATGCTCGTATTGGAGCACCGCAACCACATGACGAACCTGCTGATTCGCATCGGGTGGGAGGCGCGAGTCCTGGAACACCAGGCGGCGCGGCCCAGCCGGCCGGCCTCGGGTCAACAGGAGATCTCGCTGGAGGACACGGCGGTGGAGCTTGTCGACTATCTCCTGTTCGTCGACGAGGCGCCGCTCCCGTCAGGCATCCGCGGCACGTCCGGCTTCGCCGAGTGGTACTCGGCTCTGGGCCCATTCGACGGACGGGACCGCTCGTTGCACCACCTCGACCTCGACGGCCGGCTGCTGCGCTACCCTTGCAGCCCGCTGATCTACACCGAAACGTTCGACGCCCTGCCCGACGCCGCAAAGGATGCGGTGTATCACCGCCTGTGGGAGGTACTGTCGGGAACCGCCACCGAAGACCGCTACACTCGTCTCGATCCCGACGATCGCCGCGCGATCGTCGACATCCTGCGCGACACCAAGCCAGACTTGCCGGAGTACTTCCAAGATACGGTGGGCTGACATACCGATTCCAGCCGCTCGGCAATGCGAAGACTCGTTCGGGAACGAGCCGACTGCCGAAGCCCCCGAACAGCGCCGCGAGACGACCCAGAGACTCGACAGTGCCACCAAATTAATATGGTGGCATAATGGTGTCATGCCTGGAATTCATGTTCGGGATCTGTCCAAAGAGACCGTGGCGGCGCTGAAGCGGAGAGCCGAGGCGCATCACCGGTCCGTCCAGGGTGAAATCCGCGCGATTCTCGCCGAGGCGGCACGAGCATCTCCGCCGGACGAAGGCTACGCACCGATTCTGCTCACCCATGTCGAAGTGGGGAACGAGCGGACGTGGTCACGCGAGGACATCTATGGCGATGACGGCCGGTGATCGGCTGTTCTGTGACACCAACGTCCTGCTGAGCGCTGTCGATGCAAGACGCGCGCTCCACGGACACGCGCTCCAGGTCCTGAACGTGCTGCCCAACCAGGGTGTCGAGCTGTGCGTCAGCGGTCAGATCATCCGTGAGTTCCTGGCGGTCTGCACCCGCCCGGTCGACGTGAACGGACTCGGCCTGTCGATACGGTTGGCCGTTCGGAACGCCGAGGCGATTGTCGAACGCAGCACGATTCTCGAAGAAACCCGCCGTGTCACCGAGCGACTGCTGCGGATCGCGCAGACAGCGAAGTGCACAGGCAAGCAGCTACACGATGCGAACCTGGTCGCCACAATGCAGGAACACGGGCTGACCCGTCTGGTCACCGACAACCTGTCGGACTTCAGACGGTTCGGCGGGGTGGAGCTCGTGGATCTGGCGCACCTGCCGGCAAGCGGCATCTAGAATCGGTGTCGGGTTCGAGGAGCTGAAGGCGCGAGTGTCGTTCCCTGAACGCGGCCCTTACGTGCCCGCCAGATCGATCTCGTTTCGCCCCGCGACGATCTCGATCTCCCGCTCGGTGCGCTCGGCGCCCTGTATCACCGTGGCGGTGTAGGTGCCGGGGATCACGTCCGGTATGGTGAAGGCGCCGTCACGCTCGGCCACCACGGCATAGGGGCTATCCACCACGAGGATGTCCGCCTCCATTTCGGTGTGGGTGTTGCAGAACACGTCGTACTCGTCTGTCAGATCGAAGGTGAACTCGTAGCTACTGCCGTTGAGCGTCGCCACGTTGATCAGAGACTCGCCAGCGCTGTCTTTGACGTGGACGGTGTGCAGGTCATCCTCGCTATTTGTGAAGTTGATCGTCTGGCCCCGCCGGACCAGGAGAAACGTCGGCACGAACTGGCGGCCGTACTGATCCATTACCGGCACGTCGTCCGGCAACGGCACCTCGATCTCGGCATGTGGGTCGAGGAGTACTATTGCGATGACCACGCCGTTCGCACGTGGCGCCATGCCACTGACCTGGGCGACGCCGGCATCGATCGGCGCAGGTGCGACCCCCGCCGGGGGTTCGTCGACTCCAGAGCCGACCGGCGTCCCGCTCCCGCAGGCGGCACTGACCATCGCGAGAACAGCCGCGGCCATCCAGCAGGCGGAAAGACCATGTGTGTGCACGTCGAGGACCCGCGACTCAAGGAACAGCATCGATCGGTGATCGTACCAGAAGTCTGGCCGGAACTGCGCGCCGGGATGCTCGGCGCTTCCCGATTGGCACAAACCGCAGGGAGCCATGACGACGATACCGGCGACCCGCTCCGCCCCCGTTGCGGATTGCCGAGGGAATGCAGACGTGGCTCCTAAACCGATCGCGACGTTTTGATTAGACGCAAGATCCTCACGTTGAGGCATAATGAGCCACCTGACACATTCGCGCCCAGTTCGACAAGGAGNCTGACGATGTCGTTCCTAAAGNGATTCGGTCTGCTGGCGGTGGCGGCAACGCTCGCGCTTGTCGTGGCGTGTGGCGGCGGCTCCGGCGCGACGGAGGCGCCCGCTGAGCAATCTGCCGCGGCGTCAGCCGACACCGGCGGCCCACAGGCCCCGATGTTCGAGGTCGACCCGTTCTGGCCCAAGCCGTTGCCGAACCACTGGTTGCTGGGCTCGACCATCGGTGTAGATGCGGATACGCAGGACCACATCTGGATCGTGCACCGTGGTGCGTCGACACTTGCCGCCAACGAGATGCCGGTCCTGGGCGACCCACCGACCGCCGAAGAGTGCTGCGAACCGGCGCCGCCCATCCTCGAATTCGACCCGCAGGGAAATCTGGTTGGCAGCTGGGGCGGTCCGGGCGACGGCTACGACTGGCCCTCCTCGAACCACGGCATCACGATCGACCACATGGACAACGTGTGGGTCGGCGGGAACGGCGGCGGAGACTCGCATGCGCTCAAGTTCACCCGGGCCGGCGAATTCCTGCTGCAGGTCGGTGTGGCGGGTCGCGCTACCGACAGCCTCAGTCTTGACAGCTTCGGCCGCATCGCCAAGATCTCGGTCGACGCCGAGGCGAACGAAATCTATTTCGCCGACGGGTACGGCAACAGGCGTGTGGCGGTGGTCGACGCCGACACCGGCGAGGTCAAGCGGTTCTGGGGCGCTTACGGCAACGAACCGGACGACGACTATTCGCAGCGTTACCAGCCGGGCGAGCCGCCGCCGCAGCAGTTCGCCAGCCCGGTCCACTGCGCAGAGGTGTCGAACAGCGGGCTCGTCTACGTATGCGACCGCGCGCAGGACCGCATCCAGGTGTTTCAGAAGGACGGGACGTTCGTCGACGAGATGTTCGTGCTGCCGAACACGACCGGGTCCGGCTCGGCGTGGGACATCGCGTTCTCACGCGACCCGAATCAGAGCTACATCTACCTGGCGGACGGGGTAAACCAGCGCGTTCACATCATCGACCGCGAGAACCTGGAGCACCTCACCAGCTTCGGCGACGGCGGGCGCCAGGCTGGACAGTTCTACGGGGCGCACAGCATCACGACCGACTCGCAGGGCAACATCTACACGACCGAGACCTACGAGGGGAAGCGGCTGCAAAAGTTCGTCTATACGGGAATGGGTCCGGTGACGGCCCGCAGCCAGGGTACGCCCTGGCCGAGGTAAAGAACAGAACGCTGGCTGCGAGCCGACTTGCTCCTACTCGCGGGCCGCTTCCTGCACACGCGCGCCGGTCAACAGGTTCGTCATGCCGTAGTTGCCTTCGTGACAGGCATACTCGAACAGGGGTGCGTCGCTCCGCGTCATCGGAATCGCCGCGGTGAACGACCGCGTGAACGTCACCGGGTCGTCGACGGTGAACTCGTAGAGCAGCGTGTTCCGGTCGACCCGCGTGAATCGTTCGACCAGGCGTAGCGTCTCGCCAGACCCGTAGCTGCCCACGATCGTGTAGAAGCTGCCAGTCTTGTCGGTGTAGTTCCGGCTATCCACCACCAGGGTGTCGCCTTCCCAGCGACCGCGCGCATCGCTGGACGCGCGATCTCGGCGCCGAAATCCTGCATTTTACCGCGCCCAAAGCCTACCCGCTGGCGGTGCGCTGGATATGGGACCGCAAAGCCAATGCCGGTGTGCTGCGCCAGATATGGCATGCCACATGTGAACCCCAGGGCGATCTCGATTCATTG
>PBRZ01000007.1 GCA_002726085.1 Acidobacteriota bacterium
TTCGAGATATGTGCACTCGAGCTGCCGCTTGGCGAGTTCCGGAACCACCAGATCGTGGCGTCCCCCCGCGGCAAGTATGCGAACATGCCGGCCGACACCCTGCAGCGACGATGTCAGGCGCAAATGGGCATTGCGCAGCAACACACGAGAGCAGAGCACTGGGATGCCGCCCGGCGCGTGCTCGAGGGCACGATCGCCTTTCTCGACCACGTGGAGGCAGACGGTGGAATCACGACGGGGTGGAAGTCTCGCGTCTACACCCAACTCGCCCGCTGCGCCCAGGCGAGTGGACAGGAGGAGGAAGCCAAGGCCTTCCTACTGCTCGCTCGGTCGGCGAATCTCGACCGACCGACGGCCTAGCAGCCCGTGGTGAAAGTCGCCGCTGCAGTCGACCGGCGCTACATCCCGGCTCAGGGCGTTGCTTCTCGGTCAAATACTACCGGTATTCTCCCTCGTCGCGCCTTGTGAGCCGGGCGTATCGCCGCTCTTGGTACGACGCGGGACTTTCACCACGGGCTGCTAGCCTGTCACTCTGACGGCCCTAACGGCGCGTCGAACTGGACCCGCACGACCTTCCCGACCTTCAGCATGCCCAGCCACAGGTCCGGCGGGGTGATCGAGAAGTCGGTCATGTCGATCTGCGTCTCGCCCTCACTGCGCATGCCGTCTGGAGAGGACACCAGCCTGACATCGAACTCGATCGGCTTCGTCACACCGGCAATGGTCATCTCACCGGTCGTCGTGGCCGCGTTGTTGCCCGTCATCGTGTAGCGCTCGAGCTGATAGGTGATCTCCGGATGCTCGGGCTCTTTGAGGGCCTCGCGAAGATGCTCGACCATGTCTTCTTCGTCGCACGCGATCGCGTTGACCGGCACCGTGATGGTCACCGTCTGCACGCCATCGGGGAATCCGGGCGCCGCTTCGCCTGCGCCGCCAGGAGTGACCTCTATCGTGCCCGTCGCCGGACACGACCACCGGCGAACCGTCGACGTTCCAGAAATGGTGAATTTGAGCGCCGAATCCTGGGCGACCGGCCGGGCCTCCAGAAAGAAACCGACACACAGTACCGTTGCAAACAAGGAAATCATTCCCGCTCGCGCTGACATCGAAACCTCCTTCGACCTGGTGGTGCCGGTTGACACGTACGCCCGATCCGTTGGCGCACCAGACCGGTTCACCAATCCGTCCGACACAGCCGGCTGTCGCACCGGCGGCCGGTCAGAGTATCTGTCCGGTTCGTCGGTCCACCACGTGCCGACCTCTTCTGATCCTGTCGATCGTGTATGCGCCCGTCTGCCGCATGATCAGCTGCAACTCGCGCTGGAGAATGTCGATGACCGCGCCGACGCCCTCCTCGCCGAACCCGGACAGCCCCCAGACATACGGGCGCCCGACGGTGACCATGTCCGCGCCCAGGGCCAACGCCTTGAAGACGTCGGTGCCGCGTCGGACACCACTGTCGAGAATGATCGGAATCCGCCCGGCAACGCCGTCTGCCACCTCCGGCAGAGACTCGATCGTGGACCGGAGGGTTTCCGCGGCACGGCCGCCGTGGTTCGACACCATGACGGCGTCGGCGCCATACCTGACCGCCAGATCCCCATCCTCACGCGTCACGAGACCCTTGACGACCAGCTTCATGCTCGTGGCATCCTTGAGCCGCTTGACATAGTCCCAGGTGTGCGGCCCGCGCCGCCCTCCGCGTCCACCAAACACCGGCGGCGGTAGGCCCAGGGACATCGGTTTCCGGAGATCCTCATGGCAGTTCGCGCAGAACGCCGCCCGGGTGCCCTCGGTGCCCTGGGCTCGGGCGCTCGTGACCGTGTTCCTGCCGCCCAGCAGGTCGACGGTGAAGACCAGCACCGGACACCCGGCCGCCTCCACTCGTTTGACCAGCGCGTGGGTACCCTCCCAGTCCGGCCGCGTGTAGAGCTGATACCAGACCGGCTCTCCCCGCGCCTCGTTCACCTCTTCGACGGCCGTCGAGGTCTGGTTCGAGAGCATCTGCAAGGTGCCTCTGGCCCGCGCGGCTCTGGCCACTCCAGGCTCGCCTTCGGTGTGAAACCCTTTGAGACTCGCGACCGGGCTGAGGCCGATCGGGGTGTTCCACCGCACACCGAACAGTTCGGTCGACATATCCAGGTCGCTGAAGTCGACGAGCCGTCGCGGGCGAAGCTGAAATTTGGCGAAGCCCTCCCTGTTCGCATTCAATGTCGCATCGTCGTCGACGCCGGTGGCGAGGTAGGCCCAATGCTCCGGCAACAGCATCCGTTCGGCGAGGGGCTTGAAGTCCATGACCTGGAACATGTCGTCGAGCGTTGGGATGCCGTCTTCCTGGAGGCCGAGCGCCTTCAGCCCAGGATGCAGGGCCGCACCGGCGAGCAGCGGACTTCCGGCCAGCAGCTTCAAGAACTGTCGCCGGCCTGCGGAAGTGACGGATGGGGCCATTGTCGATCTTCCTGTTGCGCCGGTTCGACCGGCCTCGAGACACCTGCCCAGGAAATACGCCGCTCGGGCCCGCACCCACGGGCCACGGGGATGTACCGGCGGGACACACGGGCACCGAGCTAAGCGCGATCCGACTGTAGCACCACGGGAACAAGCCCCTCATGACCGGTGTCATATGGCCCTGACGAGATCTCGACGGGCTCCATGGTCCCGGTCTCGAGCGTGACGTTCGGGTCGGTTGCATCACAGGGCTCATGGTTGGGTAAAGTTGGCGTGGATGGGAATGCAACATGGCACCTATGCCCTGATACTGTCTTGTTCGATGCATGCCGTGGTCCAGATCGGGCGCCTCGGGTGTGTCCAGCTTCAGTCGGGGTACTACGTCTATGTCGGCAGCGCGTTCGGACCCGGAGGCATTGCTGCTCGGCTCGCTCACCACGTGAAAGTGACGCCGCGACCCCATTGGCACGTCGATTACCTCCGGGCGCACGCGGTCCTCGAGGAGGTCTGGTACACAGACGACCCGGTTCGCCGCGAGCATGCGTGGGCCGCCCTCTTCGCGCAGGCCCGCGGTGCGTCGATTCCGTTGGTCGGATTCGGGTCTTCGGACTGTCGGTGTGTTTCCCACCTCTGGCGGTTCCAGACACGACCGTCGCGCAGCAGCTTCCAGCGACGATTGCGACGTCATGCCATGGCAGCGATGACGCACCTGACGTTGACCTGATTGGACGGGTCTTTGGGCCCGCGGTCAGGAGACAGGGGTGGGCGGCACGATGTCGCACGCAAACGCCCACCCGTGGTCGCAGGCGCGGGCATACAGATCCCGTTCCGGCATCTCCATCAAGTTCTGCTTCCGTTCGCGCAGGAGGAGGCGGAGATCCAGGAGCTTCGGATCCGCTCGGGTGACGCCGCCCGGATCCAGCAGATTGAGACAGGCCGCCTGGAACCGCAGCTCGCACGCGCGTGAAAAATAGGCCAGCGCGAGCTCCGGGTCTGGCGTGTCGAGTGTGCCCTCCGTAAAGTGCCAGCCCAGCTCGTTGCACGCCCATCCCGAATTGTCGCCGCAATATGACGCCTCGATAGAGAGCAGGCGCTCGCACCCGTTCCGGCGGCCCTCCGCGCATGCCTGTTCCCAGAACGGCAGACTGTCGCCGGTGTGCTTGCCGTCGGTTCGTCCCAGCGCCGCCATCGCGCCGAAGAACAGGACCCAGACCGCCATGTGGGCCAGGTTGGCGCGAGAGGGAGCCCAGTCCAGGCGCCACCGACTCACCATGGGGCGGTCCCGGACGGAACGAACGAAAACATCGATCCAGCGAACGCTCAGGTTCAGGAGCGGCATGCACAGGAGCTTGTCGTAGAAGGTCGGCGCACCAATCGCCCCGAGCAGCGCGTAGAGACCGAAGACGCTCAGTCCGTAGAGGACGCCGAAGACGGTCTTGCCGAGCGGTGTCCTGGGCGACGTCGACGGGTCGGTGACGAGCAGATGCAGACCAAGAAACACCGCGGCCGGAATCTCCGAATCGATGAAATACGGGACCCCGGTTACCGCCGAGTACAGCGCGCTCGATCCAAACAGCACGACGGCCGCGAAACCGGCGATGAGCGTGATCGAAAAGTAGTACATGACGACCAGGCCGATCAGAAACAGCACGAGGTAGATCCTCGGCGCGAGGACCAGCGTCGACGCGATCTCCGGCCCCCAGGTCAGCTCGGTGGCGTTGGTGGCGATGAGCACGAGCGAAAAGGTCACCAGCGCGAACGCAGACGGGTTGAAGATGTGCGTCAGCCTGCCATCACGGTGCCACCGGACGAATTCCTTGCCCAGGAATCCGATCGCGATCATCAGGAACTGGAGGTAGAACCAATCGTTCTTGAACCACAGGAACAGATTGATGCTGAGGATGATCGGCACCGGTCCGAAGCCGAGGACATAGCTGTCGCGACGCGACCAGGCCAGCAGCATGTCGAAGGCGTAGGCAAAAGCCAGCTGGGCCACCATGAGCCAGGCCATGTCGTAGACCGGCCGCCAGTACCAGCCCCAGTAGGAGAACAAGATCACCTGAAGCGCGGCTTGCAGGTAATGCTGCAGGCGCAGCACCGTGCGAAACGACCGGCCGGCCGACGCGCCCTGCAGCCGCAGGAAGAGCACAACCTGCCAGACCAGCAGCACCGCCGCCGCCGCCCAGAACGACCGGGCTAGTGTGATGTTTGTCTGAACGCGGGGAACGAACGAGAGCAAGCCGAGACCGAGCGTCAGCACCAATGGCACCCAGAACACCCGGAGCGACGCTCGGGCCGACGTCGTCCCGGGGGCGCCGTTCGCCGTTCGATGCGCCGCCTGTCGGCGTTCTTGTCGGGTACGCCCTCGTCTTGCTGATGGCATAGGCCTCGCCGCCGGCTCACTGCAAGTTGTGGCGGGTATCGCGGTCAGGCACGGGCGCCCGGCGCTGGCAGGAATGGGTCGGCTAGGTCTCCTCGCCCGGTGGCTCCGCCGAGGGTGACCGGGCCGGGCTGCTCACAGGATTTCGAGAGCGCTATCCGGGCGAGGCAACCTCCTCCGGCGGTGCCCCTTCATCACCTTCGGCCAGAATGGCCCTCTTCCCGGCCAGCCGAGCGCCCCGCACCAGAAAGCGCTCTGGAAATCACGCGAGCCTGACACCAGCTTCCCCCTCCACGTCGCGTTCGGGATATGACCGGTGTCATATGGCGCGAGCGCGTCGAACCGCTAGCATGAGGCGGATCAGAAGTCCGCAGTTTCTTGGAGTCACGTTCTGGGATGGGTGAACTCCCCCGCTTTCGGGCGTGGGAGTTCCAGGTTCAGGAGGCCAACGATGAGTGAGCGACATCGTTCACGAACCCTGACTGTGGGACTGGTGTCGGCACTTGTGGTTGTCTGCACCGCTCTTGCGGTCGGTCTGGGTGCTCAATCCGGTGCCCCGGTTGCGAACAGAGGGTCAGGGCCCATTGAATGGGTCGGTGACCTCACGCCAATCGGCCCTGAAGACTGGAGCTACGACAGGGCCGCGCACCTGCTCGAGCGGGCAGGTTTTGGCGGCACACCGGAAGAGATTCAGCGACTGGCTTCGATGACACCGGCCGAGGCGGTCGACTCCCTGGTCGATTACGAGCAGATTGACAACAGCCACCTTCCGCCGTTCGACGAGTCCGGGATATACGAAGGGCTTCCCCCGTCCGGGGGCAAAGCCTCGGCCTGGCAGGGCACCACCACGGTTGCCGGGCGCGCGGAGAATGCTGAGGGCGGTGTGGGCGGGGTCCCACTCCGGGGCATCGAGGTCTATCTGGAAGTGCCCGGTCAGGGGACACGGACCGCGCTCACCGACGACTGGGGGCGATTTCGATTCGAATCGGTTCCCGTCGGCACGGTCACCATGCGCGCACGCGGCCGTCGACCGGGTCGCCCGACGAACGTTTCCTACATCAAGGAGCTCACGCTCACCACACCGGACGACTATGCCTACGTCCCGTTACTGATGTACCCGACCCCGGATAACGACGACGGGTCGGCAAGTCCGGACGTGTACGGGGTCGTGAACCAACTGCGATCACGAGACGCCTCCGCGGCAATCCAGAGCGGACGCCCCGACCTGCTCGAAGTCTATCGTCTGGAGCAGTGGTGGGCCGAGCGGATGCTGACCACCAGACGACCTCTCGAAGAGAAACTGGTGCTGTTCTGGCATGGCCACTTTGCCAATTCTGCCGACAAGGTGGCTGATTACCGCCTGGTGATCCAGCAGTTGGAGACGATGCGCGCGCACGCCGCGGGCAATTTCGCCGAGCTGCTGACGGCGATGTCCAAGAACCCCGCGATGCTCATCTACCTGGATGGCAACCAGAACGTGAAGGGACAGTTCAACGAGAACTTCGCCCGCGAGATCATGGAGCTCTTCTCCCTCGGGCTCGACAACTACACCGAGGACGACATCAAAGAGGCCGCGCGTGCCTTCACCGGGTGGACCAACGTCGGTCCGTCGTTCCTGTTCAACAGGGACAGTCACGACCCCAGCGAGAAGCTCGTCTTTGGCAAAACGGGTCGCTACGACGGCGACGACATCATCGCGCTGATCCTCGACAAGCCGGCCAGCGCACGCTTCATCGCGCGGAAGATGTTGATGTTCTTCGTTCGCGGAGAGTTCACCCCGGAGCTCGAGGAGCGATTGGCGGCGGTGCTTCGGGACAACGATTACGAGCTCAAACCGCTGCTTCGGACACTGTTTCTCTCGAAGGACTTCTACAGCCCGGCAAGCATGGGGGAAATGATCAAGGCCCCGGTGCACTTTACCGTCTCCACCTACCGCAAGCTTGGAGTCGAAGTGCTCCCCACCATTCCAGACTTCCGCGTCTCGACGGTTGCCCTTGGGCAGGAGCTCCTGTTTCCGCCCAACGTCTCGGGATGGAACGGCGACAAGGATAGTGCTGCCTGGATCAACCCCGGCATGTTCTTCAACCGGGCGAATTTCGCCAACTCTGTACTGTTCCCCGAGCCGGTCGAGTCGTTCTGGCCCCCGGACCGCACGATACCGGACCGTTACGCCTGGGGTGGCGAGTTCACCGCGGTTCGCGCGGAGTATGACTACGCCTATACGAGAGTGAAGCGCATACCGCGTGCCACGGCCGAGATCAATCTCACGCGGATCGTCAAGGAGGCTGACGCGCGAACCGCCGACGCGGTGGTCGATCATTTCATCCTCAGGTTCCTTCCGACGTTCTCGCCGGATGACATCGATCGGCAGAGGATCGTGGACTTCCTGACCAGCCAAACCGGTGGCCAAATGATCGACCTCGGTTCGGGAGACACCCTCGAAGAAACGCTTCGCCAGGTCGTTCACCTGATCATGAGCATGCCGGAGTACAACGTGTCGTGACGCGCTCTACTTCGACCGCACACAACGGAACCGGGGTCAGTTCGGATGAGCAAGGAGAAACAAAGAAGATGAAAGACAAGAAGTCTTACCCCGACTACGCGGATCACAATCACGCGCTCTGTGCCTGCTCGCGGCGCAGTTTTCTCCGCACCGGTTTCTGTGCGATTGGCGCGACGGCCGGTGTGGTGGGTGTCCCCAACTTCTTCCAGAACACCGGGCTCGTGCTGGCCGCCCAGCGTGCGCTCAACAGCCCGGAGAGGTATCCCAACCGCAAGCTGGTCGTCATCGAGCTGTTCGGCGGCAACGATGGGCTCAACACCGTCGTGCCCTATACGAACGACGAGTACTACAGGCGCCGGCGCAGCTTGAATATCCCGGCCGACAAGGTCCTCAAGCTCGATGACGAGGTCGGTTTTCATCCCGCGTTCGCAGGGATGGAGCAGCTGTACAAGGATGGGAAGGTTGCCATCATCAACGGGGTCAGCTATCCGGATGCCATCCGGTCGCACTTCAAGGGCATCGAGTACATGCGGTCGGCGATGCCCAACATTCACCTCGGCGACGGCTACGGCTGGCTCGGCCGGTTTGCCGATGAGTACCAGCCCGAACGCACGCAGTCCGACTTTCTCGTCAACATCTCCCGAGAGCAGAACCTGGCGGTCACTGGACGGATCCACTCCCCCGTCGTGTTCTACGAGGCCGAGGCATTCAAACGGGACGCCGCCCCGGTCGAGGAGCCGGTGCTCGGGGATCTCATGCCGGCCACGGCGAAGCTGTCCAAGCGCGACATGCTCGACTTGGTTCGCAAGATCTCGGCGGGTGCGACCGATGTCGCGGCCAGAGTCCGAGCGGCCGTGAGCGCGTACAGTAGCGGACCCGGGAGCGAGGTGGACTACGGCGAAGAAAGCACTATGGCAACCACGGTGTTCGGGCAGCCGGCAGCAACCCTGTCCCACGACCTCAAGAAGGTCGCGGCCTGTCTCGAAGGCGATCTCGAGACACGCGTCTACTACGTGAACTACACCGGCGGGTGGGACACTCACAGGAATCAGGGTTCCCTCGAAGGCCCGCATGCATCACTCTTGGGCTACACCGGCGATGCCGTCAGTGGATTCATGAACGATCTCGAGCGCATGGGACAGGCCGACGACATCACGATTCTGATCATGACCGAGTTTGGCCGTCGCGTAAGGGAGAACGGACCGCCGCAGAACGGCACCGACCATGGCATGGCCGGACCCTGGTTCGTGGTCGGCAACAACGTCAAGGGTGGCATCCACTTCGACTACCCCAGCTTGACCGACCTCGATCAGGGCGATCTGAAGATGCGTGTCGACTTTCGCTCGGTCTACGCGACGATGCTGAAGGGATGGTTGGGCTACGCCGGCGAGATGGATCCGATTCTGTATGGTGAGTACCCCACGATTCCGATCTTCGCGTAGTCGGTTNTCGGTGGGCCGACCCGGTCCCGCTATTCGGGTCTCGCGGCGCTAGACGCCGCGGGGCCCGTTCCNCCGATGGGCGGCCCGCACCGCCGGGTCGCACTCTGTACCGGTCCCTCATTGCGGCGTGTGATGTCCGTCATGGCCGCCTTTACGTTGGATTAGAGACGATGGGCACAGTCGTTCTGGGCGGGACGAGCCCGCGGGGCGGCTTGCAATGAGGAGGTGCGTCTTGCTCGCGAAACACGCGGCCATCATACAAATTGGCGCCATGGCGGGCCTGGTCCTGGCGCTTGGCGTGTGCCCGGCCGGGGCGCAACAACGCGCGGCCGACTTCAACGCGCCCGGCCCCATCGACCTCCGGACCGGCGCGCCCGTCAGTGACGGAGTACGGCTGCACGCCGAGTTGTTCTCGCTGACCTCGCTGGCCGGGCAGAAGCTGCCGACGATCATCATGGCGCACGGCTGGGGCGGCACCGCCGCAGGTTTCCGGCGCGACGCGATCGACCTGGCCACGGCCGGCTATCTCGTCATCACGTTCGACTACCGCGGCTGGGGCGAGAGCGACGCCCGGCTCGTCCTGACCGCGCCGTCTCCCATCACCCCCGAGTCGGGCCGGAACCAGACCTTCACGGCCGAGGTACGGGAAGTNCGCGAGTACGTCGACCCGATCGAACAGACGGCCGACTGGTTCAACGTGATCGATCGGGCGGCCGGTGAGCTGATGGTCGACACCGACCGCATCGGGATTCGCGGGTCGAGCTACTCGGGCGGGCACGTGTTTTACGTCGCGGCACACNAGCCCCGCATCAAGGCGGTCGTCAGCCAGGTCGGCGGGTTCGATTCGAGCTGGGTCGTCGCGACCGAGAGCGAAGCGCGTGCGACNCATGCCGAGGCGACCGGGCGAGCTCGGGGCGAGGCGTATCCCGAGCCCCGCGCGGTCACACGCGGCAGTTTGGTCGGCGNCCCGATCCGGGAGAAGTTCGCGCGGTATGCGCCGGTCNCATTTGCCGACCGGGTCNCGCACCCGGCGGTCCTCTTTATCGTCGCCGCGAACGAAGACCTGCTCGACAACGAGACCAACGCCANACTCGCGTACGAGCGGATGCCCGGGAAGACAAAACGATACGTCGAGATCCCCGGCATCGGGCACTACGACGTCTACCGCGACCACCGCGACCGGGTCGTGAGCCTGGCCATCGAGTGGTTCGACGAGCACCTGAANGGGAAGTGACCTCCAACGGGCGGGNACTGGCGTATGATGGNNNGCNGANATCGCAGTNNCANGGCTNCGTGACCGCNGGAGGTANCGATGCNCANGACAACGNNGCNATTCGGTNCNNTGGGNGCGGCATTGGCGNTGGCGNNCGGGCTGGNGTGNCTGGTCGCGGGNNGCGGCANGGNGCCGGCNATGGCGGCCGGCGACGACATCAGCGGCGTGGTCACCGGCGCNCGNGGCNGTGAGGCNGGTGTCTGGGTCATCGCCGAGACCGACGANCTGGANACNACNTTCCGCAAGATCGTNGTCACCGACGACGAGGGCCGNTTCNTGGTGCCGGANCTGCCGGNCGGNGNNTACGANGTNTGGGCGCGNGGCTANGGGCTGCTCGACTCGGCGAANCAGAACGCCAGCCCGGGGGACGNGGTGNCGATCGCCNCCNNGNCGGCNGCNACNCCNCANGAGGCGGCCGCNNTCTANCCGGCCAACTANTGGTACTCGCTNCTGGAGGTCCCGCCGNCCGGCGACTTTCCNGGNACCGGCGACGACGGNAACGGCATCAACCGGGGNATGCGNAATCAGGCGCTCTGGGTGGACCGGNTGAANGANGGCTGTCAGCTCTGTCANCAGATGGGCAACNGTGCGACACGGGAGGTCCCCAACCTGAGCGACTACGACTCGACGCTGCATGCCTGGGACCAGCGGGTGCAGATCGGCGGCAGCGGCGGCGGCATGAACGGCGGGATGAACCGGATGGGCCGGGCTCGCTCGTTGACGATGTTCGCTGACTGGACCGACCGGATAATGGCCGGCGAGGTGCCACCGGCGCCGCCGCGTCCCAATGGGGTCGAACGCAACCTCGTGCTGACCCAGTGGGGCTGGTCGAACCTGAGGGGATTCATCCACGACGAGGTGGCCACCGACAAGCGCAATCCCGCGCTGAATGGCAACGGCCCGGTGTATGGTGTCGACATGATGGGCGTGCTGACCGTCGCCGACCCGGTGCGTCATCAGTCGATCGAATTGCAGATTCCGACGCGCGTGCCGATGGACCGGCGCGGGCCCGAGTACGGGGCGCCGACCGCCAACCCGGTGCCATCCCCGTACTGGGGCAGCGA
>PBRZ01000008.1 GCA_002726085.1 Acidobacteriota bacterium
AGTACCGATGTGACAGGGGCGGGTGTGTCGACCTGACCGGCATCGCCCCGGAGATCGTCAACATGGAGATGCCGGACGATGCGCGGCGGCGGCGGAGTCGGGCCCGGGCTGCCGCCAACGCGGCAGCCGCGGCATCCGACCCTGCAGCGCCGGCCGCCTACGTGGACGACAAGGAGGAGGACGAGGCGCCGATCCTCGACGCCGGCCTGCCGGTGGACCTGCTGACCGATGCGGGGGTGCGGGCCAACAATCCCGAGCTGCAGCAGGAAAAGGAAGGGTGGAACATCGGCTATGGCAGCACGGTCGGCGCCGCCATGGCGCGCCAGTTCTCGCCGACGATTCCGCTCACGGTCGCGAAGTTCGACCTGGTGGCGATGGTCCGCGAGGCCGGGCTCACCGAGGTCGATGCGGTGGCCGACTACTTCATCCACCGGTTCCTGCGCGTCCCGCTGACCGGGAGCCGCCGCCAGATCGTCGTCGACGTGCTCAACGGCGGCATCGGGATGGGCGCGATCGACTACACGCAGTCGAATCTGGAAACCGCGTTGCGGGAGGCGCTCCACGTCCTGATGGGTATGTCCGAGTATCAGCTGGGGTGAGCGCGGCATTCAGGGGCGCGAGTGTTCCCTGATCGAGCATGTTCGAAGCACGAGAAGCCAGAAAAGAGACCAGGAGTAATGAAGCATGGCCACAAACAAGTTGTACCGTGACTGTGGGTGTAACCGGCGCGATTTCATGCGTCAGGGACTGTATGGCATCGGCGTGACGGCGGCCCTCCCGTGGGTCTTCCGGGACTCGTCCACGGCCCTGGCGATGCAGGCGCTGGCAGGCGGCCAGGAAACCCATCCCGACCGCATCATGGTGGTGCTCGAGCTGAGCGGGGGCAACGACGGGTTGAACACCGTCGTGCCCTACGGCAATGACGAGTACTACCAGTTGCGGCCATCCCTCGCGGTTCCCGCCCGCGCGGTGCTGCCGATCGACGACGACCTGGGGTTCAATCCGCAGCTGCGCGGCCTCCGTCAGCTCTATGATGAAGGCCAGGTCGCGATCATCAACGGATGCGGCTATCCCAACCCCTCGATGTCGCACTTCACGGCGATGGACTGGTGGCATTCGGCCGTGCCGCATCAGTCCGAGCAACTGGGGTGGGTGGGCCGTCTGGCGGACGCCGTCCGGCCGACCCCGCAGGAGAACTTCATCGTCAACATCACCACCAAGATGGCCAACGCGGTGCAGGCCGGGGTGCATGCGCCGGTGGTCTTCAATGATCCGGACCGGTTCCAGCGTCAGGGCAGCGACACGGCGTTGATGGCGGCCAAGGAGCTCGACGCGAAGATGCCGGATGCGGCCGCAGGCGGCGCCCTGGGGTTTGTCGAGTCCATTTCGAGAAACGCCGCCACCGGGTCGGTCCTGGTGCGGGAGGCCATCGGCAGCTATTCGACCCCGGTGGACTACGGCGACGGAGGGGACTCCACGAGTCTCCCGAAGGTGGCGGCCCTGATCGACGGCGGTCTGCCGACTCGTTTTTACTACATCAACTACGGCGGGTTCGACCACCACTCGAACCAGGACGCCTCGCACGCGCGGCTCCTCCTGGGCCTGGGCGACGCACTCAAGGGCTTTTTCGAGGACATGGAGCGAATCGGCCGCGCCGACGATGTCGCGATGATGATCTTCAGCGAGTTCGGGCGGCGACCCGGGCAGAACGCGAGCGACGGCACCGATCACGGCACCGCGGGGCCGATGTTCATCCTCGGGAAGCACGTCACGGGCGGGCTCTACGGCGCCTATCCCAGCCTGACGGATCTGGACGTCATCTTTGGCTACGAGGACGGGAACCTGAAGTTCACGACCGACTTCCGGCGGGTCTACGCCACGATGATCAAGGAGTGGATGGGCTACGACGACACCGATACGCTGCTGCGAGGCGACTTCGCGCCGNTGGGCGTGTTCGCCTGAAGGGAGGCCGAACGGCGGCGTCAGAACTGCAGAGGACACTGTCAAGTTGAGGCTGCGGGTGGCATGCGCGATATGTATCGCGCCCCTGACACCAGGCTGGAGCGGAACGTTGACCTGAAGTTCTTGCCCTACCAGTTTGCGAACGAACCTGGAGGTTGGCGTAGTTCCACCGTGACCGTTGAATGACGCGTGTACGTCGTTGGACCATTCTGCACAATTGACCAACTCAGGTGCGCTTGAGGTTGTGCGCGCATGGCGATCAGGAGGGCTGCGTGATGAGAACACGACAGTGGCCTGCGGTGCTCGTGGCGGTAGGGTTGGTGTGTGTGTGGACCGGAGTACCGACAGGCGCCGAGCAAGGGCAGGCCGCAGCTGGCCCGTCGGCGTGGGTTGGTGACCTCTCGCCGATCGGACCTGGGGACTGGAGCTACGATCGCGCGGCGCATCTACTGGAGCGCGCCGGTTTCGGGGGCACCCCAGAGCAGATCGAGCGCCTGGCCGCGATGACGCCGGAGGCCGCCGTCGACGCCTTCGTGGACTACGAGTCATTGGACAACAGCCACCTGCCGGTGTTTCTCCATAGCCGAGACGCGCAGGGGCGGAAGTTGTTCCACGAGATCGTGAAGCCGCCCTTTCACCTCGACATGCACCTGACCATCCAGCACGCCCAGGATCACGGCGAAAGCCTTGGGGTGAAGGTCGATTACTCGGATCCGGCGAATCGCAATCAGGAAGTTGCCACCACGGGCATTTTCATGGTGGTGGCCTCGCGTCTGGAAATGGATCGGGCTGTGATGTGGTGGGCCGACCGGATGCTCAATACGCGTCGGCCGCTCGAGGAAAGAATGGTGCTCTTCTGGCACGGGCACTTTGCGACCCAGCACCAGAAGCTCCACGACTACGAGAAGATGCTGATCCAGCAGACGATGTTCCGTGAGCACGCCACGGGCAATTTTGGGGACCTCCTGCTCGGCATCGCCAAAGATCCCGCCATGATCCGGTTTCTCGACAACGTCGACAACGTCGTCGGGCATCCAAACGAGAACTTCGCCCGCGAGATCATGGAACTGTTCGCAATGGGCGAGGGCCGGGGCTACACCGAGGCGGACCTTCGCGACGCGGCCCGCGCGTTCACCGGGTGGGGCTATCATCCCCAAAATGAACACCAGTTCGTCTTCAAGGCCGACATCCACGATTACGGCCAGAAGACCATCTTCGGCCAGACTGGCAATTTCGACGGTGAGGACGTCGTCGATCTGATCCTGCAGCAGGAGGCGACCGCCAGTTTCATGGCGCGGAACATCTACAAGTTCTTCGTGCGCGAGGATCCGTCTTCCGAGTTCCAGGCCGAGCTGGCCGCCGTACTGCGAGACGCGAGCTACGAGCTGAAGCCTCTGTTGAAGACCATCTTTCTGTCGCGAGACTTCTACAGCTCGGCTTCCTCTGGGACGCAGATCAAATCGCCCATCCACCTGCTGGTCTCAACCTACCGGAAGCTGGGCGTGACGGAGGTGCCCGGGACGCCGAACTTCAAGTACACGGCCCAGGCCCTCGGCCAAGAGCCCTTCGACCCGCCGAGCGTCGCTGGCTGGGCGGGCGGGCGGACCTGGATCAACCCGGCGACGCTGCTCGAGCGGGCCAACTTTGCCCGGCGTGTCTTCTTCCCCGAGCCGGAGTCGAACCGGAACAGCGCGACCTACAACTTCCAGTACCGATGTGACAGGGCGGGATGTATCGACACGACTGGCATCAGTCCGGCGATCGCGGACATGGTGATGCCGGAGCGCCCTCGACGTCGGCGAACGCGACCCACGTCGCGAAACACCCCGTCATCGCCGTCTGACGACACCGCTGAGTTGGATATACCCGTCCTCGACACCGCCCTGACGGTGGATCTGTTGAACGATGCCGGGGCTCGGGCCAACGATCCCAAGCTGCAGCGGGAAAAGGAAGGGTGGATCCTCAATCCTGCCGTCCTGGCGGGACAACCCCGCGGACGCCAGTTGTCGCCGACGATCCCGCTCACCGTGGCGAAGATCGACGTGGTGGCGATGATCCGCGAGGCCGGGCTCACGCGAGCAGACGAGGTGGCCGACTACTTCATTCACCGGTTCCTGCGCGTCCCGCTGACCGAGAGCCGCCGCCAGATCGTCGTCGATGTGCTCACTGGCGGCATTGGGATGGGCGCGATCGACTACGGGCAGCCGAACCTNGAGACCTCGTTGCGGGAGGCGCTCCACGTCCTGATGGGCATGTCCGAGTATCAACTGGCGTGAGCGAGGCCCCTCACGAGGCGTCGTTCGCCTCGCTGCCGCTCCATCGGAACACCAATCGCCATTGATCGTTGATGCGTATGGAGTGGCAACCCTTCCAGTCGCCCTTCATCGCAGACAGCTGTAAACGCCGGCCCTTTTGGTGCGTCTGTATAAGATATAATGGACTGCTCTGTCGGACCCGCGTACGAAGGAGAATCCACTTGAAGGCCATCTATAGTCCCGGTTTCGCGAAGTCGGCCGGTCTCGTAGCGTTGGCGTTGTGTATGACGCTCGCCGCGGGACCAGTCACGGCCCAGGACGGCGGTTGGACGCACTGGGGCGGCGACGCCGCCAGCACCCGCTATGCGCCGTTCGACCAGATCGACGCCAGCAATTTCGAGGATCTCGAGGTTGCCTGGGTCTGGCGGGGCGACAACTTCGGCCCCCATATCTACAACATCCAGCGCTCGACCCCGATCTACGCCGACGGCAAGCTGTTCTCGGTGGCGGGTGAGCGCCGCACGGTCTTTGCCATGGACCCGGCGACCGGTGAGACGCTCTGGACCTTCCGCGAGCCGTCCACCAAGCGCTGGGAAGACTCGATGCGGAAGAGCTACGGCAAAGGCGTCGCCTACGAAGAGGTGAACGGCGAGGGGCGAATCTACATCGTGACGCCGGCGTTCTTCCTCCACGTGCTGGACGCCGACACCGGTATTCCGGTCGCTGACTTCGGCGACAACGGCACCATCGACCTGCTGTCCAACTTCGGCTACGACTTTCATCCGACCGACGGGCTGCCCCCCGAAGTCGGGTACATCACTAACTCGTCGCCCCCGATCGTCACCAACGGTGTGGTCGTCGTCGGCAACAGTCACGAGCAGGGCTACCAGCAGACCCGGCGCGAGAACGTGCCGGGGCACATCCTCGGCTACGATGCCGCCAACGGCGACTTCCTGTGGAAGTTCAACGTCATTCCGCAGTCGGAGAGCGAGTTCGGGTTCGATACCTGGGAGAGCGACGCCTGGTCCTACACCGGTAACGTCTCGGCCTGGGCGCCCCTGTCCGCCGACGAAGAGCTCGGGCTGGTCTACGTGGCGACCGACCCGCCGACCAACGACTTCTGGGGCGGTTTCCATCCCGGGGACAACCTGTTCGCCACCACGATTCTCGCGCTGGACGTGCGGACCGGCGAACGCAGGTGGCATTTCCAGACGGTGCACCACGATATCTGGAACTACGACAACCCGACCGCGCCCACCCTGGTCGACATCTCGGTCGACGGACAGCGCATACCGGCGCTGGTGCAGACGACGAAGCAGTCGTATGCCTATGTGCTGAACCGGGCGACCGGCGAGCCGGTCTGGCCGATCGAGGAGCGACCGGCGCCACAGGGGCACGTGCCCGGCGAGTGGTACTCGCCGACCCAGCCGCACCCGACCAAGCCGGCGGCTTACGAGCTGCAAAACGTCAGCATCGACGAGCTGATCGACTTCACACCCGAGCTGCGGGCCGAGGCAACCGAGATCCTCGAGCAATACGAGTATGGGCCGCTCTTTACCCCGCCGTTGCAGCGTGGGAACGACCTCGGCAAGCGCGCCGCCATTCACTGCCCCGGTTCGAACGGTGGAACCAACATCATGGGTGGCGCCTCGGTCGACACCGAGACCAACATTCTCTATGTCTCGTCCACCAAGGCTTGCTCGGCGCCGATGCTGACGCCGGGTCTCGCGGCCGACCAGGACGATCCGAACCCGATCGGCCGGACGGTCATGGAGTGGGTGGCTGGCCCCGGAGGGGTGCGCGGTCCGCAGGGGCTGCCGCTGTTCAAACCGCCCTACGCCCGCATCACGGCGATCGACCTGAACACCGGTGAAACGCTCTGGTGGATCCCGAATGGCGACACGCCAGACCGCATCAAGAACCATCCGGCACTCGAGGGCGTCGACGTCGGCAACACCGGGGCGCCGTCGCATCCCACCACGGTGTCGACCAAGTCGCTGCTCATCTATGGTGAGGGCCGCGGCGGCGGTGCGGTGCTCCATGCCCACAACAAGATGACCGGCGAGCGGATCGGGACGGTGGAGATCCCGGCGCCGACCAACACCGCGCCAATGACCTTCATGCACGAGGGCGTGCAATACATCGTTGCGCCGATCGGCGGCAGGTCGGGCGGCGGTCGCGGCGGGAGAGGTTCGCAGATGCCGGGTTCGTTCGTGGCGCTCAGGCTGCCGCAGTAGGGCGGCCTCGGCGGAATGCTCAGGCGGCGCTCCAGATCATGGGGGCGCCGCCTTTTTTTTCGAACGCGTGAATCGCGCAGGCAGGACGTGCGTTCGTCGGTATCGTTGGGGGGTGATTTGGGGGAGGGGCTAAATGGTAGAGCAAAAGACCGGAACGGTCGTACACAAAAAACTGGTGTCGGAGACGCTCATGCGGTTCCGGCTGATGCCGGAGCCGGACAATCGGTTTCCCGATTACGACGAGGGGCAATACATCGCGCTCCGTCGGGACGACTGCAAGCTGACGCGGAAGACCGGTGTCGCGCCCGATGGAAAGCCGGTCTACGAGCCGGATCTCGACCCGTGGGGACGGCAGACGATCGGTTCGGTGACGCATTCCTACTCGGTCGCGTCGGCACCGGCCGAGACCGCTGAACATGGCTGGCTCGAGTTCTTTGTCGCGCTTGAATACGGTGTGCACGGTCTACCCGGTCGTCTCAGCGAGGCGCTGTTCGGGATGAGCAAGGAGACCAGTTGCGAGGTGACCTACCACGACCGGATTACCGGCAACTTCACGTTGTCGGCACGGGCCGAGGACGCCAAGAGTGTCCTGTTCATCGGTACCGGGACCGGCGTTGCGCCGTTCGTCTCCATGGTCAAGGAGCTGCACGCGCGCGGGGATGGGGGTGACGACCGGCGATACACCTTGCTCCACACCAACCGCACGGCCCCGGAGCTTGGCTATCACGACACGCTGTTCGAGATCGAGGCGGCGGGCCGGTTCGACTTCATGTATGTGCCGACCGTCAGCCGTCCGTCCGAGCATGCGGCCGTCGACAAGCGAATCGGCCAGGGACGTGCCAGCAACGTGTTGCGTCACATTTTTGATCTGCCGACGACCGAGGAGGAGAACCAGACGAGCGCTGGTGGAGACGTCGCGCGCACGGCGGCCAACATCGCCCTCGAACGGCTGGTTCATCCTGTGCTGCCGAGCCATCTGTCCCCCACGGCGATCCGTGACCGGGTCGACCCTGCGGCATCCGTGCTGCTGACGTGCGGCAACCCGGTGTCGACGGCAGACATCAGGTCGACCGCCGCCCGGCGGCAGATCCGGTTCGAGATGGAGGAGTGGTAGGGGTTTCCCGGCGAGGCGTCCGCGAGGGCTGTCGTCGCGGCTTCTGCTTGGCGAGGTCACAGCCAGGGCGCGCACGTGCGCGCCCCGCGGACGCGGAGTGGGGCTCGCGGGGTCCCCGCGGAGCGTTCGCGGGGGGTGCGGGGCGTAGCCCCGTCTAAGGAGGCCGAACACCTCGCCAGGAAACCGACACAGGACACCAGGAGGCAGAGCGCCGCGGTCGGGTGGGGTCCCCGTCACTCCGCTGCGTCGTCGAAGGCGACCTGGTCGGTGATGTGTAGGCCGTGCGCCAGGGTCTTGTGCACCGGGCACCGTTGGGCGACCTGAGTCAACCGTGCCCGCTGTGCCGTCGTCACCTCGCCGTGAATCGTGACCTGACTCTGTACCCGGTCGATCAGCCCGTCGGCCCGCTCGTCGCAGTCGACGCAGTCGTCGGCATGCACCCGGTCGAACTCGAGGGACACGTCGACACCGGTCAGCGGAATGTCCTTGTGGGTCGCATACAGCCTTAGCGTCATGGCGATGCAGGCTGCCAGACTGCCCAGCAGAAACTCGTACGGCGTCGGTCCCGTGTCGGCACCACCGGCCTCGGGCGGCTCGTCACTGCGCCACAGAAACTGGCGCGACCGGATATCGACCGCGGTCCCGGTCCGCAGCGACGCGCTAACCGTGGCCATCGACGGCGTGCTCCTGCTCTTTGGTCTCGTCGGGACAGCCGGTGCTAGTCGTCAGTCTTCAATCGCCTGATAGATCAGTGCGCGAATCTTGCCCTGGTCGTCGAGACCGCCGGCCGGTATCAGCTGGGTCAGATAGACCACGACCAGCTCTTCGGTGGGGTCCACCCAATAGGTCGAGTGATACGCGCCGCCCCATCCATACTCCCCTTTGGAGCCGGGCAGCCCGCGAGCGCCGACGTCTTCGACGATGGAGAAGCCGAGCCCGAACCCCTGACCCGCTCGGAACGGTTGGTCGGTCAGATGGTTCGTCGTCATCAGCTCGACCGTCTTGCGGCCAAGCAGCCGGGTCCCCTCCAATTCGCCACCGTTCAGCGTCATCTGGAGGAACCGCGCGTAGTCGGTGGCGGTCGACAGCAGCCCGGCACCGCCGGAGAAGCTGGTGCGCGGCCCGTCGACATAGGCGCCCTGGCCGACCATGTGTCCCGGGTTCGGCGCGCGGTCGAGCCCGTCGTTCGTCGCCGAATAGACCGTTGCCAGACGGTCCCGCTTGTCGAGCGGCAGATAGAAGTGGGTGTCCTCCATCCCGAGGGGTTCGAGAATCCGGGTCTGTATGAACTCGTCGAGCGGCTGGTCGCTCACCGCCTCGATCAGCGCGCCGAGGATGTCGGTGTTGTAGCCGTAGATCCACTGCTCGCCGGGGTGCGCGTCAAACGGTAGCGCCGCGAGGCGGGCAATGGTGTCGCCCACCGGTTCCTCACGGTCGGCGAAGTACCAGCCCTGGATGCCGGCAGACTCCCAGCGGTCGCTTGCCGGCCCGCTGCCGTAGCTGACCCCGGAGGTGTGCGTCAGAAGCTGGCGTATCGTGATGGGTCCACGCGCGTCGACCACGTCATAGCCTGCGCCATCTCTGGCGACGGCGACTTGCGTGCGGGCGAACTGGGGCAGATAGCGCCCGACCGGGTCGGAGATGAGCAGCTTGCCCTCCTCCTGCAACAGCATCACCCCGGTGCTGACGATCGCCTTGGTCTGCGAGGCGATCCGGAAGATCGCGTCATCGGCCATCGGCGACCTCGACTCGATGTCGCGCTGTCCGAACGACCGCAGATAGGCGACCCGACCGCGTCTCGCCACCAGGATCACCGCGCCGGCCAGCCGGCCGTCGTCGACATAGGCCTGCATCGCCTCGGTGAGCCGCTCCAGCCGGGGTCCGGAGAGCCCGACCGCCTCGGGTTGTGCCCGAGGAAGATCTTCAGCCGAGAGGACCGGCGCCGAGAGTACCGCCAGCGTCAGCAAGAGGACGAGCGGTCGTGTACGCAGTGACGTCATGGAGCACCTCGTGTAAGTGTCGAGTCGGGAGGAGTATACAGGGGTCAGCCCACCGGCTCGTCACATTCATCGGCACGCGGACCGGGTGGCCCGTCACTCGCGCTGCGGGGGTGACAGCTGTGGCAGGCTTATATTGACCGCCGTCGTTTCTCCCGGCCGGACCTCCACGTCGGTCACATAGCCTTCGTAGCCGTCACGCCGGACCTCGATGCGATGACGACCGGCGCCGAGGTCGAGCTCCAGTCGCGCGATGCCGGGGCTGCGCCATTCCTCGCCGTCCACCAGAATCACGGCGTCGTCCGGCTGCACGCGGATGGCGAGCGTGCCAAAGTCGGATGCGGGCGGGCGCTCGGGTGGCGCGGCTCGTCGACGTCCAGGTTCCGGGCGCGGAGACGGTTCCGCCTCGAACTCAAGCTGTGCGGGCGGAACCGGTGGCGGGGGAGTCGATTCGCCAGGTGGTAGCGGCTCCATCTGGTGCCGGATGTGATAGGTGGATCCAACCGGCAAATACAGCTGCTCCTGAAAGCTCTGATGCCCCTCGAGACGCAACTCGATGTCGTGTGGACCGGGCCTCAGGTGCAGCCGCTGGAAGATGCCGTCGTAGCCGTCGACGTAGACCTCGGTCTCTTCCGGCTTCACCTCGAGCCGGACGGAGCCGCGCTCCTGATACCGGACGCCGTAGTAGGGGTATGGCCCCCAAGGACCGTAGGAGTAGGGTCCATAGAAGTACGGATTGTAGTACCCGGGGCCGTACCAAACGCGCGTGTAGAGGACGGGTCGCCCTTGACGGCGGCGGACGCGACGGCGCTGCGCGTCGGCCGTGTCTGGCCACGCCAGGAGCACGAGGGTGCAGACAACACAGACCCAGGTTGTGGTTCGTTTCGGAACAGACACCGACATCCTCCTTGCAGGCGCCGTGCAGGGTAATCACTAACAAGTGCAATGCACGTTCCAGCCGCAGGCTCGTTGCGTCGTGGCCGCGACAGTCACGAGGAGACCGGTTTAGAGGCCTCAAGACGCTGGATCCTCATGGCCTTCCGGTCTTCCGTGTTTTACCAGCGGGGTCTGTGTCTTGGCTCGCTGTCCCTTTCTTGGCAGGTGCCTGTCCCCTCTCGGGCACAGTCAGCCTTGCGGCCCGTCGCAGAACCCTGCGTCGCACCGAGAATGGCGCTGGGCTTCTGCCACGGGCCGCCAGGACTACAATGGCGGACGGAAGCCTGAACACCTGCTCTCTTCAGGGAGGATCCGATGAGTCAGAAGCCGACGATCGTTGCCAGGAAGAACGGACCCTATTTCGTGACGAACTGCCGGATGCTGAAGGGCCTCGCCGACGGCAAGGTGTATGAGACCGACGGCAGGGTGAAGCTGTGCCGCTGCGGCGGGTCGTCGAACAAGCCGTTCTGCGACGGCACGCACAACCAGAACGGATTCACCGACGACAAAGCGGCAGACCGGGCGACAGACAAGCGGGACAATTACACCGGCGCCGCCGTGACCCTCCACGACAACCGCGGCATCTGCGCGCATGCGGCTCGTTGCACCGACGGTCTCGCGTCGGTGTTCCGCCTCGGCACCGAGCCGTGGATCGATCCGGACGGCGCCGACGCCGAGGCGATTGTCGCGCAGGTCAATCAGTGTCCGTCTGGAGCGTTGAGCTACAGTGTCGACGGCGTCGAGCATCGCGACCGCGACCGCGACCCGATGATACTGATCGCGCCCAATGGTCCCTACGCGATCTTTGGCGGCGCCGACCTGCAGGAGGTTACCTGGGGGGAGGGGGCTTCGAAGGAGCACTTCGATCTGTGCCGGTGCGGCCACAGCAAGAACAAGCCGTTCTGCAGCGGCGCGCACTGGGACCACCACTTCGACGAACAAGCGCCGAAGCCCTCCGAATAGGGCGATGCCGGCCGGTGCGGTGGCTCATCCGCCGGTGGTGTCGGTTTGGGCCGGGCGCGTGGCGGCTCGTTGTTGGCGCGCGAAGGCGCGGAGGTCGGGCACCTTGTCGAATTCGTCGACGATCTCCCGTCCGAGAATCTCCTCCAACACGTCCTCGAGTGTCACGATGCCGCTGACGGTGCCGAACTCGTCGGTGACCACGACCAGGTGCTGCCGTCGCTCGAGGAAGGTGCGCAACAACTGGTCCAGTTTGGCGGTCTCGACCACGAAGTGCACCGGGTACATCAGCTCGTCCAGGGTCGTGTCGAATTCGTCCTTGGCCGCGGCTCGCAGGATGTCTCGCCGATGGACGACGCCGACGATATCGTCCGGGTCCTCGTCGTAGACCGGCACCCGGCTGTGTTGCAGCAGCAGCTCGTTGGCTGCCGCATCGGCGAGGCTGGTGCCTGTGTGGAGGGTGAAGAGCACCGTCCGCGGCGTCATGATCTGACCGGCGTTTTTGACCTCGAGCGCCAGGACGTTGCTGATGACGTTGGCCTCGTGCGGTTTCAGATCGCCCGAGCGCAATCCCCGCCGCACCATCATCAGCAGCTCGTCGTCCGAGACGCGGTCGTGCTCGGTCGCCGTTGAGACCAGCAGACGGGTCAGCCGGCGGCTCAGCCAGATGAACGGTGCGAAGATCACGACCAGCGCTTGCAGCGGACCGGCGATCGGGCCGGCCAGCTGACGCGAGAAGACGACACCGGTCGTTTTCGGGATGATCTCGGACAGGAACAGGATCGCCAGCGTGAACGCGGCCGAGAAGTAACCGATCCGGGCGGACCCCAGAACGTTGGCGGCGATCGCTCCGGCCAGCGCGGCGCCGCCGGTGTTCGCCAGGGTGTTCAGCGAGAGGATTGCTGCGATTGGGCGGTCCACCTCGGTGCGCAGCCGACGCAGCAGCCTGCCGCTGCTGCGTCCCTCACGCTCCAACGCGTCGATTCTCGACGACGGGACCGAGTAGAGCACCGCCTCGAACAGCGAGCAGGCCGCCGACGTGGCGATGACGAGCGCGACGACGACAGATAGTTCGACCATAACACCAGTATGGTCAGGTCTCAGCCGCCTCGATGCAAGCAGCGACCGGGTGGGAACGAGCGTCGCTCGTCCACAGCGGAGGTTCCCCAGCCTCCGAGCTCGTGAGGCCGAGGCTGGCGAAGCCCTCCGGCTTCCTTCTGTCTCCTGCCTCCTGCCTCCTGTCTCCCGCCTCCTGACTCCTTGGGCTCTCGCCTCCTACCTCGGCGCCTCGAGATAGCGCATCAATTCGCTGTCGGTCCCCAGGATGAAGAAGGTGCTGGGGTCCATCGTCTTCTCGTAGGTCTCGAGCGACTTCGTGAACGCGTAGAACCCTGAGTCGCGGCCATACGCTTCCGCGTAGATGTTGGTCGCCTCGGCGTCGGCGGTGCCTCGCAGCTCTTCGGCGGTCCGGAACGCTTCTGACTTGATCCGCGCCAGGTCCCGTTCCCGTTCACCCATAATCCGCGCCGACTCTCCCTGCCCCTCAGATCGGAAACCCTCGGCAATCCGGTTGCGCTCGGCGATCATCCGGGCGAAGACGTCCTGTTGCACCTCGGGTACGTAGTTGATCCGCTTGATCTTCAGGTCCAGCAGCTCGATCCCGAGCTCGACGACCGCCGCGGAGGCCGCCTCGAGGATCTCACGCGTAATCTGCTCGCGCCCGGTGACGATCTCGTCGAGACTCTCCGGCTCTTCCTGTGGCGCGACGGTCGTGTCGGCCGGTTCACGGTTGGCGGTCCGGACGACCTCGATCAAATCGTGACGCGCGACCGCGTTGCGCGTCTCCCCGTCGAGGATGTCGTCGAGCCGTGACTGCGCCCCACGCTCGTCGCGCAGCCGCTGGAAAAAGAGCAACGGCTCGGAGATCCGCCACCGCGCGTAGGTATCGACGAAGATGAACGTCTTGTCTCGTGTCGGCACCTGGTTCGGGCTGCCGTCCCACTCCAGGAACCGTTTCTCGAACATGTTCGCGGTCTGGATGAACGGCACTTTGAAATGCAGCCCTGGTTCGGTCACCGGCTCGCCGACCGGCTCGCCGAACTGCGTGATGATCGCCTGATTGGTTTCGCTGACCGTGTAGACCGAGCCTCCCAGCAGGATGACCCCGACCAGCACGAGAACTAACAATATCGGTTGAGATCGGTTCACTGGCCACCTCCGGTTCGCTGTGTGGTGTCGGTCAAGGTAGCGGTCGCCGCGCGCGCGCCGCTGTCGAGCGACAGCAGCGGCAAGACGCCTGTCGCACCCTCGGCCACGAACACTTTGCGTCCGACCTGCGGCAGGATCCGCTGCATCGTCTCGAGATACATCCTCCGCCGGGTTACCTGCGGCGCCTGGCGATAGGCCGCCTCGATGGCGGCGAACCGCGTCGCTTCACCCTCGGCGCGATTCACGCGGTCCAGAGCGTAGCCCTCGGCTTGCAGAACCGCCTGCTCGGCCTCGCCGCGCGCCCGGGGGATCACAGCGTTGTACTCGGCACGCGCCTCGTTGATCAGCCGGTCGCGCTGCTGTTGGGCCTGGTTGACCTCGTCCCACGACGGCTTGACCGGGTCGGGCGGGTTGACGTCTTGCAGCACCACCTGGTCGATGGTGATCCCCATCTGGTATTGCTCGGTCAGCCCCTGCAGTCTGGCCTCCACGGCGCTCTCGATCTCCTGGCGCCCGACGGTCAGCACCTCGGTCACCGTCCGGTCGCCGACCGTCTCTCGCATGATCGCCTCGTTCATCGCCCGAAACGTGCCGACGACGTCCCGGACCTTGAACAGGAACTCGTAGGGATCGTCGATCCGATACTGGACAATCCACTCGACGACCGCCACGTTCAGGTCGCCGGTCAGCATCACCGCTTCGTCAGCGAACCGTCGCTCCTGGGTGGCAAACTCGGTGCGGATGTTCGCCTCGACGGTCCGGAACCCGAACTCTTCTTTCTGCTGTCGCTGGACCTCGACCCGCTGCATGGTCTCGACGAACGGCAGCTTGAAATGCAGCCCCGGCTCGGTCGTGCGCACGTACTTCCCGAACCGCAGGATCACGCCCACCTCTTCGGGCTGGACCTGATAGACGGTACCCAGCAGCGACACCAGCGCGACGAGGGCCACCAGGCCGCCCGCCACGACTCGCCAGGGGATCTTGGGCACCTTGAGCTTTGTCACGTCGACGATGCGAAAGTTGTCGTCCATGCACTTTCTCCTTCTATGAGCGCGGCGAGTGAGCCGTGTCGGTTGTGACGGAATACCGCGTCCCGAGCAGACATGACGCAGAAGACTACCCTGTACTGTAGCGCCAAACGCGCCCTGGCGGGTCGACGGACAGCCTTCTAACAGGAACTACGTTTCGGACAGGTGTTTGATTCAGATGGGGGAAGCGGAAAAAGAGCTGGGCGTCCCTCACTTTTTCACGTACTGGTCCCAATTCCGCGTGGTGCCCGGCGCGCGGTCCGCTTGGAGTATCCGCATCCAGCCCGGATACTCTGGTGACAACGCGCTCACCGTGTTCAACCGTTCGAGCTCAGCATCGGTCAAGGTCAGGTCGACGGAGCCGAGATTGTCGTCGAGCTGGTCGAGCCGCTTGGCCCCGATGATGACGCTGGTCACCGCAGTCTGGTGAAGCAGCCAGGCGAGCGCGACCTGCGCCACCGAGACCTCATGCGCAGTCGCCACCTCGCGCATCACGTCGATGATGTCGTAGCCGCGCTCCTTGTCGACTGGCGGGAAGTCGAATTTCACCCGTCGCGCGTTCGGGTCGGTCTCGCTGTCGCGGGTGAACTTGCCCGACAGGAACCCGCCGGCGAGCGGGCTCCAGGGCAGCACCGCCAGCCCCTGGTCCTCGACGAGCGGAATCATCTCGCGCTCGAGCTCGCGGCCGGCAATCGAGTAGTAGGACTGCGTGCTGATGAACTCGGCCAGCCCCTGCTGACGCGAGATGCCGAGCGCCTTCATGAGCTGCCAGGCAGTCAGGTTCGAGCATCCGACGTAGCGAACCTTGCCTGCGCGCACGAGATCGTTGAGCGCGCCGAGCGTCTCCCCGATGTCGGTAACCGGGTCGTGGCCGTGGATCTGGTAGAGGTCGATGTAGTCGGTGCCCAGCCTTCTGAGGCTGGCGTCGCACTCCTGCATGATGTGCACGCGGGAGAGCCCGATCTGGTTCGGTCCCTCGCCCATCCGCCCTCGCACCTTCGTGGCCACGATGACGTCCGGACGCCGGGCGCCCAACGCCTTGCCGAGCATCTCCTCGGACTGGCCGGCCGAGTAGACGTTCGCGGTGTCGAAGAAGTTGATGCCCGCGTCCAGAGACCGATGGACCAGCGTGTCCGCTTCCGTCTGGCCGAGGGCGCCGATAGCCTGGAATGGACCGATGCCACCGAAGGTCATGGCGCCAAGGCAGAGCTCGGAGACGTAGATGCCGGTGTTCGCGAGACGACGATGGTTCATGTTGGTAGGTACCCTTCTCAGAAGTCAGAAGTCAGAAGCTCCTACCGTTCCGCCCAGCGTTCCAGGACCCACTCGCCGGCTTGCTGGAGCGGCGCCGCGCCCATCTGGAAGTGGCCGACGCCTTCGAGCGGCAAGAAGGCGACCGTTTGACCGCGGTCGTCCATTGTTTGAGCCAGCGCTTCGGCCGGGCCAAATGGTACCACCTCGTCATCCCGTGCGTGAATGATGTAGACCGGCATATCGCCCACTTTGGTCGCATCATCGCGGTCGGACCGCGCAGCCATCGGAATCGCCGCCTTGAACAGGTCGGGGTGCCGTGTCGCCAGATACCAGGTGCCCCGTCCACCCATGCTGAAGCCGGTGATCAGGACGCGATCCGGGTCGATGGCGTACCGCTCCCGCACGTCGTCGAGCAGCGCCATCACGCCGCGCTCGCTCGTTTCGTTGGCCCACCGGCGGTCCGGCGCGTCCGGCGACACGATAATCGCGCCCCACTCCTGCAGCGCCGGTCCGACGACGCCACGCAAGAACTGCGTGCCGTACCCGGCGCCGGGCGAGCCTCCGGGGTGCAGCGCCAGGACCAGCGGCACCGGTGTGTCCGGGTCGTAGTCCCGGGGTATCAAGATGCCGTAGGTCATCGTGCCGACACCGTTGACGGCGATCGTGGCGTTGTGCAGTCCCGGTTCGAGAGGCGCCTGCATCAGCGTCCCGAGCAGGGCGGTCGTCAGCAGCCAGCGCATGGTCGTTTCCTCCTCAGGTCAGGTGTCGCCCGGACGGCCAACCCCTGGCGATCATTATAATCGTTGGTCAGATGACGGTTCGCACACGTTTCGCACCGAGCCCCACCGGGTATCTCCACATCGGTGGCGTCCGTACGGCGCTGTTCAACTGGCTGTTCGCCCGGCGTCACGGGGGGCAGTTTCTGTTGCGGATCGACGACACCGACGCCGAGCGGAACATCCAGGAGACGTTGCAGCCCATCCTGGACGGCTTCCGCTGGCTCGGACTCGACTGGGATGAAGGGCCCGAGGTCGACGGGCCGTATGCGCCGTACTACCAGTCTCAGCGCGGTGACCGGTATCGGGCGGCGATCGACCGACTGCTGGCGAGCGGCGCCGCGTATCGTGACTACGCGACCACCGACGAGATTCAGGCCGAACGCGAGACCGCGCAGCGCGAGAAACGACGCTTTCTCTACAGTCGACGCTGGATGGCCGAGACCGAGGCGCAGGCGGCCGCGTTCGAAGCCGAGGGTCGGCGAGCCTTCGTGCGTCTCAAGATGCCCCGCGAGGGTGTCTGCGCCTTTCACGACCTTGTGCGAGGCGACGTCGAGTTCGAGTGGGCGCTCGAGCAGGACCACGTGGTGCAGCGTGCCGACGGCACCTGTCTCTATCACCTGGCGAGCGCCGTCGACGACCACGACTTCGAGATTACCCACGTAATCCGGGCAATCGAGCACCTCTCGAACACGCCCCGTCAGATGTTCATCGCCACGGCGCTGGGCTATGCGCTGCCGGCCTTCGCCCATCTGCCGTATGTGGCCGAGCCGGGGAGCGCCGAGAAGCTCAGCAAGCGGAAGCTGAACAAGTATCTGAAGCACCACGAGTTCAAGAAGATCCATGACCACGGCGTCGACATCGCCGCCGCGCTTGGGCTGGAAATCTCTCCAGAGACCTTCAATCCGGTGGTGGTCGATTTCTATCGCGAGGTCGGTTTCGAGCCGGACGCGCTGGTGAACTATCTGCTCCTCCTCGGGTGGTCGCTCGACGACCGGACCGAGACCTTTACCCGCGAGCAGATGGTCGAGCACTTCTCGCTGGAGCGGGTGAATCGCTCGGCGGCCAGCTTCGACCCCCAGAAGCTGCTGGCGTTCCAGGAGCGTCGGATGCAGGCGCTGTCTCTCGATGAACGTGTGGCCCGGACGCGTCCGTTCCTGGAGCGCGCCAGCCTGGTAGATACGCCGCCGACCGACGCGCAGCGGTCGCGGCTCGGTCAGGTCGTCGCTGCGGCCGGCGAGCGTCTCAAGGTCGCCGGCGACATCCTCTCCTATCCCGAGTTCTTCCAGGCGGATGCACAGGTCGCGTACGATGAGAAGGCGTTCAACAAACGCGTGAGAAAGGATGGCGTCGAGCCGCTGCTGCGGCGGTTCCGCGACCGGCTGGCAAACATCGAGCCGTTTGACGCCCAGACGCTGGACCGGACCATGCACCAGTTCGTCGACACGGAAGGCATCGGCATCGGTCAGATCATCCATGCGGTGCGCGTCGCGGTGACCGGCAAGGCGGTCGGTTTCGGTCTGTTCGAGGGGCTGTCGATCCTGGGTCGCGAGGCGTGTCTGGCGCGCATCGATTGCACCCTCGAGTGCCTGAAGCCCGAAGCCTGAAGCCTGCAGCCGGAGAGCTAGGACCGATAGGACTGAGATGGCCACCGACACACCACCAGATGTGGACACCCGCGCCGACGTCTCCACGAGCGGGCTCGATTTCATCCGTCAGATCGTGGTCGAGGAACGGCGTGCCGGAAAGCACGACGGCCGTGTCCACACGCGGTTTCCACCCGAGCCGAACGGGTATCTCCACATTGGCCACGCCAAGTCGATCTGCCTGAACTTCGGGCTGGCCGACGAGCACGACGGGTTGTGTAACCTGCGGATGGACGACACCAACCCGACCACCGAAAACGTCGAATACGTCAAGGCGATCGAGGACGACGTGCGCTGGCTCGGGTTCGACTGGGACGACCGCTTTTTCTACGCGTCCGACTATTTCGAGCAGCTCCACGGATTCGCCGTGCAGCTGATCAAGACCGGCAAGGCCTATGTCTGCGACTTGCAGGGGAAAGAGGTCAGCGAGTATCGCGGTCTGTGGAACGAACCCGGTCGAAACAGTCCGTATCGCGACCGGTCGGTCGACGAGAATCTCGATCTGTTCACCAAGATGAGGGCGGGTGAATTCGCGGATGGCTCGAAGACGCTACGCGCGAAGATCGACATGGCGTCGCCGAATATGAACATGCGCGACCCGACCATCTACCGCATTCGTCGAGTGCCCCACTACCGTAGCGGTGACGCGTGGTGCATCTACCCGATGTACGACTTCACGCACCCGCTGTCGGACGCGCTGGAGGGGATTACCCATTCGCTCTGCACGCTGGAGTTCGAGGACCACCGGCCGCTATACGACTGGTTTCTCGAGAACTGCGACGTGCCGTGTCAGCCCCGGCAAATCGAGTTCGCGCGACTGAATCTCAGCTACACCGTGCTGAGCAAGCGCAAGTTGCTCGAGCTGGTCGAGCAGAGACACGTGACAGGGTGGGACGACCCGCGCATGCCGACGATCGTCGGCCTCCGCCGACGTGGCCACACCGCCAAGGCGATCCGCGACTTCTGTGAGCGGATCGGTATCGCCAAGGCCAACAGCATCGTGTCGGTCGCCCAGCTCGAAGACGCCGTCCGGCAGGACCTCAACAAGCGGGCGTTGCGGGTGATGGGCGTACTCAGGCCGGTGAAGGTCGTCATCGAGAACTATCCCGAGGGGCAGGTCGAGCAGGTCGAGGCGATCAACAACCCGGAGGACGAGACCATGGGCTCGCGCGAGGTCCCGTTCTCGCGAGAGCTCTATGTCGAGCGCTCCGATTTTCGGGAGGATCCGCCGAAGAAGTATTTCCGGCTGGCGCCCGGTCGCGAGGTGCGGCTGCGTTATGCCTACTTCATCACTTGCCGGGACGTGGTGAAAGACCCCGAGAGCGGTGAGGTCGTGGAGCTCCGATGCACCTACGATCCGGAGACCAGGGGCGGTTATGCGCCGGACGGGCGCAAGGTGCGGGGCACGATTCACTGGGTCTCTGCGGCCCACGCCGTCGAGGCGGAGGTGCGGCTCTACGACCACCTGTTTACGAAGATCAACCCCGAGGACGTGGGCGAGGGCGGGGAGTACACTGATGCCTTGAACCCGGCGTCACTCGACACGCTGAGCGGGTGCAGGGTCGAACCGAGTCTGGCCGGGGCGCCGGCCGGCAGCCGGTATCAGTTCGAGCGGCAAGGCTACTTCTGCGTCGATGCCGACTCGGCCGAGGGCCGCCTGGTGGTCAATCGGACCGTCACCTTGCGGGATACGTGGGCTAAGATCGAAAAGGCGCAAGCGAGATCTTAGTGGTCCCGGTCATAAGTACGGTCACGCACCGAGGGCGTCGAGGCGCCCGCCCCGCAAGGCGCGAGGAGGGAGCATACCGGCAGTATTCGACCGACGAGCAACGCGGCGGCGTGGGATGCATCGGCGGCCGAATGCGACCGTATTTATGACCGGGGCCACTTAGCTCGGAGGGCAAACAGATGGGGAAACGGATTGCAGCAGTAGCGGCCGTCGTCATCGTCGTAGGCGGGCTCGTCGTGGCGGCCCAAAGCGACATCACAGGTAGCTGGAGCGCGGTGGTCGAGCTCGACCTGGGTTCGGGCGAGCCGGTGTTCGTCTTCAAGCAGGATGGCGACACACTGACCGGAACTTATGAGGGCACGTTCGGGAGCGCCGAGCTCACCGGGACGGTGACGGGCGACATGGTCGAGTTCAGCTTCGGGGCCGAGGGCGTCGGCGAGGCGAAGTACACCGGCAAGATCATGGGCGACACCATGGAAGGCACGTGCGACTATGGCGATGCCGGCGGCGGCACCTGGAGCGCCAAGAAGTCAGAGTAGCGCGATGCGCTAGTCCTGATGCGTCGCGAGCGTGGCGCGCCAGGCCGCCACGGCATCGGCGTCGTGCGGGGTGGCACTCTCTTCTTCCAGGACAAGCTGCGCGGACCCGAACGGGTAGCCGTAGAACCGCTCGTTGGCGTCGCGGTCCGCCGTGATCGTCGAGCCCTTCAGTGTGATGCCGGCAAACAGTCCGCGTGTTCTCGAATAGCTGAGAATCTCGGCTCGCAGCATCAGGTCGGTCGACGCCTCGGCGTCCCGTCCAATCGGTCCGATGACCGCCGAGGCATCGCCACCGATCTTGAATTCGTTCTGCAGCAGTTTCTCGAGCCCGCGGCGGTTCATGATCACGAGGATCAGATCCACCGACTGGCCCCCGATCTGCAGGCCGAAGCTGCCACCGGTCAAGGTCAGAAATGCCGGTGGTGACCATCCGCCATGCTCGCTCCTGGCGCTGATGACCCCTTTGCCGCGGTGCGCGCCAAAAATGAAGCCGGCTTTCACCGTGTTCGGGATGATCGCGATCGCCTCGGCGTTGTCGAAGATAGCCCGCGGGACGGCGTTGTCGGGGGCCGCCATCATCTCCTCGAAGACCGCCGTGGCGGACTCGAGCCGCTCGATTTCATTGTGTTGCGCGATGGCCAGACCGGTGCTCAGGTGCAGCGCAAGCCCGGTGATCACCAGTCGTGTGTATCGCATCCTCATGAGAGGTCCTCTTCCAGATGACAGTCGCTGGCTGCCAATCTCAGTATAGGTCGCGCGGCGCCCCACCGATAGAGGTCGCGACGGCCCGGCGCCAACGGTTTCGCCTCACCTGGAGGGCAGGCTGGTCTCGAATTCCTGAGATTGCACGAGGTTCATGATGGCGACGCGGAACTGGCCACGATTGATCTCACGCAGATAGTCGTCGGCGCCGGCCGAGTCGGGGGCCCGATCCAGCAGCCCCGCGTAGAACGCCTCGAGGATCTCCGCTGGTTGCGTGCGCTGCCGGATCACGACGAATTCCCGGCTGTCGAGCATCGAGCCGACCTGGTTGTCGATCCGGCCCCGCTGGATCTCGGCGACAGCCGCCGCGCGCGCGCTCGGCTCGACCTCGCGCTGCAGGATCGCGCGGTACAAACGGTTGGCGATTTCCTCGGCCTGACGGCGCGTGTAGTTGGTCGCGCCGATGCCGGTAACCTCGAATTCCAGCTCGAACTCGAGATTCAGGTTGCCCGGCACATACACCAGCGCGCGGCAGCGTCCGCGACTCCGTCCGGCGCTGAACCGGAGGTTGCCCGACCCGGTGTCGGAGACCGAGACACGGCCGTCACACTCGCGGTCCAGCTCCACGCCGAGCTGAAACCGCTCGCGTGGAAAACGCCGGCCCCGTTGGTCGAACGGGTCGATCTCGATGGTGAAGCGCTCGCGTGGCCCAAGCTGGATCCGCCTGCCGCCCAGCGCGCGCAGGCGCTCGCCGTCCTTCCCGCCGGCCACCTCCAGCTCGACCACTACCGGCTCCCGCCACCCGTCGAACGGGCTCTGCGCATTGGCGTCTCGTGGGGCACCAGCGATGAGCATTCCACAGCTGGCGAGCCCAGCGAGACAGCGTGTCGCCGACCGCTCTGCGTGTGTCACCATGTCTCTCCTCGGACTAAGCGACAGGTTGCCGCAAGTCCCATCTTGGCATGATAACTCGGGTACAATCGCCCGTCGTAGAGCGTGTTGAGCGCCCGTAGCCAGAAGCCAGAAGCCAGAAGCCAGAGAGAGCAGAGTTCTCATGTCTAACCTCACCAACCGTCAGGTCCTACTCAACGCCCACCCGGTCGGGTTTCCGGTCGACACCGACTTCAAAATGGTCGAGACCCCAGCTCCGGCGCCGGCCGACGGCGACCTGCTCATCCGGACGATCTACCTGTCGCTCGATCCCTACATGCGCGGCCGCATGAACCAGGGGCCCTCGTATGCCACGGGAGTAGAGATCGGCGACGTGATGACGGCGGGCACGGTGGGGCAGGTGGTCGCGTCGAAGAACGATAACTTCGCCGAAGGCGATTTCGTCCTCTGCGGAAACGGGTGGCAAGAATACGCAGTCTCGGACGGTCAGGGCGTCCGGAAGCTGGACCCGACTGTGGCCCCGATCTCGACGGCGGTCGGCGTGCTGGGCATGCCGGGGATGACCGCGTATGTCGGGCTCCTCGACGTCGGCGAGCTGAAGGACGGCGATAACGTCGTCGTGTCCGCGGCGTCGGGGGCCGTCGGGGCGGTGGTCGGTCAGATCGCGAAGATCAAGGGGCACCGGGTCGTCGGCGTGGCCGGTGTGCAGAAGAAATGCGACTACGTGACCGGCGAGCTAGGGTTCGACGCCTGTGTCAGTCATCGTAGCGAGACGCTGGCGGACGACCTGAAGGCGGCCTGCCCGGACGGCATCGACCTGTACTTCGAGAACGTCGGTGGCAAGGTGTTCGAGGCGGTTGTGCCGCTGCTCAACGACTTCGCACGGGTGCCGGTCTGTGGTCGCATCGCCAACTACAACATGACTGAGCCCCCGAGTGGACCCAACCAGGTTCCCTCCCTGATGCAGCGCACACTGGTTCATCGTCTGATGATCCGTGGCTTCATCGTGTACGACCGCGCGCACCTGCAGGACGACTTTCTCCGGGAGGTCGGTGGGTGGATCCGGTCAGGCCAGCTGAAGTATCGCGAGGACATCGTCGAGGGGATCGACAACGCCGTCAGGACGTTCCAGGGGCTGCTGCGAGGCGAGAATTTCGGCAAGCAGCTCGTGCAGGTGTCCGACGACCCGACACGCCCTGCCTGACGCGGGAACATGACCGGGTCCCGCCCCTCGCGCTTCCCCGATTCCCTGGTCCTGATCTTCGGGTTGATCCTGCTGGCGCAGGTGGCGACCTACGTGCTGCCGGCCGGGGAGTTCGAGCGCGAGGGCCGACAGGTGGTTCGTGGCTCCTATCACGCCGTCGAGGCGGCGCCGCTGCCGGTCTTCACCTTCCTGACCGCAATTCCCGCGGGGCTGGCCGACGCCGCCGACATCATCTTCTTCATCTTCATCGTCGGCGGAGTGTTTGGCGTTCTGCGGTCGACCGGAGCGATCGACGCGCTGATCGGCCTTGCCATTCACCGCCTGGGCGGGCGACCGGTGCTACTGGTGGGCGGCATGGTGACCCTGTTTGCCCTCGGGTCCTCGACGGTCGGCATGGCCGAGGAGTACATGCCGTTCGTTCCGCTGCTGGTCACGATGTGTCTGGCCCTCGAGATGGACGCGGTGGTGGCGCTCGGCATCATCTACGTCGGTGCCGGCATCGGCTACGCGTGTGCGGCGCTCAACCCGTTCACGGTGTTGATCGGACAAACCATCGCCGGGCTGGAGCTGACCTCTGGGCAGGGGGTCCGCTGGCTGCTGCTGGCGGTCTGTCTGGTCGTGGGTGTGGACCACATCCTGCGCTACATGCGGCGCCTGCAGGCAGACCCCGACAGCAGCCTGGTGAGTGACGTCTCCTACACAGACGGCTTCGACGTGCCGGAGGACGTGCGGATCACACCGGCGCGCATGGCGGTGGTCGCCGTGTTTGCCGCCGGGGTGGGGTTGTTCGTCTACGGGGTCGGCGCGCGCGAGTGGTATCTAACCGAGTTGACCGCGGTATTCCTGGGCATCGCGCTCGTGGCCGCCGTGGTGGCCCGGCTCTCCCCGAACCGTGTCGCTGGGGCGTTCTACATCGGTGCCGCCGAGCTGACGACCACCGCCATCATCGTCGGGTTCGCTCGCACCATCCAGGTGGTGCTGACCGAAGGGCAGGTCATCGACACCGTCATCAACGGACTGGCCACACCCCTCCAGGATTTCCCCGGACACGTGGCGGCAGTCGGCATGCTCGCGGTCCAGACCCTGTGCAACCTGTTCATCCCGTCCGGGTCCGGTCAGGCCTACGTGACGATGCCGATCATGGCGCCGCTCGCCGATCTGACCGGCATCACACGGCAGACCGCGGTGCTCGCCTATCAGTTCGGCGACGGCTTCACCAACATGGCGGTCCCGACCAACGCGCTGCTGATGGGCATGCTCGCCCTGGCCCGCATTCCGTATCAACGCTGGCTGCGCTTCGTCGGTCCGCTGCTGCTGAAGCTCTACGTGGTGGCGATCCTGGCGCTGATCATCGCCGTGCAGCTGAAGTACTGAGCTCGACGCGACCACGGCGGTGTCGAGAATCGATTCGGCAACCGGCTGCGTCCAATGGGGCAGGAGTAGGAAGATTCTATCCGAGGTCGGCTGCATGGCGCGCGGAGGCTCGCCCGGGGTGGGGCAGATTACTTGTCGGGCGTCCAGGGGACGCTCAGACTCGATAATGGCTCGCTATTCTCGGCTTGCCGCTACTACAATCCCGAGGTTAGGGCCGTTTCGGTCCGCCGGGCGGCTGACGCCCGGCAGTGGGACACCACATTGGAGACGTTGATGACATTTCGCAGGCTGTCGCGGGTCGGTGCCTTCGCGCTGTCGGTCGGGTTCGCAATCGGATGCGGCGCCTCGGACGAGCCGGGTCAGACCACGGCCGGACCGGCGCCAGAACCGGTCTATGACGCCGACGTGCGCCCCGCCACCATCGAGCTCGTGGCCGACCCCACGTCGTTGCCCGCGCTGAGCATGCGGGACCTCGACGGCCGGACGATCACATCCGACGACCTGCGCGGCAAGGTGACCCTGGTGAACTTCTGGGCGACCTGGTGCGGTCCGTGCCGCGCGGAGATTCCGGACCTCATCAAGCTGCAGGCGCGCTACCCGGAGCATCTCCAGGTCATCGGTGTGTCGGCGGATGAAGGCCCGATCCAGGTCGTCGAGGACTTCGCGACCGAGTACGGTATCAACTATCCGATCGTAATGGCCACGCCCGAGCTGAGCGGGGCCTTTCCCGGCGTCATGGCGCTGCCCACCTCGTTCGTCGTCGACCCGGAGGGGCGCGTCGTGCAGACCCATGTCGGGCTCATCAACCCTGGGGTCCTCGAGCAGGAAACGCGTTTCCTGGCGGCGCTCGATCCGAGTATCACCGTCGACCTCGTCGACGAGGACCTGCATGGCCGTCTGGTCAACGCCGCGCAGGCAACCGAAATTCCAGGTCTGGATCTGACAGTCCTTACCCCCGAACAGCGGACGACCGCCTTGCAGCGACTGAACGAGGAGGGGTGCAGCTGCGGCTGTCAATTGACCCTGGCGCAGTGCCGGATCAACGATTCGTCGTGCGGGTTCAGCCTGCCACTCGCCGAGCAGCTCGTCGCCGAGATCGTTGGGGAGTGACGAGCGTCCGGTCCTGACGCCCGTGCTTGGCCAGGACCAGCCCCGAGGCTTCGGGCCACGGCCTTCAGGCTTCGGCCGCGCGGTGACCCAGAAAAACAACGGCCGCGTTCCGTGACAGGAAGCGCGGCCGTTTGGTGTACGTCGCGGCCGGTCTGTTTGTAGGGCCGTACTGAAGTGTCGACGGCGTCTGACACTCCTGGCTCCCACCGCCGGAGCGCCTGAAGCCCAGACTACCGCCCGACCAGCCACGCCGCTGCTACATCGACGACGGTCCGTCCGCCACGGCGTCGGCCGGCGCATGCCGCGGTGTGCTCGGCAGGGGCTCGTCGGAGTCGGGTGTGTCCTCGACCGGTACCTTGCCCAGGAGCCGTAGAACACCCTGCTTGATGTCGTCCACGATCAGATATGCCGTTGGCACCAAGATCAAGGTGATGAACGTGGCGAAGAGCACGCCGAAGGCGAGCGAGACGGCCATCGGGACCAGATACTGCGCCCCGAAGCTGCGTTCGGCCATCAGCGGCACGAGCCCGAAGAAGGTGGTCAGCGACGTCAGGAGGATCGGCCGGAACCGTGCGGCGCCAGCCTCACGGACGGCAACGTCGAGATCGCCGTAACGCTCCCGCTTGCGATTGATGAAGTCGACCATGATGAGACTGTCGTTCACCACGACACCGGTCAGCGCGACCAGTCCGAACATCGACATCATCGTCACATCGAGCCCAAGCAGGATGTGCCCCCAGACAGCACCGACCAGCCCGAAGGGGATAGCGCTCATGATGATGAGCGGCTGGATGTAGGAGCGTAGCGGAATGGACAGCAACGCGAATATCATCAGCAGCGCCAGCCCAAACCCTTGCTGCAATCCGCCGACCGCGTCGCGCTGTTCTGCCTGCGCCCCTTCGAACGAGTAGCTGATGCCCGAAAACGATGAGAGCACTTCGGGCAGGATGCGTGTCTCGAGGTCGCGAATTACCGCCTGAGCGGAGGTCACGCCCGCGTCGACTGCCGCGGTCACATTGATCGCGCGCAGGCGGTCGACGCGCGTGATCGATGCGAACCCCCGACCGGGCTCCATGACCGCGACCAGGTTGAACGGCACCTCGCCGCCGTCCGGTGTCCGGATCCGCATGTTGTCGAGGTCTCCAAGCGACCGCCGCTCGTCCTCGGGGTAGCGGACCATGACCCGTACGTCGTCTCGTCCACGCTGGATCCGCTGCGCCTCCTCGCCATAGAACGCCTGCCGCACCTGGTGCCCGAGATCCTGCAAGGTCAGTCCCAGCGTCTCGGCAGCCGGCTTGATACCCAGCTTCATCTCCTGTTTCCCTTCGCGGAAGGAGTCGGAAATGTCGAACACCCCGGCATATTCCAGTAGCCGTGCCTTCACGGCATCGGCGGCCGCCCGCAACTGGATGTCGTCGCCGCCCGTCAACTGGACATCGATGTCGTCGCCGGGGCTCATCATCGTCGCGGTGAACTTGACCTCGGTCGCCTCGGGAACAATGCCGGTCAACTCACGCCAACGGTTGCCCAGCATCTCGCTGGTCTGGCTGCGGTCGTCCGACATGGCCAGCTCGACCGTCACCTCGCCGAGGTTCGACGACGACCGGTTGAGGATCGCGCCGAACGGGCTACCGCCCTGGGCGGCCATCGGCTGATCGCCGATCGAGGAATACACGTGCCGGAACGGGTCGGTTCCGTCAGCGGCGGCTCGTTCCCCGCGCAACGCGTCGATACCCTCCTCGAGCCGAACCAGGGCGTCGGCGGTGCCGGTCGCCGGTGTGCCCTGGGGCATGGTGACGGCGGCCGAAATGAAGCTGGCTTCGATCGAGGGGAAGAAGTGGAAGGTCGTCCACCCACCTAGCACCATGCCGACAGTCAGCACCAGGAAAGCGGCGCCCAGCGCGGCGGTCGAATACCGCCACCGCAATGCCAGGTCGAGCGAGGGCCGGTAGCCTTCCCGAATGAACCGCTTCAGCCCGTTGGCGAACAGTCCCTGGAACCGTGCCCATGGTCCCTTGCGCGCGCGCTTCTTCGGGATGTGCGACAGGTGGGCCGGCAGGATCTGGAGAGATTCGACCAGCGAAAACAACAGGCAGGGGATGACGATGAGCGGGATCACCCGGAAAATCTTGCCCATCATGCCCGGCACCATCATCAGGGGTAGAAACGCGGCGACTGACGTCAGGACGGCGAAGATTACCGGCACCGAGATCTCCTGGGCACCTTCGATGGCGCCGCGGAGCCCTTCGCCATGCCGCTCCTGATGCGTGTAGATGTTCTCGCCCACCACGATGGCGTCGTCGACGACGATGCCGAGCACCAGGATGAAGGCGAACAGCGACATGACGTTGATCGAGACGTCGAGCCCCGGCATCAGCCACAGCGCACCAAGAAACGAGATCGGAATCCCAAGGCTGGTCCAGACCGCCAGCCGGAGCTCCAGGAAGAGCGCCAGCACCAGGAACACGAGCACGAACCCGGTCGCGCCGTTGCGCAGCAGCAAGCTGAGCCGCTCATCCAGCACTTCTGCCTGATCCTGCCAGGTGGTCAGCGAGATGCCGGCCGGCATCCTGGCGGCGGCGGTGGTCACGTACTCTTCAGCGACTTCGGCGATCTCCAGCGCGCTCTGCTCGCCGGTTCTGAAAACCGACACGAGCACGGTCGCTTCGCCGTCGAACCGCGCCGCCTGGTCGGTTTCTGCGAACCCGTCGACCACCGTGGCCACCTCGCCCAATTGGAGCCGGGTGCCGTCGACACGGGTGCGGAGCACCAGGCTCTCGTACTCGTTGCCGCGATACGCTTGGCCGATCGTGCGCAGCAGAATCTCGCCGCCGTCAGTGCGGACCGAGCCGCCAGGCAGGTCGAGCGACGTGCGACGGATCGCCTGGGCGACTTCGTCGAAGCTCAGACCGTGTCGGCGCAGCGCCGTTTCCGAGACCTCGATGGAGATCTCGTATGGGCGCGCGCTGATAATCTCGACCTGGGTAATCTCCGGGTGCGCCGACAGGTCGTCACGCACCTGCTCGGCGAGCAACTTCAACGTCCCCTCGTCGGTTTGTCCCGAGATGGCGATGTCAATCACCTGACGCCTGGCAATCAGCTCGCGGACAATCGGTTTCTCCGTCTCGACCGGGAACGTGTCTATTGCATCGACGTTGCTCCGGACTTCGTCGACGACCTTGCGCGCGTCGGCGCCCAGTTCGAGCTCGATCATCACCGAACCGCTGCCCTCCGAGGCAGTCGAGGTGATCTCCTTGATGCCGTCGATCCCCTGAATTGCCTCTTCGATTCGGACATTGACCGCCTGCTCGACCTCGTCGGGCGCCGCGCCGAGATACGGGATCGAGACGGTGATCCTGTCGAGCGAGAACTCGGGAAACACCTCCTGCTTGACGGTGAACACCGAGATCGCGCCGCTGACGATGATGAACACCATCAGCAGGTTGGCGGCGACCGAGTTGCGCGCGAACCAGTTGATGATGCCGTTCATGCTCTCACCTTGGACGCGACCGTCATCAGAGCACGGTCTTGCCGGTATGGAATGACGCGCGCGCTACGCGCTTCGAGTGCAGCGCGTAGGGTCGAGAGGGCCTCGGTCAGCAGATCGGGCAGCTCGTCGAGCGTCCCGTCGACCTTGACCGTCTGCACCAGCTCGCCGGTGGCGACGTCGAGCAGGCGCGCCGTGATCCGGAGCCGGCCACCGACATGCTGATACCCGCCGCTGATGAGCCAGGCGGCGCTCTGTCCGGCCGCCGACTCGAGAGCCACCCCTTCGTCTGGTTCGTCGAGCCGAACAACCGACACGCCGTCAAGCTGCCGCAGGCCGTCGGCCATCGCCGACGCCATGTCTCCGCCGAGCCTGTCGTCGGCCGGATTGCGCGTGATGTTGGCGAATGGCACGACCATGACGCTTCGTCGCCGCTCCAGGTCGGTCCGGGGGACAGGGTCTCGTTCGGCGACAGTCCGCGGCGCGGCGCTTGCGTCACCGAGCTCGGCCCTGACGGCTGCCACCACGTTGCTGGTCAGTGTCTCGAGCTCACCGACCGCGCCGTCCATCTTGAACGAGCGCACCAGCGTGCCACCAGCCACTTCGAGCACTCGCGCAGTGACACGAAGCCGATCGCCACTTCGCTGATACCCGCCACCGACGAGCCACTGGGCGTTGCGCGCCTCAGCGGTCTCGAGCGCGAGAGCCTCGTCGTCGGTCGTGAGCGTCACGACCCGCCCGGCGTCGGTGTCGGCGAGCGCGGTCCGTAGCGCCGACGTCATGTCGCCGCCGATCCAGTCATCGGCTGCGTTGCGCGACACGTTGGAGAACGGCAGCACAGCGATCCCCCCGGTTGTCGCGGCCGTATCGGTCGGTCGGTCGGCCGCCGGCGCGGCGTCGGGCGCTGTGCGTGGTGCCGCCGCTGGAGCCGCACCGCGGCCCGCGCGCCCTCGTCCGCCGCGCGCCCCCCGTTCTCTACGGGCGGCGCGACCGCCGCCTGCCGAAGCTCCGGCCGCTCCCGCATCCGCACGGCGAGCTCGGGAGGCATCTTCCACCGCTTCCACCGCTTCCACCGCGCGGGGGGGCGCCAGCGAGGAGTTTGAAGCCGCTGGTCGAGGCGGCGGTGCAGGAGGCGACGCGCTGGTCACCGGATTCAATGACTCGATCTGACGACGCAGCGCGGCAATCTGCTCCTCACGGCTCAGGGTCGGGTCGATGTCGAACTCCGGAGCGGCCCGCTCGCTGGTCGCTCGCTGTTGCTCAGTGTCGGGAACCGGGTCGGGTTCCGGCGCTGAGGGGGCAGGCGGCGGAGGAGCCTGCGCGTTGCTGGTCATCGCGGTCGCGCGCGCCACCCGGAGGCCGTCGTCCAGCACGCTCACCACCATGCCCTCGGTCACCGCGTCGAGCGCCGAGACCGAGACCCGCTCTCCTTCGGCGAGCCCGCTCCGTATCAGCACTTCCTCGCGGGTCGACCGCAGAACCTCCACCTGGCGGTATCGCAGGCGGCTGGAGTCGTCGACGACCAGCACTTGATCGCGCCCACGCAGTGCCGCCCAGGGCAGCACGACGACGTCGGTCACGGTCCGTCCCTCGATCTCCGCTTCCACGAACATCCCGGCCGCCAGCGGGGGGCGCGATGGGTTGCTGCCGGGCGCATACGGGTCACGCACTTCGGCAACAACGTGCACCATCCGGCTCACCGGGTCGATTTCGCTCTCGGTCCGGACGACACGGCCCTGCCACGTGTGCCGGCGACCGGCGAAGTCGGCCGACAGCGTGACCGGGGGACCGGTTTGTCGCCCGCCGCCTCGGTAGGACAGCGGAACGTCGACATATGCCAGTTCTTCGTCCGGCAGCGGCAGTCTGATCTCCGCCGAGTCGACCGCATAGATCCCCGCAAGGCGGTCGCCCTTGCTGACGAACTGGCCGATATCGACCTCCTTGCTCTGGACACGACCCGCATACGGCGCCTTGATTTCAGCGCGCTCGAGGTCTCGCGCTCCACGGTCGAGCGCCGCCTCCGCGGCGGCGACGGCGGCCCGGGCTTCCTGGACCTGTGGCTGGCGAAGCGTCAAAGCGCTCGGGTCGCCGCGGCCGAGCTCCTCCCATTCGCGGCGGGCCACCGCGGCCTCCGCTTCCTCCTGGGCGAGTCGGAGCTCGGCCTGCGCGAGTTGGGAGCGTGCCGTAATGACCGCCTGCTGGTAGTCGTACGGGTCGATCTTCAGCAGCACGTCTCCGGCTTCGAAGAAGCCACCGACTGCGAACGACTGCGCCACCTCGGTGATCGGACCCGAGATCTCGGGCACCAGCTGACTCGAGGTGCGTGGCTGCACGGTGCCCTGACTGGTGACCATCAGGCCAACCGATTGGAACTCCACGCGTTGGACGCGCACGCTCGGAGGCTCGAACGGCGGGGCCTGGGTCTCGACCGCCGGTCGGTTCAGATACATGAGGTAGGCCGCCAGGCTGGCGCCACCCAGCAGGACGACCGGCAACAGGAACCGCAGGATGCGAAGAGAAAGACGTGACATCGATTGCACTCGTCTGAAGGCTAAGGCCTGTTGACTGTTGACGGATTGCTAGGGCTGAGAAACGGTGACTGGCGCCGCGAGCTCGTCGAACCCGCCGCCGAGTGCCAGATACAGATCCACCCGGTTTTCGAGCCGCTGGCGGCGCGCGGCAATCAGGTCACCCTCGGCCTGCAGCGCCAGCCGCTGGGATTCGAGCACCGTGATGTAGTCGTCGAGTCCGGTGCGATATCGGTCTTCGGCCAGGTCTTCGGCGGCGCGCGATTGTTCTACCGAGGTCTCGAGGTGGCGCTCGCGATCGGCCAGAAACTCCTCGGCCGCCAGCGCGGTCTCCACCTCGGCATATGCGTTGAGCGCCGTGTTCGCGTAGGTTGCCAGCTCTTCGGCCGCTCGTGCCTCAGCGCGGTCGACGCCGGCGCGCAGACGTCCCCCCTGGAACACAGGCTGGAGCAGGTTGCCCAAAAGACTCCAGACACCAAAGTCGCCGTCGACCAGGTCGGCGAGTGCGCTCGTGGCGGTGCCGGTGTTGCCGGTCAGGCTGAGTCTGGGGTACAGCTCTGTTCGTGCGACATGCAAGCGCTGGCTGGCCGCCGCGATTCGGCGTTCGGCCGCGACCAAATCCGGGCGCCGGCTGACCAGGTCGGCCGGGAGCCCCCCGGGGATCGCAGGTGGCGTGTCGGGCAGCGTCGAGGGCGTCGACCGGGCACCAGAGGCGTATCGACCCAGCAAGACGTCGAGCTGTCGTGTCGTCGCGTCCAGCTGCTGACGGCGCTGCGCCCGCAGTGCCTCGGCGTTGGCGAGGTTCGACAACGACAGTCGCACATCGAGCGCCGGGCGCAGCCCCTGCTCGAAGCGTCCTCGGACCTGATCGGACGAGGTGCTGAAGCTGGCGACGCTCGCCTCGGCCAGCCGCAACTGCTGCTCAGCTTCGGCGATGGCGAACCAGGTTTTCACCGTCTGGCCGGTGATGGAGAGCTGTGCGCCACGCAGGTCGGCCGCGCGGGACTGGAGGTCGGCCAGGGCGGCGCGCGCACCGGACCGCAGCCGGCCCCAGAGGTCCGCTTCCCAGGTGGTGTCGACCGAGACGCCGTAGTTGGTGAACACGGTGCTCAACACCTGATTCTCGCTACCTGGAATCGGAAAGCCGATGAAGTTCTGTTTCCGCCGTGAACCGTTCAGCCCGGCCTGGACGGTCGGCTGGAGGTCCGCGGCGGCGATTCGAGAGTCGGCGGCCGCCTGCTCCAGACGCGCGGCGGCGGCTTGCAGGTCGTAGTTCTCCTCGAGTGCGGCGAGCACTACATCATCCAACGCGGCGTCGCCGAAATCTCTCCACCACCCGAAGTCAGGCGCATCGCCGGTGTCGGTGCGCGCCGTCCAGCTCTCTGGCGTCGCCACGTCGAGCGACGGAGGGGCGACCGGCGGCGCCGTGGCGCAACCGGCGACGAGCGCTGCGATTCCGATCCAGACGCCACGGGTCATCGCATCCTCCGACCGGCCCGGACTCCGACCGGCTCCGTCACCGGAGCCGCCGCCATGCCCGCTGTCGCGAACTGGATGAGCGACTCGAGAATCGCTTCCGGCTCCCGTTCGGCGCGGGCGTCGGTGGCGATGATCGCTTCGCCCCAGGTCATCGTGTAGGCCATCGACCCGAGCAGAAACAGCAGGCGCCAGTGCACCTCCACCGCGTCGAGCTCAGGCAGGCTGCGTTGGAATGCCGTCGAAAAACGCTGGAAGACGGTGTCGAATTTTTTGAGGAACTTCGCGCGGAGCTCCTGGTCGACCTCGGCGTGAATGCGACCGACGAGTTTGAGAAACTTCGGGTCGCTCTTGCCCCACTCACACCATTTGTCGAACAGCGGCGTCAGAAACGCCCGGACGACCTGATCGGTGGGTACCGTCGTGTTCCCGCGCGCCTCGAGCTCGTCGAGCCGTTCGAGACGAGCTCGGTTGACCGGCGCGGTCGTCCGCTCGAGCACCGCAATCAAGAGCGCTTCCTTTGAGCCGAAGTGATAGTTGACGGCCGCCAGGTTCACACATGCCTCGTTGGTGATATCTCGCATCGAGGTGGTCGGAAAACCGTGGTCGGCGAAGAGCCGCTCGGCCGCGTCGAGAATTCGTTCTTTGGTGTTTGTCGCCATCGTCCAGTGCGCCCCGACGAGTCTAGGAGTCCAAAATCAAACGCCCATTTAAATCATACGTTTAATAAACAGAAAAGTTCAACCGAGGTCGAAGCAGACGGAGAGTCGTCTGGGGCGAGGGCCCGCTAGGCGCAAGAAGTGCTCGCGACGACGATTGGTGTCGTTCGATAAGCGTCCGACTTGTCGGGGACTGCCCTGCAGATTCGAGAGTCGCTCGAGCTGGCAGGCGAAGAATCAGTTGAATCCTGTCCTCTACCTGAGTATTCTTCCCGTTCAGTGTCTGCGGGGATCGCGCAAACGGAACCCAGGGGACCGACCGCGCCATGGGCGCTCGGCCGCTGGCGCACGTCGGGTACACAGACCGGCTGCCGAAGAACATGGTCAAGCGGGCCATCCGAGGCACGGGGGAGTAAATGGAATTGTTTCAAGTAGGAACCGATCCGTGGGGGCAGGAGATTCTCATTCGGATTTCCTGGGGACTCCTGACTTTGGCGTTCTGGGCGGGCATCGCCTTTGTCCTGTTCCATGCGGTGTATGCGGTCGTCTGGAAGCCAAAGCTGACGCCGGACGGTGGCGGCGTTCCGAGCGGCGCCGAGGCAAACGTGCCCCAGAGGGTCGTTCGTCACACCGGGGCTGCCAGAATGTTTCACTGGGTGATGGCGGCGTCGATGCTCACCCTGCTCGCGACTGGCTTCCTGCCGATCGTCGGCCTGGAGTTCTCCTGGCTGAACATCCACTGGATCTCGGGTCTCATCCTGATCCTGTGCATCCTGTATCACATCGTCCACGCATCTTTTTTTCTGGACTTCTGGTCGATCTGGATCCTGCCTGGCGATCTCAAGGAGGCGATGCAGCGGACCCGGCGGCAATTCGGTCAGGCAGTGGACGTCGGCAAGCACGGCAAGTACCCGATCGACCACAAGCTGTATCACCTTTCTGTGACAATCTTCGCACTGGTTGTCTCGGTGACCGGTCTGCTGATGATGCTGAACATCGACACGCCGATCGTGCCTCGGAACGAGACGCTGTTCACCGCCGCGAACTGGGGCATCGTCTACGTCCTGCACGGGTTCTCGTCGGTGTTGTTCGTCACGCTCACGATCACGCACATCTACTTCGCCATCCGTCCCGATAAGCTCTGGATGACCAAGGCGATGGTCTTTGGGTCGGTGGGCCGGGACGACTTCCTGTCGCACCATGACCCGAAGCGGTGGGTCGTCACCCAGGACGGCCCGAAGTAACCGGCCCCCGGCGTAACGGAGCGACGAAGGCGGAAGTGTGTCCGATACTGTAACGGCGGAGTTGAAAAACCGGATCGACGCGATCGAAGGCGGCTACGAGTTGTTCTTGAGCTATGCCGCCAAGGGCGCCAGGGGCGAACCGGGGACCGGCGGCGAGTTGCGGAGCTGCCTCGAGCGTATGGACAAGGCGATGGACGGGCTCGGCGAGTTCCTGTCCGGTCTCGTCCGCGGGCGCGGCCTCGAGCCGCTTCCGCCATACGACGAGTTCTTCGAGGTGATCGGCCGCGATGCTGGGCGCGCCCAGCTCGCGCTCCGGCTCGTCATGGCCCAGCCCGGTATCAGCAGTCAAATCATCGACAACCTGAACGCCTCGGTGCATCTGCGCGCGCTCCTCACCGACCTGTTTCTCGTTGACGAGATCTTGCGGCCGCGTGCCTCCGACGCGATCCCGGCGGCGGCTCTGGCTCGTGAGGAGCCGCCCCCCGCCGACACCTCCTCAACGCCCTAAGGCGCCGTTTCGCCAGCTGCATCCGTATGAGTAGATTGGGACCGAGTCTGCTGCGTTTGGCCGTCGGCACGGTGTTCGTGGCCCACGGTCTGATGAAGCTGCTGCCGGTACCTGGCGGCGGTGTGCCGGAGACTGCCGCCCTCTTCGAGTCGCTCGCATTTCAGGCACCCTACGCTGTGGCGTTGAGCCTGGGCTGGGTCGAGACAGCCGGCGGAGTGGCGCTGGTCCTGGGCGCCTACACCGGATGGACCGCCTCCGCCTTACTGCTGACCACCGTCGTCACGAGCTGGAAACTGCACCTACCGAACGGGTTGTTCCTGAATTGGGCGCTCGATCCTGGCGCCGGCCACGGCTACGAGTTCGATCTGTTGCTGATCGGTGCGCTGCTCTCTCTGATGGTGACTGGCGGCGGCAGCCTGTCAGTCGATGGTGCCCGTCAGCGCGCTGCCGAGCTGGAGGCGGCCGGT
>PBRZ01000009.1 GCA_002726085.1 Acidobacteriota bacterium
GGTCGTCGCAACACCAATTCTAGCAACCAGACCCCGGTGAACACTGTAAAGCTCTTAAAACAAAGCAGTTCTAAAGATCCTACCTAAGAGCCGATATTAGACCACCCCTGTTGACATAACCTCCGTTACTCGACTCGTCGTCGCCCCGTCGCCGCCCCACCGACAGGAAATCTCGCCACGGCGAGATTCCCACATGCCCACAGCCCCTTCTCAACCTGACCGGGCAGATCACTTGCTCTAAAGAGCGGTCATCTTGACGTACTAATCACACTCAACCCGCACTTACAGCCGTGCCGGCTCCTCGTCCCAGGCGAGGACCTACTTGCAGATACGGCAAGCGTCGCCGCGGAACTGCGCGAGGCGGACGGGTCAGATGCGGCAAAAAGAGAGATGTGGCTGGGAGGCAGGGATTCGAACCCCGATTACACGGTCCAGAGCCGCGTGTCCTACCATTGAACGACCTCCCAGCAACGGCAGGAAACTTCAATTATAGCGAATTCAGCTGGAACTTTTGCAGCGCCGCGATCTGAGCCAGGCCCTGTCGTGCCAGCGTCTCGGTCTCCGAGCTCGGGTCGAGTCCCAGGGCCTCGACCAAATGTTGGTAGGCGGCAGTCGGCTGGCCGAAGGCGCGCAGCTGCAGCAGCCCGGCTCCGACATGGGCGGCGGCCGCGGTGGAACCGATCGGGTAATCGCGCAAATGCCGCTGGAACAGGAGAAGCGCGGCGCGGGCGTATCCCTTCGCCGCCATCCAGTTGCCGAGCACGAGCGAGTGGCTCTCGCCCAGCTGTTTCGTTTCTCGAGGTGGCAACGTGAAGTAGCGCTTCGCCGCCTCCTCGTAGTCGCCCCCCTCGATGAGCGACGCCAAGCTACCCTCGAGAGAGAGCGACGCGGCGGTTTGACCCGGTGTGACGAAATCGGTCGGCCGAACCAGCAGCGACCTGCGATCGATAGCCCACGCCACCCCTAGCCCCCCGAGGAAGCCACCGAGATGCGCACCGTAGGCCACGCCGCCTCCGCCGGTGCCGGCCGACACCAGAAACGGCAACAGATTGTCGGCAATCACGTAAAACCCGAGCACCCAGCGGGCCGGCGCATGAATCACGTTCATGAAGAACGGGAACAACATCACCCACAGCCGGACCCGGTTACGCGGAAACCAGACGAAGTAGAACCCCAGCACGCCGGAGATCGCGCCCGAGGCGCCAAGCATGGGCAGCTGGGACTGGCCGGCCAACACGGTATAGAACAGCGTCGCGGCAACACCGGTTCCGAGGTAGGCAATGAGGAAGCGTCCTCGACCGAGACGGTGTTCGACATTGTCGCCGTAGATCCAGAGAAACAGCATGTTGCCGGCCAGATGCAGTAATCCGCCATGCAGGAACATCGCCGTGAACAGATCCAGCGTCTGTGGCGCGGCTGGCCGGAAGCCCCACTCGAAGACCAACATGTCGTACTCGGTCAGCCCGCGGGCGATCGCCTCGAGCCCGCGCTGTGACACCGGCCGTGACAGCGTCTCGAGCACCACGCGCACATACTCGATGACCGCCGGGTCGTTCAGCTCCGGCCGCATGAAGCTCAGGGGCAGGGTGACAAGGAAATAGACCGCACAGTTGACCAGCATGAGCCCGTAGGTCACCACGGGCACGCCACGGGGGTTGGGCTCGTCGCCAAGGGGCAGAATCATATGGACAGCTCACAACGCCTGAAGACGAGAGGCAGGAGCGCGCCCGAGCGCTCCGGCGCCTCTGTTCCTCAGCCTGCTTTCATCTTACGCCACGTCCGTGACATCGCGTGACATCCGCGACAAGCCTCGTGTCAGGTGCTCGCTGCTGCACGGAACTGCCCATCCTCCCCCTCTTTCTGAACCTGGAACGGAGGATCGGGCAACACCAGGCCGATACATTGTCCAAGAGCCTCCTGGACATGCAACGCGGCACCGACAACGGGGACCGGAACGGCGCGCTTGGCGCGAATCTCGTGTATTCCAAGTTCCTGTTCGTCACTCTCCGTGATGACGACGCCAAGGCGCGCGCCAAGCTCCGGGAGGCGGGCGCCTGCATCGCGCGTGGCTTCTTCAACGATTTCGACGGCAACGACACCCCCAACACGCAGTCGAATGAGACGATTCAGTTCTTGGGCGCCTCGACACCGCGCCTGTGCCACGACGGGCTCCTGTCTGCCGAGTACGTGGCGCACCTGACGACCAAGTATCGACCCCGGCTCGACGAGATCGAGGCCGAGCTCGAGCGGCGGCTCGGGAAGGTCGCCTCGGTGCGGGCCGTCGACGGGGCGCTTTAGGCGCCTCGCTATACAAGCGCCGCGCTGTACGAGTTCGCCTTCAAAGCGGCGGCGGAACGACAGTCGGGCCATGCGAACGCGAACGTCATCATCCTCCCGATGAACAAGACCGCCGACTGGTGGAAGATGAGCACGTTGGAACGACACGCCTTCTTCTATCCCCATGTCGATCCGCAGACCGGCACGCCGGCTACCGGCCACGCGATGGCGGCGGAAGACGGTATCCAGACGATCTATCGCCGCCTCTACCACAATCCGGACGGGTATCAGCGAGCCAACGAGTACGACTTCGTGAGCTACTTCGAGTGCGCCGACGAACACCTGCCGACGTTCGACATCGTGCGACAGGCGCTCCGCGACGAACGCCGCAACCCCGAATGGCGGTTTGTCATCGAGGGACCGGAGTGGCGCGGTCGGGCTTGCTAATCAATCAGACGACGAGCTGGTCGAGTCGGTCGGCAATCTCATCACGCGCGGCCCGGAATCCGGCGAGCTGCGCCTCGTCGGTGCCCCCGAAGCCGGCCGGATCCGGCAGTGGCCAGGCCAAGCGCGACGCATGACCCAGGAACGCCGGGCAGACTTCCTCGGCACAGAGCGTGATGACGATACCAACGCTCGTGGGGTCGATCGTGTCGACATGCTTCGATCGATTGCCGGAAATATCGATCCCCACCTCGGCCAGCACGGCGACCGCATAGCGATTGACTCTGCCCGGATGCGTCCCGGCGCTCTGAATCAGGACACGGTCGCGGAACTTCGCGCGCGCCAGCCCTTCGGCCATCTGGCTTCGCGCGGAGTTGGCTACACACAGAAAAAGCAGCCCGGGAACGTGGGATTCGGACATGCGACCGTTTCTCCCACCCAGCATACCAGGGGGCGGACGTACGGCTCGACCGGTCTCACCGACCCACCGGACTGTTGGCGCGCACGAAGGCGCTCATGAACGCACCGTCAACCTCGGCAGCGATTGCATCGGGGTCGAAGCCGGCCTCGGCGAGAAACGCACTCGCGTCGGTGGCCCGGTAGATTCGGGTCGGCTCGATGTCGATTCCGACAAACCCCGCGGCTGCCAGCCTTGCGCGGTAATCCGACTCTTCGAGCGCGCCGGCCACGCACCCCACCCAGAGCTCGATGCTGCGGCGCAGGTCTTCCCGCACCGGCCGTCTGCGCACTACGTCCGATACGGCCAGACGCCCGCCTGGTCTCAGCACACGGAAGGCCTCGGCGAGCACGCGGTCCTTGTCGGCCGAGAGGTTGATGACGCAGTTGGAAATGACCACGTCGACCGACGCATCCGGCAGCGGTATCGCCTCGATCTCCCCCTTCAGGAACTCGACGTTATCGACGCCGGCCTTGCGCTGGTTCTCGCGCGCCAGCGCCAGCATCTGATCCGTCATGTCGAGTCCGTAGGCTTTGCCGGTCTCACCGACACGGCGTGCCGACAGCAAGACGTCGATGCCGCCGCCCGACCCGAGGTCGAGTACCGTCTCGCCCGGTCCGAGCTCGGCGAGCGCGGTCGGATTGCCGCACCCGAGCGACGCATGCACAGCGTCGGGAGGCAGGTTCCGCACCTGGGCCTGGTCGTAGAGATCGGCCGTGATCGGGTCGGTCCCACCGCACCCGCACGCTGACGGCCCGCAACAGGACGCCTCCGTCCCATCTCGCACCTGTTCGGCGAACTCGCCGTATTTCCGCTTCACCTCGTCCTTGATCTGCACAGTCGAAGTCATGTCTGATCTCCCCTTGCTGGAGCGCCGCCGCCTGGTGCGACCAGCGATGACGCGCTGCACGAACTATATTCGCTTATGCGCATACATTTCCATCGTAGACAGCGGGTATATATTTGTCAAGGCGAATACAATAAGTAGCGGGGGGCGTCACGTGAATCGTATCGAGGCAATGGAGGCGGTGTTCAAGGCGCTGGGCGACCAGACCAGGCTGCGTATCCTCGGACTGCTGGCCGCCGGTGAGGTCTGTGTCTGCGAGATTCACGAAAGCCTGCGGATCCCGCAACCGACGGCGTCACGCCACCTGGCCTATCTGAAGCGCGCCGGGCTCGTGACCGGCCGGCGCGAGGGCCTCTGGGTCCACTACCGTCTCGCGACTCCCTCCGACCAGGTCCTCCGAACGGTGCTCGATTCGACCACTCACTGTCTGACGCACCTGCCAACAACGGCGCGCGATCGGGCGCGGCTGTGCNGCTGCACCGGCCGCGAGATTGAAGCGACCGATGCNACGCCAGGACTTTCGTGCTGTGGGAAGTAGCGACGCTCCAGCGTGACCATCGAGCGCCCGACGATGCCACGACCAACACGACTGACTAAGACACGGCTGCTCGATGGAGTCGACGCCCTGCGCAGAACCGACCCCGATCTGGCGAAGGTCGTCGCCCGGTTCGGCCCGCCACCGCTGTGGTCGCGACGGCCAGGGTTTGCGACGCTCGTGCAGACCGTGCTCGAGCAGCAGGTTTCGCTGGCGTCGGGGCGGGCCACCTTCGGACGGTTGCGCGACGCATGTTCTGAGATCACGCCGGAGCGTCTCGCGCCGCTCAGCGAGGCCCAGGTCCGGGCCGCCGGTGTGACGCGGCAGAAGGCGAGCTACTGCCTGGGCATCGCGCGACAGATCGTAGACGGAACGCTCGACCTGGGCCGATTGGGCCGCGCCGACGACACGGAGGTTCGCCGTAGCCTGATCGAGATCCGCGGCGTCGGCCCCTGGACTGCCGACATCTACTTGCTGATGGCCCTTGGTCGTCCTGACGTCTGGCCAGACGGCGACCTGGCCCTGGCCACTGCCGCCCAGCAGGTGAAGCGGCTCCGACGCCGGCCCGACACCGACCGGCTCCGGAGACTCGCCAGCACCTGGGCACCCTGGCGCGCNGTCGCTGCGCGCATCCTGTGGCATCACTACCTGTCGACGCGCGGCGGACGCCATCCGTGAGCCGGCGTGTCGTTGATGAGAGACCCGTGCATCGCCAGAGGTTCTCGAAGATCTTGATCTGCGCCAGGCATGGCGACGAGCTGGCCGCCTACGTGACCTCGCGCCGGCCGGACCTGACCTGCCGCGTCAAGAGCGCCGACCGNTGTTCCGCGGCCGATTGGCTGTGGGCCGACGCGCTCGTCGCATTCACGGCGCTCGTCGACTTCGAGCACTCATCGATCAGGTGGGCACACTCGACCGGGGCGGGTGTGGACGGCCTGCTCGGTGGTCGCCCCTGGCCAACAGGGGTCACGTTGACCCGCACCACCGGCGAGCTCGGCGACCGGATGGCGGAGTATTGTGTCGGCCACGCGCTGGCGCACGCGCAACGCGTGCTTGCGTTTCAACAGGACCAGACCGCGGGTCGATGGGCGCCTGTCGAGCCGGCCGTACTGCGGGGCTCCACCGCCGTGATCGTCGGCACCGGCTCGGTCGGTTCGGCGATAGCCGCTCGATTCGCCGCGCTCGGGTGTGAGACTCTCGGCGTGTCGCGGCGTGGGCGCCCGCGGGCGCCTTTCACGCGGGTCCATGCGGTGGATGAGCTCACCGCGGTTGTCCCCAACGCACAGTGGTTTGTGCTCGCGGCCCCGCTCACGTCCGACACGCGCGGTCTGGTGGACGTCCGGGTGTTGAACCGGTGCCGTGCGGCGTTCCTGATCAACGTGGCCCGCGGCGAGTTGCTTGACACGGCTGCGCTGCTGGTAGCGCTCGAGGCGGGGACACTGGCGGGAGCGGCGCTCGACGTGTTCGAGGAGGAACCGCTCGCCGACGATTCGCCGCTCTGGCGAACCCCCGGTGTGGTCATCACGCCTCACATCGCCGGGGTCACCCACGTCTCCGAGGCGGCGCAGGCCTTTCTCGACGTGCTGACACGACTCGAAAGCGGCGAGCCCGTTCCGGCGGCGGTCGACCCGGTGCGCGGCTACTGACCGCTACGCGCGTCGGCGTCTTCTTCGACACCGCATCCCAACGGTCATGACAGACCCAGCGGGTGGCGCCTAGTTCTCCCGGCCTGGCGGCTCGGTCACGGCGGTGAAGCTGAGCGTCGGGTCGTACTCCAGAACGGTCCGCTCGACGCTCAGGAGCACGCCGCTCAGCGCTGTCGCCGCCTGCCCGGACTCGTCGCCGAACGCCCGCAAGATCCCGCCGCGCGCGAGCTCAGAGTAGCTGCGGAGGTTCTCGACGATCTGCCAGACGACCGGACCGGGACCGAACTGTCGCTGGTAGACACCGAACACCACGCCGGCCTCCTGGAAGGTGGCAAGGTTGCTCCGAAGAAACCCCTCGAACTCGGCGCCCCGGCCTGGCGCGACCGCGACGTTCGTCACACGGGCAATCGGCAGCCCGCTGACGTCGTCAGACTCCACGCTGAGATCCGAACGGTAGAGCACCGCGTAGGCCTGGCGTCGGTCGGTAGAGCGACGAAGCTTGTCGCGCACCCGCTCGAACTCGCGCGGTCCGAGCGCCCGCGCGAGCGGCCCGCCGGTGTCGAGATCGGCAAAGCTCTCCAGCGGTGTGACGAACATCCGCTCGTAGAATTCGCCGAACTCACCCGTCTGCCAGGCGGACCGCCACGGCACACCCGCTTTCCGCAGCGCTGGATTGATCTCCTCGCGGTACAGCTCGTTGAAGTCAGCCAGTCGTTCCGGTTTGACCTGGACGACGATGACGCGCCACCAGGACTCGGTCTCCTGTGCCTCGACCGGCTTCGCGGTGGCACCGAGCGTGATGATCGTCGCAAGGCTCGCGACCGTGAGCATGCGAGCACATTTCATGACGTACTCCTTTCGGCACTTCCCACTCGGCGTAATCCGCACTGCGATGATCCTACTACCGACTGTGTCGATCGCGTCAGCGGAACGCAATCTCATCTCCGGCAGCAATGGCTTCTTGCGAGTAGCGTACAGAAAAAACGGCGGGCACGAGCCCGCCGTCCCTCCCCTTTTGATTGTGCCTCGAGCGCCGTCTGCCGTTAGGGATTCACCGTCACGTCGACGTGCGCAGTCGTCCAGCAGCACTGCCTGGAGCTGCCTTCGCCGGCGGCAATCGTGGAATCGTTACCGACCACCATCAGCCGATACTGGCCCGCCTCGCTGAAGGTGACCGTGGTCATCGTCTCGCCGCCGGCGATCTCGTCGAACGAGTGGGTCAGCTCCTCGCCCTCGTCGATCCCCTCCGCCTGGAAGGTCACCTCGCCCGGTCCACGGTATTTCTTCCAGGTGACGCTGAGCGGCGCGCGACGCGGACGCCGTCGCGGGCTGTCATCGTCGTCGCCATCACCGGCCCGCGACGCCCCCCCAATCGGTATGTCGGTGGCACTCGCCAGCAATGTCAGCGGCTCTCCAACGGTGGTCGTATAGCTGGCTGCCACCTCTGGCGTCGGGCCCGAAAGCTCGTCGCCGCTAGGGCCAAGCCTGAGCACAGGCGGCGTGTTGCCGTTGGCCGCATCCAGGAGCGGATCACCGAAGTACGGTGGGTTCTGCCAGAACGCGATCTCAGTCGGCTGGTTGTTGACGCGAACCGTCCAGGTCAGCTTGCGCTCGGCCTCTTCCTCCGTCACCTTCACCGAGAAGACGCCAATATGCCGGCCGGGCAGGAAGTGGGTCGGCTGGCCCTTGTCCGGATTACCAGGGCCCATCGTGTTGTCCGGCCCGATCGGGATCTCCACCACTTCGTCGTTGCGGTTCATGTAGCCCAGCACCAGCGTCAGGGTGCCGTCCGCGTTCCGCGACCAGGACTCGTACGCGGGCCAGATCGCCTCACCGGTAGCTCCCTTCGGCTCGAGCGGATGCGGAGCCCGTGGAGTTTGCGCCTGGGCGGCGGCCGCGAGGATCAAACATGCCGCGACTGCGGTCAAGGCGGTGACAGAGTGGCGAAACAGATGCATGGTGACGTACCCCCAAACTTGCTGGACGGGTGTGGTTCGATCAGACGGTTTCATTGAAGACGTGCTGTGTGCGGGTGCTCAAACTACGAAGGGCGCCGCCCGTTTTCAGGGCGGCGCCCGGTGTGTCAACCTGCCTCCTTACTGCCCGCCCCCTTGTGTCTCGGACTGGGCGGCCTCGCGCCTCGCGACCTCGGCCTCGTATTCCTCGTCCTCGAAATAGGTGACGTTCACCCACGCGTGGCCCATCTCGTCGGCCGTGCGACTGCCGCTGCCGACCCACACATTCGGGTCCGGGTTGGACCGATTCGCGGCGGTGTTGTCGTACCACGCCGTAATCTTGAGCAGTGTGCCCTTCGGCAGCAACGGCGCAACCTCGTCTGTGTAGACGTAGCTGTTGTGCCAGTTGAAGTTGAAGTCGCCCACGTGGCTCAGGAGCTGACGACGGCCAGTCGGCAGAATCGCCTCCATCGACATTGCCGTGCCGCGGAGATGCATGTGCGGCTGGAAGCTCTCGATCCGGCCGGCGCGCTGCAGTGGGAAGAAGCCCTCGGTCACGGCGGTGCCGTTGGCCGGAATGTCCATCTGGCCGGTGCCCATCAGATGCAGCACCTGCCGGTACTGCGGCGGCTCGTCCTTCGGATACAGGTAGACGCCGAGCAGGACGTTGTCCGTGATCTCCTCACCGGCCGCCGCGTAGTGGATGTCCCACTCGATCTCGGAGTCCGGCATCATCAGCTTGCCACTGCCCGGACGCATGATCTCGCCTTGCTTGCCGACCGCCCACTCCATGAAAGTGCCGGCGCCCCGGGACCGATCGGCGACGCCGCCAACCGAGTTGGCCGAGTTGGCCCGCCGGATCGCCTCGTCGGGCTCTTCCTGCACGAGCCGGGAGATCGCGTGGTGGGTGATCTTGCGACCCTCGACCGTTCCCGGCCGGGTCTCGATGGCGCGCGCCCAGCGCTGCTCACTCAGCCCTGTCGGCACCGTCGGCCGCCACCAGGCATCGCCCGTCTCGGCCGCCATCGTGTAGGGGGTCGACTCGATGACCAGGTCGGGCGGACCGCCGAACCGGTCAGCGAAGTACCACTTGGACTCGTCCGGCCAGTCGACCGCGGCCGGCATGTCCTCGGGGTTGCCCCGCGGCGCGCCACCGTCGACCCACTGGACGACCAGGTCGATCTCCTCGTTGGTCAGCGACCGGTCGTTCTTGAATTCCGTTATGCCGACCGTGGGATCGACGTGCCAGGGTGGCATCTGCCGGCTGACGACACGGTCTTTGATCGAACGCGCCCAAGGCCGCGACTCCTGGTAGGTGACGAGCGACATCGGCGCAATTGAACCGGCCCGATGGCACGCTTCACACTTGGCCTGGAAGATCGGGGCGATGTCCTTGGAGTAGGTCGGTACCGCCTCTGCTTCTTCCTGGCCCGCGCTCGCCGAGACCGGCACCATCGCCACGACGGCAAACACGAACAGCAGAACACCGAGGGACTTCAATGTGGCGCTCTTCATCGACTGGTTCCTTTCGCTCTGATCTGCTTCGCCTGGAGGACACACTCCCAGCTAAGAATTGATCCTACCGCACTCGGCCTATGATCATCAACATATCAATCGTCCACTCGATCAGTGATAAGCGCCAGGTTCGGTCCCGCGACCGAATCGGTCGAGGCGAAAGCCTAAACACCTAGAGAATAATGAGTTGGGTAACGGCCTCGGCGGCCGCGCGCGCGCTGCCGTTCAGTGCTCCAGCATGTTCTTGAACTGGCTGACCGGGAGATCGAGATGCACGGCGCTCAAAAGGCCGCCTTCGGCGTGGTCGAGAATGTGGCAGTGGAAGATCCAGGTGCCTGGACGCTCGTCGAACCGCACGGCCAGACGCACGCTGTCCTCGAACGGGATGTCGACCGTGTCCTTCCACTCGAGCGGCCGGACGGGATCTCCGTTCTCGTCGAGCACCAGGAAGAAGAAGCCATGGAGATGCAGCGGGTGTGACCACGCCGTGGTGTTCTCCACGGTCCAGATCTGCGTCTCGCCGAGCTCGGCCAGCACCGGCTGCGCCTTCCAGAACGGCACGTCGTTGATGCCGTACTCGAACGTCTTGTCGGACGGGTCTTGTGCGACGGTCAGCCGGAGGCTCACCTCGGTGGCCCCCTCGGTGTCGTAGGGCTGAATCTCCCGGCTGGTCTCGGGCAGCGGTCCACCGCTGTAGGGCGGCATGTCGGCGAGCTCGACGGCGATCAGATCTTCGAAGTCGCGAAACTCGGTGCTCCCGTAGCCACGGTCGTGAAGCAGCGACCGCAACAGCAGCTCGCCGCCCGGCTCGCCGGTGGGGCGCACTATGACATCGGCCCGCTCGCCGGCACCCAGCACCAGAAACTCGTGGTCCTCGGCATACTCGACCAGGCCACCGTCGCCGCCGATCTTCCTGAAGACGTGCCCCTCGCCGAGGTCCAGCATGAAATACCGGCTCTTGGCCGCGTTGACCAGCCGCCAGCGTTGCGGCGCGCCGGCGCGTGCGACCAGGTTGGGCATTTGTCGTCCATTGACCAGCACGTGATTGCCCTCGCGTCCGAACAGCATCCCCACCGACCCGCCGGTATCCGGCGACGCCAGCTCGCCCTGCTCGTTGAGGTCGATGTCGCTGAGCACGATGACGAGGTCGTCGGCCACGCCGACGGTCTCATCCTCGGTCGGGTCTTCCACGAGGAACCCGCCATAGAGACCAAAGCCGACCTGGCCGGCCGACATCACATGCGGGTGATACCAGAAGATGCCGGCATCCGGCACCACGAAGTCGTAGGTGAACGACTCGCCAGTCTCCACCGGCGGCTGCGAATAGCCGGGCACGCCGTCCATCTCGATCGGAATCCGCAGCCCATGCCAGTGAATCGTGCTCGACTCCGGCAGGTTGTTCGTAAAGTGCACGATCAACCGGTCGCCGACACCGACGCGAATCAACGGTCCCGGTATCATCCCGTTGTAGGTCCAGGCCTCGACCTCCAGATCGGGCGCGATCTCGACGGTCGCCACGCGGGCCTCGAAATTGACCTCGACGATGCGTGGGTCGGGATTCAGATCGGCAGCCTCCCGAAGGCGGATGCGGTCGTCCCAGTCTGCCGGCTGCAATGACTGGGCCGCCACCGACGGGGCCGGAAGGAGCGCCAGCAGCACGGGGGCCAGCGTGCCGATCCATCGAATCGGGGAAATTCGCTTTCGCATCGTCATCGGCATCGGCATCAGCACACGCAAGTTGGGGGCCAAGAATTTGAGCCCGGGACCCGACAGTTGGAGCGGCTTCCAGGCCGGTTCGGCGACTCGCGCCCCACGCAGGGCGAACTATTCCGCATGAGAGGACACCGGTTAGCGAAGACGGCTCATGGCGTGCTGAATTCAGCCAGCATCGGGTCGACGTCGGCGTCGTAGTCGACGCCCTCGAGACCAAACCCGAAGATTTTCAGGAAGTCGCTCCGATAGCCTGCGAGGTCGGCGAGCCTGTCGAGGTTCTCGGTTGCGATAATCGGCCAGCGCCGTTTCACCTCGTCCTGCACCGCCGCAACCAGTTCTCGATCATCGACGCGGATACGCCCCACGTCGTCGACGTTGCACGGCCCGGCCCCGTACAGCTGGTCGCGGAACAAGCGCTGAATGTGATCGAGAGTGGTTTCGTGTGTGCCGGCGTCCTTCATCACGCGAAACAGCACCGAAATGTAGAGCGGCACCACCGGAATAGCCGCGCTCGCCTGGGACACGACCGCCTTGAGCACCGCCACGTGGGCTGCGCCGTCGACCTGGTTCAGCTCGTGGTTGATCGACGCGCACGCGCGGTCGAGATCCTCTTTCGCCTTGCCAAGCGTCGCCTCCCAGTAGATCGGCCAGGTCAAGTCGCTGCCGATGTAGTTGTAGGCGACCGTCCTGAACCCTCGAGCCAGCACGCCAGCCTCGCGCAAGGCGGCGATCCACAGCTCCCAGTCTTCGCCGCCCATGACGGCCACGGTGGCCGCGGTCTCCTCCTCGGTTGCGGGCTCCAGGTCCACCTCGCTGACCTCGGCCTTGTCGACATGCAACGTCTTGACGTGAAAGGCCTCGCCCAGCGGCTTGATGTGTGAACGGATCAGCTCGCCGGTGCGTGGGTGCCGGCGCACAGGTGCGGCAAGGCTGTAGACGAGTAGGTCGATCTGCCCAAGACTCGACTGGATCTCGTCGACCACCTCGGTTTTCATGGCATCGGAGAATGCATCGCCGTCGAAGGACTTGGCGTACAGATTCCGCGCGCGCGCGGCCGCCTCGAACGCCCGGTTGTTGTACCAGCCTGCGGACCCCGTCTTTCTGTCGGTTGGCGCTTTCTCGAAGGACACGCCAAGCGTGTCTGCCCCCGCACCGAAGGCGGCGACCACACGCGAGGCGAGACCATAGCCGCCAGACGCACCAATCACCAACGCCTTCTTCGGCCCATTCTCGAACGGCAACGTCTGTCCGATCTGCTCCTGCACATGTGCGGCGCACCCCCGTGGATGCGCCGTCGTGCAGATGAAGCCACGAACCCGTGGTTTGACAATCATGTCGTCCCCGTCACCGACTGAGATTCCGGTAGGCGCTACCGGTCCAGGACCTGGTTCCACCCGTCGACTGCCGCCTTCTGCGCGACCAGCAACGAGGATGCGTCGCCCTCGATTGCCACGGTCGTCATGACGTCGTTTTGTGCGATGGCATCGACGACGTCCTGCCCCGACGTGACCTTGCCAAAGACGGAGTGCTTGCCGTCCAGATGGGGCGTGGGGCCATGCGTGATGAAGAACTGGCTTCCGTTCGTGCCCGGCCCCGCGTTGGCCATCGACAAGACACCGGCCGAGTCGTGCCGACGCGAGGGGCTGAACTCGTCAGCGAAGTTGTAGCCCGGTCCTCCCATTCCGGTGCCGGTCGGGTCTCCACCCTGTATCATGAAATTGTCGATGACCCGATGAAACTTCAGTCCGTCGTAGTACCCCCGCTGAGCCAGGTTGACGAAGTTCGCCACCGTCAGAGGGGCTTCGGCAGGATGGAGCGTCACGTGGATGTCCCCCTTCGTTGTCTTGAAGACGGCTACCAGTTCTGTTGCTGAAGTGGCTTCGATGGGCATTCCGCTTGTGCCTCCACTGGATGTAACGAAGGTTTGAGTGTTGCGCGTTGAGCTGTGTCGACCTGCATGAGCTACGGCAGATTCTCCCATGTTTATCACGAACCTCGCGATGGGGCACGGTGGAACCGCGAGAGAGCCGCGCCCCGTCAGCGACAGACATCTGCCGGAGGTCAGCATGTCGCCAGCGAGTCACGGACGGGGTTCTGTTAACAGATTGGTGTGGCACGTCGAGCGCCTCGTGCACAGGGCGGTGCTACTGCGGCAGCAGTCGGGCCTTCGTGCCGAACCGGCGATAGTTGCTGTAGGTCGCGACGCTGACCGTGCGGTGACCACCCGCTTCGAGATAGGTCTCGCGCATCTGGGATGGCACCCAGGTACCAACCCCCTCGTCGTAAGTGAAGCTCACCGCGACATCGGCCTCGACCAGCGGGTTGCCGGCGGGCGATTCGTGCCGCACCGAGAGCTCGCTGCCCAGGACGGCGCCCGAAGTCGGGTCGATACAGAACCGGCCACTCGCCGGCAGGCTCGCACCCTCTAAGCCCCGGGTCAATGTTGGGTACTGCACCTCTTCGTATGCGATCGCCCAGGCTGTCGGGTCGGTCTGACACGCCTCATTGGACTTGGCCCAGCGAAAGCGCCGCCGGTGCGTGTCGTGCAGGAAGAAGAGCGCGTAGGTGGGCTCGTTGAGCGTCCGGGTCGTCGGCCCGAGATTGTGCCGGGCGCTCTCCTCGACGATGGTCTGCAGTCGCGGAAGCGCCTCCGCTCCGGCGAGGAAGATCTCCTGGATGCGGTCGCGACCATCGTGCACTTCGACCCCATCGACCTCGAAGACATCGCGGAACCCCTTCCACGAGTAGAGGTCCTGGACGCGCACCAGAAGGAACTCCGATCGGAGCTCGCGCTGCTCCACCCCGTCTTCCCGCCCGGAATCGTAGGTCTGCTCGGTCCGTTCGTCCATCACGACCGTCGAGAGGTCGTTCCCGAGCACCATGACATGCGCGGTGGCGCGCTCGAGCACCTCTTCGAGACTGAGGTCCTGACCGGCCCATCCGCCCTGTGGCCACAGCAGCAGGGCGATCGAGACCCCCAGCACGCCTCTCGTCATCCGGACACACCGCCTCTCTTCTGAGCAGTTGGTGTCGCTTGACCCAAGCCCCGCGCCGACGACGCCACGCATGGCCCCTCCCTGGAAAACGTCCGGTGGTGTCCAGCTAATTATGGCACTGCCTGGCGCCCGTAGCCTTGGCGACGCCATCGCCGAGCTGGCCGCGCACATTCAGGTAGCAACCTACGAGGTGATGGTGATGATTCGCCAATTCGATCAGCGCGACAGCCGTGACCTGACCCCCTGAGACCGTGCCAGCCCGAGCGGTAG
>PBRZ01000010.1 GCA_002726085.1 Acidobacteriota bacterium
CTGCGAGGCAAGGCTCCTATGAGCCCCGCTCCTGTCAAGTTCCGTGCGTATGTACGCTCTCCAGCGACACGTCTCCCGCGGTGGGGCCGTCACCCACCCACGGACCGGTGCGGGAGACGTGTCGCGTTCCCGCGCTCCTGTGACCACCGAACGAGGCGCCGGGCTTCGTCAGGATCAGGCGAGTCAGGCTCGCCACCAGCTCCTATGCGTGTCGGCGTCGAGGCCGAGCACCAGATACTGTATGCGTCTAGCCAAGTGACGAAGTCTGCCGACCGGGCCCCCTCTGAAGCCCGGTCCTGCGCGTGTCGCGCCGGACCTCTCCTTGCTCCGGGCCGGTCGCCAGCGCCGACCAGGGCGGTTACGCCACCCCGGCCTTCAACACTGCCCCGGCCGGTACGATGCCGTCCCGGTCATACCGCCAGAGCGCAATCACGAGCCGCCGGGCGAGCGCCACGATGCCCACCCGTCGTTGGCCCGGCCCGCCGTGCGCGAACCGTCGCTGGAACCACTGCGTGAGCTCGCTGGTGGGTTGCCACTGGACCCACAACCACGCGGTTTCCACCGCCAGCGCCCGGACCTGGGCCAGCCCGGCGCGACTGATCCCTTGCCCCCGCACCACCGTGCCGCTCTGATAGGGCACCCCGGTCAGGCCGGTCAAGGCGCCCACCTGCCGGCGATTCTGGAGGTTACGACTGTAGACCTCGGTGGCCAGCACCCACGCACACCGGTCCCCGATGCCACGCAACCGCGTCAGCCGCTGCGCACAGACCGCCGCCGGCGTCGCCCCGGCCCGCCGCGCGGCCCGTTGCGCCTGCTGGAGCGCCGTCCGCTCCCGCTCCACCTGCTGCAGGAACCGCCACGCCAGCTCCACCCGCGCGCACACCGCCGCGGGCACCGGACCGTCCGCCCACGTCGTCGCCCCCGCCAGGCGCGCCGGGAACTGCGCATCGATCGGCAGCCGCACCCCGACCGTCGCCAGCAGCGCGTGGATCCGGTTCCGCCAGCGCGTCCGTTCCCGGGTCAACATCGTCAGCGCCCGCGGGACCTGCCGCGCCGCCTCGGCCGCCGGCGACAGCACGTGGACCTCGCGCCACACGCCCACTTCCCCCAACGCCACCCGCAGCAGCAGTCGCACCAGCTTCGCTGCGTCCAGCCGGTCGGTCTTCGCCCGCCGCGCCCGCCGATTCACTTCGATGCTCGAGGAATCGACCACCCGATTGTGCACGCCCTCGCGCGTTAACCACCGATGCGGCCATGCCCCGTCACGCCCCGCCTCGCAGCAACTCCACACCGGCGCCGCCGCCGCCAACCCATACCGCCGCTTCGCCCGCCCGATCGCCCGCTGCCACCCGGGGCGATCCCCCGCGCGAATCACCGTCTGCATCCCCCGCGTCGCCAACCCGCCACTGCACGCCAGGCGCCACTCCCGCGCGCTCAGCTCCAGGCCCACATACAGCACCCCAGCCGGCGCGGTAGACTCTCTCCGAGCGGTCGTTGCGGTGTCCATCATTGAGCTCCTTTCTGTCGAGGTTAGGAACTCAACTTACCGCAGCGACCTGCTCATAGTGTCTGAAGCCTTGCCCCACGAAAGCTTGAGAGTTCACAGGAACCGCTGGGTTCTTGCGGGTATCAGGGGCTCTCGGTGGAGGTCCCGCTAGGAAAGATTCGTGCGACCCGACACTCGAACCCCTCGAGAGTAGGCGAGCCCAAGACATCAGTGACGCCCGCGAGCTGTCTGAGAATAAATGCGTCGGATTCCAGCTTGTAGACTTCCATTGTCTGCGCCTTGGGATCGACGATCCAGTATTCCTGCACGCCGAACCGGGCGAACACCTGCATCTTCTTGCCACGATCCGTGGCCGCAGTGCTCGGCGAGAGCACTTCGACGGCGAGGTCCGGGGGGACCCTGATCGGCCTGTCCGGTGCGATCAGTGAGACGCGCGCCTGGTGGAAGAACACCAGATCGGGCTGGAGCACGTCGTATTCGGTGAAGACGATGTCGATCGGCGAGATGAGTACCTCGCCACCGTGGGCACCCGAATAGTCGTTGAGTGCGAGGAGTAGCTCTCGTGTCGCGCGCTGGTGCATCACGAGTGGTGAGGGAACCACGAACATCGCTCCGTCATAGAGCTCGTACCGGCGCCCATCCTCGGGCGCCCGCTCCAGGTCGGAGTAACTCACGCGGGGTCGCACCGCCTCCATGGGCCGCATGTTACCAGAGACACCTGCGAAGAATGTGCCGGCCTAGACGCCATTGAATGAGGCCGTTTTCTGGTCCCACGTGGCGATTCCTGCAACTCAGCTTGNCCGGGCGACCTGCGGATCTTCCACGGTCGCTCGGCGCAGCCCCGTCTGAGGAAGCCGAAGCCGCGCACGTGCGCGGCTCGCGGGCGCGGAGTGGGGCAGTGGGGTCCCCGCGAAGGGCCCGCGGGGGTTCGGGGCGCAGCCCCGTCTACTAATAGATCCCCCGCTCTCGATGTTCCTGGTGCGCCTCGAGCGTGAATCGGGCTTCCGGTGCCCTTCGCCCCGAGAGCTGTTCAGCCACGTACTCCCCGACGGCCGGTCCGTGCTTGAAGCCGTGGCCGGACCCGCCGCCGACGAGCCACACGTTGTCGAAGTCGGGGTGTCGGTCGATGATGAAGTCGCCGTTCCAGCTGTTCGCGTACTGACAGACACGGGCTTCGAGCAGCGGCGCCGTTTCGAGCGCCGGTACCCGGCGGGCGAGAATCATTCGCGCAACCTGCAACGCATCGTCCGAGACGAGACGTTCGCCCAGATCCGGGTCGAACGGCGGTCCGTGGTGATCGAGGCCGATCTTGAAGCCGCGGCCTTCCAGATCGGGCAGCCCATACACGCCGCCGGCAAAGTCGACCCAGGCCGGCATCGCCGGTGGTGCGAATCGGCGGTCGCCTGGTTCGGTGCCGAAGAAGAAGACCTCCTGGCGTGTCGGGTGGATACGGTCACCGAGCACCGCAGGGAACAGCGTGGGGAGCCACGGGCCGCAGGCAAACACGAAGGCGTCGGCGGTTATCTGGTCGCCGTCGCTCGTGAGCACCGACTCGACGTGGCCGGTGTCTGTCGGCGGCGTGACCGCCGCGACACGGTACTCGACGCTCTGTTTGACCGCCTGCCGCACGACCGCCTGCACGGCATGTCGGGCCATGATGACACCGGCCTCTGGTTCGAGCACGCCGCGGGTGACAGGGCCGAGGCTGAACTGCGGATATCGCCGGTCGAGCTCGGTTCGGTCGAGAATTTCGAATGGCACCCGGAGTCGACCGAATGTCTCGATCGTCTCGTCGGTGTACGGGTCGTCGGGTCGCGCCATCCACAGGACGCCGGTCCGCGTGAAGAGCTCCTGCCGTCCGTCGCCGAACAACTCCTGCCACGCGTCAAACGAACGTTGCGCCCATTCCGAGTAGATCGCCTCGGAACCATATCCGATGCGGAGGACGCGTGATGCGCCACCGGAGCTCGAGCGGGTATTGCCGGCGCCGAAGGCGTCGACCAGCGTGACCGACCGGCCGCTACGGCGGACCTGCAGGGCCGTCCAAGCGCCAAACACGCCGGCGCCGATCACGGCGACATTGGAAGAGCGAGACATCTGGGAGAGTGCCCGAGAAGCCAGAAGAACAGCCCCGTCTATTGTTAGACTAGCACCGATGTCCACGCACCGCATCGAGGTCTGTCCGGGTGCCGTCCACCTGCCGGGGTATCTCTCGCTCGACGAGCAATGTGTGCTCGCCACGCGCTGCCTGGCAATCGGCACCGGACCGGCCGGCTGGTACGTGCCGACGGTCCGCGGGGGCGGCAAGATGCGGGTGCACATGGTCTGTCTGGGGAGTCACTGGAACGCCCGAACCTATCGCTACGAGGCGACGCGTCGAGACTACGATGGCCTGCCGCCGGCGCCCTTGCCAGCGGACCTGGCCGCGCTGGCGTCCAAGATGGCAACAGACGCCGGAATGTGTCTGTCACCGGACGTCTGCATCCTCAACCACTATGGCCCGGACGGCAAGATGGGGTTGCACCAGGACAAGGACGAGCACCCGGACACGCTCGATGCCGGTGTGCCGATCGTGTCGGTATCCATCGGTGACACGGCCAAGTTCATCCTTGGGGGGCTCGCACGCAAAGAACCAAAGACGATGGTCCTGCTCGCGTCGGGTGATGGGTTCGTCTTCGGCGGGCAGAGCCGGCTACGCTACCACGGCGTGGCGGCGCTGTTGCCCGGCACAGGTCCGCCCGAGCTCGAGCTCAATGGCCGCTACAACCTGACGTTTCGGCAGGGGGCGGTCTGATGAGTGACCTTTAGAACTCAGAAGTCAGAAGTCGGGAGTCAGGAGTCAGGAGTTAGCCGGAGGGCTTCGCCGGCGTCGGGGTCTCTGTTTGCGGGCGGGAGCGCCGGCGGAAATCCGTCGATTCTGGCCGACTCGGCTTCCTGGGCGGCGCCAAGCACTTACTCAGGCGCCCATTCGCCCCCCTGAAATGCCCCCCCGAAGGAAGTTTCGGGTGTTTTCTGCAAATCATGGCTATCTTATGCTCGATAAATAACTTGTGCGGGTACGCACAGCAGGATCTGGTACGACCAGCCAAGCCGACGGCGGAGACGTCACATACGCGAGAGATACGGGTGCGGTGTCTGGCCCGTTGCGGGAGTTGAAGATGCACAAGCCAATCAAATATGCCGAGAAGGGGCTGAGCCTTCTTGCCAACGCCGGATGGGGCGTCTACGACGCGGTGAACCGGGTAAGTCAGCGGCAATCGTTCACGCCGGCCTGGTCGGACAAGCCGATGCTCAAGTCTCACGAGAAGGTGAAGCCGCCGCTGGGCTGGCCGCGTGAAACCGATTCGCTGTGCCCGACCTGCGTCCGTGAGGCGCGCCAGGAGATCTTGGACGGCAAGCAGGACTACGAGATCTTGAAGCACGAAAAGGTCGGCGAGATCAAAGCGGAAATCATCGAGCGTGACGGCAAGATCATGATGGTGAAGGACTGCCCGCTCCATGGCCACTTCGAAGACGTGATGGCCATCGACACCGCGTTCTTCAAGCATCTCGAGGACGCGTTTCCCGGCAGCGACATCGTTCCGCACAACGACGAGGGACTGCACAACCACGGCAGCAGCACGATCAAGTACGGCCGCGGTGCGGTGCTCACGATCGATCTCACCAACCGCTGCAACATGATGTGCGACCCCTGTTTCATGGACGCGAACCAGGTGGGCTTTGTCCATGAGCTCGGGTGGGACGATATCAAGACGCTGCTCGACAACGCGATCTCGATCAAGCCGAGACGGCAGATGTCGGTGCAGTTCTCCGGCGGCGAGCCGTCCATTTCACCGTATTTTCTCGACGCGATCCGCTACTCGCGCAAGGTCGGCTACAACAGCGTGCAGGCGGCCACCAACGGTATCGAGTTCGCCAAGAGCCCGGATTTCGCGCGCGCCGCGGCCGATGCCGGGCTGCGCTACGCGTATCTGCAGTTTGACGGCATCGGCAATGCTGCGAACTCCCACCGGCTGGTCGGCAACCTGTTCGACGTGAAGCTGCGCGCCATCGAGAACCTGCACAACGCCGGCGTCGACATCGTGCCGGTCATCACGATCATCAACGGCATCAACAACGAACAGGTCGGCCGCATAGTGCAGTTTGCGCTCGACAACCCGAAAAAGATCAACTTCCTGTCGTTCCAGCCGGTGTCGTTCACCGGCCGCGACGAGGAGATTACCGACGAGCGGCGGCATGCGCAGCGTTACACGCTGTCGCACCTGGCGCACGACGTGAAGAATCAGACCGGCATCGGCGAGCCGGTGCGCGACTGGTTTCCGATCTCGTTCATGGGCACCTTCACAGATTGGTCAGACGTGATTCACGGCCCGCAGGCCGACTGGGGACAGCTCAATTGCGGCTGCCACCCGAACTGCGGTATCGGTATGGCGGTGATGATCGACAAAGAGACCAAGGAGTCGGTGCCGTTCACCGCGTTCGTCAAGGCGGAGCGGCTGGCGAAGGACATCGCGCGGGTGAATGACGCGTCCAAGGGGCGGTTCATGTCGGTGCTGGGCATGGCGCTGTCGCTCATGCGGAACTACGACCCGTTCAAGGCGCCGAAGCATTTCAAGCTGCTGGACCTGCTGCAGAAATTCGACAAGACATTTGGCGCGACCGGGAAGGACTACGGGAAGGTGACGGGCGATCGCACACAGGGTGACATTGCAAAGCGTCGGTCCGATCGCTGGAACTTCCTGTTCATCGCCGGCATGTGGTTCCAGGACCTGTTCAACTACGACTTCCGACGCACCGAGCGGTGCATCATTCCGTATGGGACGCAGGAAGGGGAGATCTCCTTCTGCGCCTACAACACCGGGATCGGCTGGCGGAACATCATCGAGAAGATGCACANGACCGCCACGCTGACCAAGTGGTACGACGAGCACGGCCGCCACGAGATCTTCGCCGGCGGAAAGGACGTGGCCATGGGCAGCACGGATCACAATCTGGTNCTCGACCCCAAGGCTGTTGCGGCCGGGCTCCAGACCGATCTGGACGAGCAGGGCATCGTGAAGACCGCACGGCAGGAGAAGCTGGCGGCGCGCGAGCAGATGAAGCAAAAGGCTGAGAACGAGCGGATGGCGGTGCTCTACCGGCAGCACGTCCTCAAAGAGGAGGCGCAGGCGCAGAGCGACGTCATGCAGATTCAGGGGCTCGGAAGCGGGAAGAAGAAGGGCGAGCCGGTCGGCGTGAGCTAGCGGCTCGCTGGTGCTCGCCTGACTGCAGGCTTCGGGCCTCAGAACACGGCAACGAACAAGGAAGGGCCGTGTGGCAGACGCCGCGCGGCCCTTTTTTCGTCGCGGGGAATGCCGACCGTAGGGCGAGGAATCCTGGCCTGTTCGAGAGCCGTCGGTGTATAAGTGTCCATAGCCGGAGGGCATATGAACATCGGTGACACAAATCAGATGGAGCGCCGAGACAGCGCCCGGGCGCCGGTCCACGCGCTGGGTCACGCCATGGACGCGTGGACGCGTGTCGGTCTGGTCGTGGCGGTGGTGTGGAGCGCGGCGGCGTGGGCGGCGGCGCAGCCGCCGGATCCTGGCGGCGAGTGGCCCAGCTACGGCGGCACGAACTGGAGTCAGAAGTACTCCCCGCTCGACCAGATCGACCGATCGAACTTCGAGAACCTGGAGATCGCGTGGACCTGGGAGTCGGCCGATCTCGCGCTCATCGAGAGCCTGCAGCGACGCTATCTGCCACCGCTCGACGCCAACGGGCTGAAGGCGACCCCGCTCATGGTCAACGGCGTGATGTATCTGAGCACCGGGCTGGCGCAGGTGGTGGCGCTCGACCCCACGACAGGCGAAACCCTCTGGGTGTACAACCCCCAGGCCTACACCACCGGCGGCAACGCCAGCATCGTCGGTCCGTGGCAGACACGCGGGCTGGCCTACTGGACCGATGGCGAAGAGGACGAACGGCTGCTGCTGGGCACGCACGACGGCTTTCTAATCGCCGTCAACGCGCGGACCGGCCGCCCCATCAACAGCTTTGGCATCGACGGCAAGTCCGATCTGCATACGGCCGTGCCACGGGCCACGCGCGGTAACTTGCCGCTGTTCAGCAACGAGGGCCACACCGTCTCCCCCAATTCNCCACCGGTCGTCGTGCGCGACACGGTCATCTCCGGGGCGGCGATGTCGGACCGACCGACGCTGAAGGAATGGCCGCCCGGCTCGGTGCAGGGGTTCGATGTACGCACCGGAGAGCTGAAGTGGATCTTCCACACCATTCCGCAGGCGGGCCAGTTCGGCGAGCACACCTGGGAGAACGGCTCGAACCTCTACACCGGCAACGCCAACGTCTGGTCGACGCTGAGCGGAGACGACGAGCTGGGGCATGTCTACCTGGCAACGACGGCGCCGACCAACGACTACTGGGGCGGCGAGCGGCTGGGGGACAACCTGTTCTCGCAGTCGATCGTGGCTGTCGATGTCGAAACCGGCGAACGGGTCTGGCACTTCCAGGCGATCCATCACGGCGTCTGGGACTGGGACTTTCCCACGGCGCCGACCCTGATGGACATCACCGTCGATGGTCGGGACATCAAGGCGCTGGCGCAGGTCAGCAAGCAGGGGTACACCTACGTCTTCGACCGGGCGACCGGTGAGCCGGTCTGGCCGATCGAAGAGCGTCCCGAGCCGCCGTCCGACGTGCCTGGCGAGGTGCTGGCGCCGACCCAGCCGCACCCGACGAAACCGCCGGCCTTCGAGTATCAGGGGGTGAACGAGGATCTGCTGATTGACTTCACGCCGGAGCTGCGCGCCGAGGCGGTCGAGATCATGCAGCAGTACGCCTACGGCGGGATGTTCACACCCCAGACGCTGTATGAGGAGAACGGGACCCACGGCACGCTCCAGGTACCCGGTTCAGGCGGTGGGGCCAACTGGAGCGGGTCGGGCGCTGACCCCGAGACCGGCTTCCTCTACGTGCCGTCGCGCACCGGACTGACGCGGATGGTGCTGGTCGAGGGGTAGCCGAGCTTCACCAACCTGCGGTATGTGCCGAACGGCAAGCTCGGCCCGGAGAGCATTCACCCCGCGCGTCCACCGAGGGTGACCGGTCCCCAGGGGCTGCCGCTGATGAAGCCGCCCTACAGCCGGATGACGGCATACGATATGAATCGCGGCGAAATCGCCTGGCAGACGCCGACCGGGCCCGGCGCCGACCGGGTGCGTAACCACCCGGCGCTCGCCGGTCTCGAGCTGCCGCCGCTGGGCGGTCAGCAGACGACGAGCGGAACGCTCATCACCAAGACGCTGCTGGTGCTCGGTCTCGGACCGGCGGGGCCGAACGACAGCTCCCGGCTGGTCGCTTATGACAAGGCGACCGGCGACGTGCTCGGGCAGGCCGCCCTGCCGGCGCGGCCGCTGGGCACACCGATGACCTACGTGATCGACGACCGCCAATTCATCGTGCTCACCTTGCAGGGGGCGAAGATGGTTGCCCTGGCCCTGCCCTAGTCCCGGCCCGCCATCGCGTGCCGGCGTTCAGGGTCGTTTGGGCACGAGCAGGGCGTCGAGTGCCAACAGACCGCGGCCCTCTTCGAAGACCACCACCGGGTTGAGCTCGGCGCTCTCGAGCTGTCCGGTATGTGCCGCGGCGAATCGCGAGAGCGCGGAGAGCGCGGCGGCCACCGCGTCGAGGTCACACCGCTGGCGTCCGCGGACGCCTTCGAGAAGCGGGAACCCCGTCAGCTCGCGCATCATCCGATGCGCTTCATCGTCTTCGAACGGTGCCACGCGAAACGACACGTCCTTCAAGGTTTCCACGAAGATGCCGCCAAGCCCGAACATGACCACGGGCCCGAACGTCGGGTCGTGCTGCACGCCGAGTATCGTTTCGACACCAGCGGTCACCATGCGGGAGACGAGCACCCCGTCGATTCGGGCGTCCGGTGCGGCCAGTCGCGCGCGTCCGGTCACCGCCGCAAAGGCGTGGGACACGTCGTCCGCAGTTCCAAGGTCCAGCTCTACGCCGCCCGTCTCCGTCTTGTGCAGGATGTTCGGCGACGCGATCTTGAGCGCCACGGGGAAGCCGAGCGCACCGGCCGCCGCCACGGCCTCGTCGGCCGTGGCGCACAGCTGTTCCTCGACCATCGGAAGGCCGGCTGCGGCGAGGATCAGTTTGGCCTCGTGCTCGCCAATCGGCGCCGCCGGCAGTGCCGCCAGCGCCGGGGGGGAGGGGCCCACCGGTGGCGTCCGCCGCGCAAACGCTTCGCTGAATCTGGACAGCGCCTCGACGACGCGCACGGCGCGGGCCGGGTCCTCGAACACCGGGCATCCGACCTCCTCGTAGCGGCGCACAATCTCGGGCGGGCCGACGATAGACAGGACGAGCAGACAGTCGGGATGTCGCTGCTTTGCCGCCCGCAGCGTCTCGCTGATCGGGTCGACCATCGCCTTGGCGGCCGCGACGAACGTGAAGAAGGCGACAATGGCATCGTACGTGCGTTCCTCGAGCATGACGTCGAGGTTTGCCGTTACCAGTGAGAGGTCGTTGAACGCCTGCGCCGTGATGTCGACCGGATTGCGCGGCGACCCGAACGGCAGCAACGCCTTCAGGCGGGCCTGGGCGGCGTCGCTCATCGGCGTGACCTCGAGCCCGCACTCCACCGCCTCGTCGGCCATCTGGACGCCCACCCCGCCGGAGATGCTCATCAGTCCGACGCGCCGGCTGGCAGGAAACGTCCCGAAGGTTGCCGCATAGGCGACGTCCAGCATCTCCTCGGTGTCCCTGGCGCGATGGACGCCGAACTGGCGAAACACCCCGTCATAAACAGCATCGGACCCGGCGAGCGACGCGGTGTGCGAGCGGACCGCGTCGGCGCCGATCTCGGTGCGGCCCACCTTCTGGAAGATGACCGGCTTGCCGCGTTCGCGCGCCAGCGCCAGCGAGGCGAACAACCGGTCCCGGTCACGAACGCCTTCGGCGTAGGCCACGATGACCGAGATGTCGGGGTGTCGGGCCAGCCAGCCGATCGTTTCGGCCACGTCGACGTCGCATTCGTTTCCTGTGGTCACCCAGAACCGAATGCCGATACCGCGCCGTGTGGCGAGCAGCGACAGATGACTGCCATAGGCGCCACTCTGGCTCACCAGGCCGACCCGTCCCGGTTTGGGACGGCCCGCCTCGATGGTCGAGGTGAAGGTGCCGAAGAAGCCCAGAGCCGAGTTGTAGACGCCGAGACAGTTGGGCCCGACGATGCGCATCGGTGTGGTGTCGGCAACCGCGGCGAGCGCCGCCTGATGGCGTCCGCCGTCATCGCCGGTCTCGGCGAACCCGGCACTGAAGATGACAGCCGCCTTCACGTGCGCGGCCGCGCACGCCTCGGTCGTCTCGACCACCGCCGGCGCCGGCACGGCGATGATCGCGATGTCGATCGGTTCTGGCAGATCGCCGATGCTGGCGAAGGCCGTCAGACCCTGTACGGTATCGCGATGCGGGTTGACCGGATAGATGCGTCCACCGAACCCGGCGTCGCGCATGTAGCGCTGTGGTCGCCCTCCGATGCGCGTCGGGTTGTCCGAGGCGCCGATGATGGCGACCGTCGAGGGGTGCAAGAGCGGGGTGAGCGTATCTTCGGAGGGGCGCGGTTCGATGGCTGCCATCACGATTTGATGCTCCTTCCCTCGGAGGGGAGAACACAGATTGTATCGGACGGCGCACGGAGAGGGGCCGCCCGGTTCACCCACCTCGCGGGACTCTGCTACCATCCGGCCAAAGCCCTATGTCTGGACAACGGATTCGTGTCCTGAACGTGCATGCCGACGCCGAGGCCTGGATCGAGCGGTTGCGCGGGGCCGGCTACGAGGTAGATGCGCGGCCGATCCGCGGGCCTTCCGATCTCAAGACGCTTGGTCGGCAGGTGCCGTCGCTGGTGGCGATTGACATGGCGCGAGCCCCCTCGCACGGACGGGATCTGGGACTCGCAGTGCGGCAGCTGAAGGCCACGAGACACGTGCCGCTCGTCTTCGTCGAGGGCAGCCCCACACTGGTTACGCGTCTGCGGAGCCTCTTACCGGACGCCGTCCACACCTCGGGCGGACGGATCCGTGGCGCCGTGCGGCGCGCTCTCGCGCGGCCACCGCGGGATCCCGTGCGGCCGCCCTCGGTTCTGGCCGGGTACTCCGGGACGCCTCTGCCCAAGAAGCTCGGGATCAAGCCAGCATCGATCGTGCGTCTGGTCGGCGCGCCACGGGACTTCGAAACCACGCTGGGTGCCCTGCCGAAAGCGGTACGACTGCGACGGCGCGGCGAGGGAGCCCGCGACATCACCATCTGGTTTATCCGCCGGCGACGCGTGCTCGAACAGGGCATCGAGGTGATGGCCGCCCGTGTCATGACCGATCGGCTCTGGCTCGCCTGGCCCAAGAAGACCTCGCCGCTGGCGGCCGACGTCTCCGAACGGGAGGTTCGGGCGGCCGGTCTCGCACACGGTCTCGTCGATTTCAAGATCTGCGCGATCGACGCGGACTGGTCGGGCTTGTGCTTTGTCCGACGCAAACGCTGACCGGTGGTTTTCCTGGCGAAGCGTTTGGCTGGCAAGGCGCGAGAAGGGAGCATACCGGCAGTATTCGACCGACGAGCAACGCCGCCAAACCCGGACAAGGTCGTTTTTCCTGGCGAAGCGTTTGGCTGGCAAGGCGCGACGAGGGAGCAGACTGGTGGTCTGTGACCGAGGAAGCAACGCCGTCCAGGCGGACGCTTCGCCAGGAAAACCTAGCCGCCGCGGGTGTGCATCTCTAGATGTGGTTCGCCCTGGAGCGTTTCGACCGGGACGAGCGTCGATCGGCCATCGGATGCCAGCCGCTCTTCCGCCCCGCGGTCGTCTCGGGCCTGCCACGTCGTGGCGATGAGCTCCCGGAGACCATCCACGTCGACCCCGGACCGAAGCGGTCCCCGCAGGTCGGTGCCGGCGCGCGCGTAGAGACACCGATACCAGAGCCCGTCGGCGGTAAGTCGGCTGCGGTCGCACTGCCGGCAGAACGGCTCGGTCGTCGACGAAATGATGCCGAACACGGTGCCGTCGGGCAGTGTGAAGCGGTCAGCTGGCGCGGCGGTGTTCTCGTCGATCGCCGCAATTGGCCCGAAATGCGCGGACAGCCGTCGCAGCATCTCCTTACGCGAGATAACGTCCTCCATCGTCCAGCGGGTCGCACCACCCACATCCATGTACTCGATGAACCGCACCTCGGCGCCCAGTCGCTGGCCGAGCTCCAGTATCGGTACAAGTTCGTCGTCATTCACTCCGCGAATGACCACGGTGTCCATCTTGACACTGTCGAAACCGGCCCCGGCGGCCAGCTCCAGACCCCGAAGCACCGCGTCGAGGCTGTCGAACCGGGTTAGTGTCTGGAATCGGTCGGCGTGCAACGTATCGAGGCTCACCGTGATGCGGGGGAGTCCGGCAGCTCTGAGTGCCTCGACCCGGTCGGCCAACAGAATGCCGTTTGTGGTCAACGCCAGGTCTTTGAGCGTCGACTTCTGTGCCAGCAGCGCGATCAGGTCCGGGAGGTCCTTGCGTACGAGCGGTTCGCCACCGGTGATCCGGACCTTGTCGACGCCCAGGCCGGTGAAGGTGTCGACCAGGGTGTCGAACTCCTCGAAGGTCAGAATGTCGGCTCGCGGAAGCCAGCCATAGTCTCGCTCCGGCATGCAGTACTGGCAGCGCAGGTTGCACCGGTCGGTCACCGACAGACGCAGGCTGGTCAGTGGCCGGCCCAGACGGTCCAGAACACTCATGAAAACCATTATGCCACCAAGCAGGGGGCTCTTCTCCGTCGTAAAGCCATGATCGGCGTATAATTTACGCTGATGCTCCGGTCCCACCGCGCGGGCTTCCCTCGAGTAGCTGCCACGGCGTTCGTAGACGACAGCGCACAGGTGATCGGCGATGTCGAGATCGGTGAGGACAGCAGTGTCTGGATGAACGTCGTCATTCGCGGCGACGTCAATCGGATTCGCGTGGGCGGGCGCACCAATATCCAGGACGGGTGTGTTGTCCACGTCATGCACGAAACCCACCCGACGGTTATCGGTGACGAGGTGACCGTGGGGGGCATGCGGCGGTGCTCCACGGGTGCGTGGTCGAGGACCGCTGTCTCATCGGCATGGGCGCGATCGTGCTGAACGGTGTGGTGGTCGGGACTGGCTCGATCGTCGCGGCCGGCACGCTCATCGTCGAGGGCACGATGATTCCACCCGGATCGATGGTGATGGGGAATCCAGGGCGCGTTCAGCGAGCGACCACCGACGATGAGGTGATCTCGATCCGGCGCTATGCGGAAAATTACGTCGGCTACAAGCGTGAATTCCAGCAGTAGGCGAGCCGGACTATTCCGGACTGCGCCGGACGGTGAATGATGAGCACGCGACCTGAACCCAGGGGGCAGCGCACGACGTGATTCCGGGCATTCGCGGCACCCGCGACATTCTTCCGGCCGAGGTCGGGCGCTGGCAGCAGGTCGAGCGCGTGGCGCGCGCCGTTTGCGAGCGCTACGGGTATGTCGAGATCCGGACACCGGTGATCGAGCGGGAGGAGCTGTTCGCCAAGGGGACCGGCGAGTCGACCGATATCGTCCAGAAGGAGATGTATGCCTTCACCGACAAGGGCGGCGATCGCATCACCCTGCGGCCCGAGGCGACACCCAGCATGGTGCGGGCCTTCGTCGAGCACAGTCTCGAGCAGGAGCTGCCGTTCGTCAAGCTCTACAGTCTCGGGCCGATGTTTCGCTATGAGCGACCCCAGAAGGGGCGCTATAGGCAGTTCCATCAGCTCGACGTCGAGGTATTCGGTGTCGCCGACGCGGCCGTCGATGGAGAGGTCATCGAGATGGCGTCCGCCTTCGTGTCCGATCTGGGCATCGAGACGGCCGATCTGGTCATCAACTCGGTCGGGTGCGCGGACTGCCGGCCCCGGTTCAGCGCGGCGCTGCTCGAGGCACTGGGGGAGCGCGTGCCCGAGCTGTGCGGAGACTGTCAGCGGCGGGCGCGGACCAACCCGTTGCGGATCTTCGACTGCAAGGTGCCGGCCGACCAGCCGATCATCGACGCGCTGCCGCATTCGGAGGATTTCCTGTGTGACGCCTGTCGGGCGCATTTCGACGAGGTGAAGCGGCACCTGGACGCTTATGGCCTGCTCTATCGCGTGTCGCACCGGTTGGTGCGGGGGCTCGATTACTACACCCGCACCACCTTCGAGATACTCGGGGCCGGACTCGGGGCCCAGAACGCGCTGCTGGGCGGAGGCCGGTATGATCACCTCGTCAAACGCCTGGGGGGACCGGACCGGGCGGGTATCGGTTTCGCGGCCGGGCTCGAGCGCCTGGTTCTGGCTCTGTCGGAGGGCGCGGGCGGCACGACCGTCGCCGATGCTTTCGTCGTGGCAATTGGCGATGGGAGCTGGCCAGCTGCCCGTGTGCTGGCACGCGACCTGCGCAAGGCCGGGTTGACGGCCTTGATCGACTACGACGGGCACTCGTCAAAGTCGCAGATGAAGCGGGCCAATCGCAGCGGCGCGCGACGAGTGCTGATTCTCGGTGAAGACGAGCTGGCCCGCCAGCAGGTGACGATCAAGGAGATGGAGACCGGGCACCAGCACACGGTGGCCCGGGATCAGGTAACGGCCCACCTGCTCGAGAGCTTTCATGGGCGACATCGCGACGACGGAATCCACCGTGCCTGAACTGATACGAACACATACATGCGGTGCCCTGCGCGCGACCGACATGGGGACCGAGGCCACCTTGATGGGGTGGGTTCATCGTGTGCGCGATCTCGGGTCGCTGATCTTCGTCGATATCCGAGACCGGTACGGTGTGACCCAGGTCGTGGCGCGCGACGACGAGACGCTCCTTGCGGCGGCCAAGCGGCTGCGACCCGAGTTCGTCGTAGCGGTCAGCGGTACGATCGAGCGCAGAACCGAGGACACGCTGAACCCGAAGATCGCGACCGGTGAGGTCGAGGTCGCGGTGCGCCAGATCGACGTGCTCAGCGAAGCCAGGCGCCCGCCGTTCCAGATTTCCGACGAGACGCCGGTGTCTGAGGATATCCGGCTCAAGTATCGCTATCTCGACCTGCGGCGCGAGCGGATGCAGCGAAACCTGCAGCTGCGTCATCGTGTTCTGATGGCGGCGCGTCGGTCGCTGGACGAGCAGGGGTTCCTGGACATCGAGACCCCGGTGCTCGCCAAGTCGACCCCGGAGGGCGCCCGCGACTATCTGGTGCCCAGCCGGGTGCATCCTGGCGAGTTCTTCGCGTTGCCGCAGTCTCCCCAGATCTTCAAGCAGATCCTGATGCTGGGGGGCATGGACCGGTATTTTCAGGTGGCGCGGTGCTTCAGGGATGAGGATCTCCGGTCGGACCGTCAGCCGGAGTTCACTCAGATCGACCTCGAGGTGTCGTTTGCCACACCAGACGTCGTCTTCGGCGTTGTCGAGCAGCTGATGCAGACGATCTTCGAGGCGAATGACGAGTCGATCGAGATACCGTTTCCGCGATTGCCGTATGCCGAGGCGATTGCGAAGTACGGGTCGGACAAGCCGGATCTGCGCATAGCGATGGAAATTGCAGATGTATCGGGCATCTTCGCCGACTCGGGTTTCCGGGTGTTTCGTGACGCGGTGGCCGCTGGCGGCGTGGTGCGGGCGCTTGTCGTGCCGGGCGCGGGGCGCTATTCCCGCAGCCAGGTCGACAAGCTGGTCGACGAGGCTATCGAGCTCGGTGCACAGGGGCTGGTGTGGGCGCGCTACGGGCCACATGGCCCTGGCGATCCTGGCGCCCCTGGTGGTGAGGTCCAGAGCTCGATTCTCAAGGCGGCCGGCGCCGAGACGCTGGGACTGTTGCTGGAGGCAGTCGGCGCCGGAGCCGACGACCTGGTGCTCGTCGCAGCGGGTTCGTCAGCCGAGGCCTCCGGACTGCTGGGTCAGTTTCGTCTGCGGTTGGCGCAGCGCGAGGGGCTGATCGATGAGGGGCGCCGGGCACTGACCTGGGTCGTCGATTTCCCGATGTTCGAGTGGAGTGAGACCGAGGGGCGGCACACGTCGATGCACCACCCGTTCACAGCCCCGCGTGACGAAGATCGCGATCGATTGGACACCGACCTCGGGGCCGTGCTGGCCAAGGCCTACGACCTGGTGCTCAACGGCAGCGAGATCGGGGGTGGGAGTATCCGGATCCACGATCAGCCGCTGCAGCGTCGGATCTTCGAGCTGCTGAAGATTACCGATGAGGAAGCGCGGTCCCGGTTCGGGTTCTTCCTCGAGGCGCTCGAGTTCGGCACGCCGCCGCATGGTGGGATCGCCCTTGGGGTAGACCGGATCGTGGCGTTACTGGCTGGAGAGGCATCGATACGCGACGTCATTGCATTTCCGAAGACCGCCACCGCGGTGGACCTGATGACCGGTGCTCCGTCCACGGTCAGCCCGAATCAGCTGCGCGATCTGCATCTGCGCACCGATTCTTGACCGGCTCGACACTCCGTGTCACCATCGGCACAGCACGTGTCCGAACAACAAGGGGAGCCCGGCACAGCGACAGTCGCGCGGATCCCCATACCTGACGAGGGGGTCGAGCTGCTGTTCGGCTCCTACGACACCAACCTCAAGATGTTCGAGGACCTGTTCGGGGTCCGGATCCGTACCGACGGCAATATGCTGCTGGCCGAAGGTGACGACGATGCCGTCGCCCGGGTTCAGCGTGTCGTGCAGCAGATGGGGGAGCTGGTCGCCGAGGGCTACCAGCTGTCGCAGGAGGACGTCCAGCAGGCGGCGCAGCTCGTCATCGAGGATGACCGCGTTCAACTTCGCGACTACTTCGTACGGGCGACCGTCAAGGCGTCGAGCAAGCGGCACGTCACGCCGAAGAGTCTCAACCAGCGGCGGTATGTCGAGGCGATCGAACGCCACGATATCGTGTTCGGGATTGGTCCGGCAGGAACCGGGAAGACCTATCTGGCGATGGCCCAGGCCGTGGCGTTTCTCACCGCCAAAAAGGTGACCCGCATCGTCTTGGCGCGCCCGGCTGTCGAGGCCGGTGAGAAGCTTGGGTTTCTGCCTGGCGATTTGCAGGAGAAGGTGAATCCGTATCTGCGACCGCTCTACGACGCGCTCTACGACATGCTGGACATGGATCGGGTCGACCGGCTGCTGGACCGCGGCACCATCGAGATCGCCCCGCTCGCCTTCATGCGCGGCCGGACGCTCAACGACGCGTTTGTGGTTCTCGATGAAGCGCAGAACACTACCTCGGAGCAGATGAAGATGTTCCTGACGCGGCTCGGGTTTGGGTCGAAGGCGGTCATCACAGGGGACATCACCCAGATCGATCTCCCGCTCGGTCAGACGGCTTCAGGGTTGGTGGAGGTGATGCGGATCGTGGAACGGGTCGAGGGCATCGCCTTCACGCGGTTCGACGACCGCGATGTCGTCCGGCACCCCCTCGTGCAGAAGATCGTTCGAGCATACGAGGCCTACACGGGGCCGGACACCGGATGACTGCCGACGACCCCGACCCCGACCCCGCCGGGTCCCATCGAGCGGCCATACGGCTTCGAGTGGCGGTGACCGACGGACGAGGCCGGCACAAGCCGGCCGGGACGTTGCCGACGTGGCTCGGCCGTGTCGCGCCACATGCCGCGGTCGGCGTCGTCGCCGTGGCGCTGGTCGGCGACCGCAAGATGCGAGATCTCAATCGTCGGTTCCGTGCGGTCGATACGGTCACTGATGTGCTCTCGTTCCCGGTCGACCCCGTCCCGACGGCCAGCGGTCCAGGCCCGGACCGATTTCTCGGAGACATCGTGATCGCCACCGGCCGGGCAGCGCGCCAGGCGCGGGCCGCCGGTCTGACCGAACAGCAGGAGTGGCGCCGGCTGGCGCTGCACGGGTTGCTGCACCTGCTGGGGCACGACCACGAACGGGACGACGGACGGATGCAGCGGCTCGAACGTCGTCTTCAGCGCCGCGGGGGGTTGCCGGCGGGGCAAGGTTCCTAACACTCGATGCTTCCTCTACTGCTGTTTCTGATCGGGTGCGCCGTGGTCTACGTGGCGACCATCGAGTCTGCTTTTGGCGCGATGGTGCGGCTGCCCGAACGGCTCACGGCGGAACGGGATGTCCGGCACGAGTCTCTGACAACGTATCTCGAGGACCCGCTGCGACTGTATGTGGTGACGCGGTTGCTGCGTGGTGTGCTGTTTGCCACCGCCTCGGTGGTGCTGGCGCGACTGATTGGCGTGGCGTCGGCGCAGGCCGTAGGCGGGTTGTTGGCGGCAATCGTGCTGTTCGTGGTTGTGTGTGAGCAGCTCGTACCTTCGGCGTTGGTCCGGCGCGGCGCGGNTCGCACCCTCGAGCTCCTGCTGCCGTCGTTCGACCTCGCGCTACGAATCGTGGGTCCAGTGACGGGCGGCTTGCTCCGGTTGGCGCGGCCGCCGCGGGTCCGCCCGGAGGCACGGTCGAACGGCGGTAGTGGGCTCGAGTCGCCTGCACCCGGAGGCGAGTCCACCGAGGCCGAGGCGGACGCCGACGAGACCGAAGAACACAAGCTGCTGCAGTCGGTCGTCGACTTCGGGGGCACGTTGGTGCGCGAGGTCATGACCCCGCGGCCAGACATCGTCGCACTCGGGCACGAAGCGACCGTGGCCGAATTCCGGGCGCTCTTTGCCGAGGAGGAGTATTCGCGAATCCCCGTGTACAAGGACAACCTGGACAACATTTTGGGTTTCGTGTTCGTGAAGGATCTGGTGACCCTCGACGAAGCACAAGGCGAGTCCCCGGTCGTGCCGCGGCTGCTTCGCCCGGCGCATGTCGTGCCGGAGGGCAAGCGGGTCGCCGAGCTCCTGCGAGAGCTACAGGTCAAGCAGCTGCAGAGCGCGATCGTCGTGGATGAGTACGGTGGCACGGCCGGTCTGGTTACCATTGAGGACCTGGTCGAGGAGATCGTCGGCGAGATCCGCGACGAGTACGACGATGAGTCGGAGCCGATCGTCGACGAGGGCGATGGGAGATTCGTGTTGCTGGCCACGGTCAGNGTGGGCGACATGGTCGAGCATCTCGGTGTGACGGTGGAGCGTGACGGGTTCGAGACGGTCGGCGGTTACCTACTGGACCGTTTGGGGCGCGTTCCGACTGTCGGCGAGTCCGTGGAGGTCGACGACCTGTCGGTCGAGGTGCTCGAGGCCGAGCGCCGGAGGGTGCGCAAGGTCCGGGTGCAACGACGCGAAGTGGTCGGGACAGCGCCGGATTAAGACGTGCTGCGCGAGGAGACAGGAGACAGGAGACAGGAGGCAGGAGACAGGAGAAGCCGGAGGGCTTCGCCGCGGTACTCAGGAACCTGTTTGTCCTTAGCACTCATGCGAGTTGGCTTCGTCTCGCTCCTAGGCCGGCCAAACGCCGGCAAGTCCACCCTGCTCAACCGCGTGGTCGGCACCAAGCTGGCGATCGTTTCCGACAAGCCACAGACGACCCGGAACCGGATCCTGGCGGTCCGGAACTACGCTGGCGACCCTGCGGCCCAGGTCATCTTTGTCGACACCCCAGGAATTCACCGTCCGCTGCACAGGATGAATGTGCGGATGGTCGACATGGCGGTCGAATCGATCGGCGATGTCGATCTGATCGGCCTTGTACGCGATGCGACCGATGGAGTGGGAGCCGGTGACCGGTTCGTGCTGGAGTCGCTCGCTGAGGCGCGGGTGCCGGTCGTCCTGGTGCTCAACAAGATCGATCGGGTCGCCAAAGCGCGATTGCTCCCGATCATGGACTGGTACAGCCGGCAGCGAGACTTCGCCGCGATCGTGCCGGTATCGGCCCTGACCGGCGATGGCGTGAAGATNTTGGAGCGGGAAATCGTCGAACAGCTGCCAGAGGGTGAGCCCCTTTATCCCGACGACTTCCTGACCGACCAGCCGGAACGGGTGCTGGCGGCCGAGACCGTCAGGGAAAAAGTGCTGCGGCTCACCCACGCCGAGCTCCCGTTCACGACAGCAGTCGTCGTGGACCGATTCGACGAGGACACCGAGCCGGGGATCTTGCGCCTGTATTGCTCGATCCTGGTCGAACGCGCCTCCCAGAAGCCAATTGTCATCGGTCACGGCGGCGCTATGGTGCGACAGATCGGCACAGAGGCCAGACAGGAGCTGGAGCGGTTCTTCGGCACGCGCGTCTTTCTCGACCTGCACGTCAAGGTTCGCGCGAACTGGCGTGAGAACGACCGGATCCTGGACCAGGCCGGTGTGGCTCCCGGGACAAAGACACGTGGGTGAGGGCCTTGCCCTGGAGTTCTTGGCTTTGGGCGCTCAGGTGCTTGATGCTCGAGGCGCGGCCGGGGGTGTCAGCGGCGAGCACGAGGTGTTACACTCAAGAGTTCTTGGTACTGATTGTGCGACCCATAGGCGACTTTGACTTGTCGCGCTTCGGCGCGACCCGACCCGGACGACGGGACGATGCCACCCCACCGCCGCATCGACGTGGTGCTCGACTCGGTCAAACGACTGCAGCGGATTGGTGCGTCCGCCAACCTGCTCAACCTGCTCCAGAAGCAACATCCCGCCGACCTCGCTGAAGTCTTCGGCGAGCTGCCCGACAAGGACTGTCGCGGCGCGCTCAACCTCCTGCTCGACCATAACAGCCGCCTCGCCATGGAGGCGCTGATCGAATACGGCTCCGAACATGCGGCCGTGCTGNTGGCCGACCATCCCGCCGATCAGATCGCGGTCTGGCTGCAGGAGCTGCCGTCGGACGACGCGGTGGCGCTGATCGAAGAGCTGCCGGCTGCCCTGTCTTCGGCCGTGCTGGAGCTGATGCAGCCACAGGCGTCGGGTGAGGTCGAGAACCTGCTCGAGTACGCCGAACAGACCGCCGGGCGCATCATGAACCCGACGGTGTTTGCGCTCTCCGAGGATCTCACGGCTGGGGAGGCGATTGGGGCCCTCCAGGGCTCGCGCGAGGTGGAGATGGTGTTCTATCTCTATGTCGTGGATGAGCGCCGTCATCTGGTGGGGGTCGTGTCGTTGCGTCGGCTGCTCCTGGTGGCGCCGGAGACACCGTTGCAGCGGATCATGACGACCGATCTGATCAGCGCGCGAGTGGACACCGATCAGGAAGAAGTCGCCCAGCACGTGGCCAGCTACAACCTGCTGGCGATTCCGGTTGTCGACGANGAAAACAAGCTCGTCGGTATCATCACCGTCGACGACGTCATCGACATCATCAAAGACGAGGCGACNGAGGACATCTACCGGCTGGCCGGAGTCAGCGGGGACGAGCATGTGTTCTCACCGGCGCGCGAGTCGGTGCGGAAGCGATTGCCGTGGCTGGCGGTCAATCTGGTCACCGCCACGATGGCCGCCTTCGTGGTGCGTGCCTTTCAGGCCACCATCGACCAGGTCGTGGTGCTGGCGGTACTCATGACCATTGTCGCCAGCATGGGCGGCAACGCGGCGACCCAGACGCTGACGATCATCGTTCGGGGGATTGCCCTCGGTGAGCTGACCTGGGGCAACTCACGCCGGGCGGTGTTCAAGGAGGCGCTCGTCGGTCTCGGTAACGGGTTGGCGCTCGGCATAGCCGGGGCCGGGGTGGCCTGGTCGATGTCCGGGAACCTCTTCTTGGGGCTGATTCTGGCGCTGGCGATGGTTATCAACCTCCTGGTGGCCGCCATTGCCGCTACTCTGATTCCGATCGCCCTGCGAGCCATGAGGGTGGACCCGGCGCTGGCGTCCGCCGTGTTCATCACCACGCTCACCGACGTGTTCGGTTTCTTCGCGTTTCTGGGACTGGCCACCATATTCCTGCAGTATCTGGAGCAGGTGGTGTAGTTCCTCTGCCCAGGAGACGGGAGAACAGAAGGCAGGAGGAGCTGGCGGGCTTCGCCATCTTCTGGGTGCCCGAGGTCTGACAGGCCGGCGGCGCCGGAACCAGCTGCCACTGATTCGCCCCATACAGGCCGCAGAGGCTACAATGGCAGGTCCTCGGATGCGGGACGATACGCGCTCGCGATGCCACTCCATACGACCGACGCGCTGATCCTGCGCACCTACCAACTCGGTGAAGCGGACCGNATCGTCGTGTTCTTGACCAGGGATCGGGGCAAGAAGCGTGGTGTGGCGAATCGTGCGCGGGGGCNGAAGTCTCGATTCGCCGGCGGGCTCGAGCCACTGACACTTGCCCGGCTCGCGTACTACGAGCGGGAACAACGCGACCTGGTGCGGCTGAGCTACGTTGAACCGGTGCGGTCGCCGTTGATGGTGCGTGACGGCGACGGACTCGGGCACGTCGAGTACTTCGCCGAGTTGATTGACGAGTGCGCGCCAGAAGCCGACCCGAACGCGACACTGTATCGGCTCGGTGCCGCGGTGGTGGACTCGCTGGTCGACAAGGTCCCGGTCGGGCGGTTGGCCCGCTACGTCGAGTACTGGGTTCTGCGTCTGCAGGGTGTGTATCCGTCGCTGATCGCCTGCCATCGGTGCGGCGGCGACTCGGTGCGCGGCGGGCACCTCGACCCGACTGGCGGCGGGTTCACCTGCACGGCATGCGCGGTCGGTCGGGGCATCCGCATCTCGGCCGAGTCGGTGCGGTTTCTCCGGGCGGCGTCCGTCACCCCGCCCGGGGGGCTGTCCGATATCGAGCTGCCGGCAGAGGCGGCGCGTGAACTGGAGCAGGCGCATCGACAGCTGATCTCGGTGCACCTGGAGAAGGAGCTGCGGTCATCGAAGGTGCTCCGAGCGATGAATAGGGCGACGCCATGACCCTGCAGGACCTGATTGCCTCGCTGTCTCGTTTCTGGGCCTCGCGAGGTTGTCTGATGCACCAGCCGCTCGACATCGAGGTGGGGGCTGGCACGATGCACCCGGAGACGTTTTTGCGGGTGCTGGGCCCGCGTCATTGGAAGGTAGCGTATGTTCAGCCCGCGCGACGGCCGGCGGATGGGCGATTTGGCGAGAATCCGAACCGGCTGTTCAAGCACCACCAGTTCCAGGTCATCCTCAAACCCTCACCGGACGCCGCGCAGGGACTGTATCTGGAGAGTCTGCGCGCCTGCGGCATCGACCCCGCGCTGCACGACGTGCGGTTCGAGGAGGACAACTGGGAGTCGCCCACCCTGGGCGCCTGGGGCATCGGGTGGCAGGTGCTGCTCGACGGCATGGAAATCACCCAGTTCACCTACTTCCAGCAGGCGGGCGGTCTCGATCTCGCGCCGATATCCGTGGAGCTGACTTACGGGCTCGAGCGCATCGCCATGCACCTGCAGGGCGTCGACGACGTCTACGACCTGGAGTGGGCGCCGGGTGTCACCTATCGGGAGGTGCGCCACCAGGACGAAGTGGAGCAGACCAAGTATGCCTTCGGCATGGTCGACATGCCGGAAAGGGAGTTTGCGACGTTCCACCGAGATCTGTTCGATCGGTATCACCAGATGAGCGAGACGTTGTTGCGCTCCGGTCTCGTGCTGCCGGCACTGGACGCCTGTCTCAAGTGCTCGCACACCTTCAACATGCTGGATGCCAGCGGCGGGATCGGCGTCACCGAGCGCGCCGCCTATATTCTGCGAGTGCGTCAGCTGGCGGTGGCAATCGCCGGCGCCCACGTCGGGGAGCCTGTCGAGGCATAACGCGTCCGTGTCGGAACTCCATGTATCGAGAGCTGCTGGTCGAGATCGGGTGTGAGGAGCTGCCGGCGAGCTGGCTGCCGCCTCTGACGCGGCAGATCGGGGAGCGTGTCGGCGCGCAGCTGGCGGCGGCCCGTCTCGACTGCCCGCTGCCACCGGAGCCTTTCGGGACGCCGCGTCGCCTCGCCGTGCGCGTCGCCAAGGTGGCCGACCGGCAGGCCGACCTGGAAGAGACGCTGACCGGTCCGCCGGTCAGGGCGGCGTTCGACGCCGACGGTCAGCCGACGCGGGCGGCACTAGGGTTCGCGCGTAAGAACGGGGTGGATGTCGCCCGCTTATCGCAGGTCGAGACCCCGAGAGGACTCTACCTGGTCTACCAGAGGCGTGAGCGGGGTGCCGCGGCGCGCTCGGTGCTGGGGGATGTGCTGGCTGCCGTGCTCCGCGACCTCGCCTTCGCCAAGCAGATGCATTGGGACGCGCGGCTCGAGGACGGGCGGGGCGATCTGCTCTTTGGACGGCCGATCCGTTGGCTGCTGTTCCTTTTTGGCGGTCGTGCGGTGCCGTTTGTCATCGATCGCACGCCGGGGGCGCTGGCCCGCGGAGTCGCGCCGATCCGGGCGGGGGCGAAGACCTACGGACACCGCTTTTTCGCGAAAGATGGCACACCGGGGCGCGGGTTCCGGGTCGGTTCCTTCGCCGAGTATCGGACGGGGCTCAAGCGGCGCTACGTGTTGCTGTCCCGCCAGGAACGGCGCGCCCGTATCGAGCAGAAGCTCGGGACGTACGCCAAGCGCGCCGGCGGCGTTGTCGGCACTGCCGGTGGGGAGTCCTCGCTGCTCGACGAGGTGCCAGATCTGGTCGAGTATCCGTCGGTCGTCNCAGGTCACTTCCCAAAGGAGTTCCTGGCGCTCCCGGATGAGGTGCTGAAGACGACGATGATTCACCATCAGCACTACTTTCCGGTTGTGACGCGGCGCGGCCGTCTGACCGAGCACTTCCTCGCGGTGACCAACACCCCGCGTGACAACGTGCGGGCCATCGCGCACAACTCCGAGCGTGTGCTGATTGCACGCCTGCGCGATGCGCGATTCTTCTGGGAGGCGGACCGGAGTGCCCCGTTGGCGTCACGCCTCGAACGCCTTGACACCCTTCGGTTCCACGCGAAGCTGGGCAGCTACCGGGCCAAGGCGCAGCGTATCGAGCAGGTCGCCGCTCGCGTCGCTGGCGAGGCTTTTGCCGCCGAGGAGCAGACGGGCCACGCCGCGCGCGCGGCGCTGCTCGCCAAGGCCGATCTGACCACCGACATGGTGGGCGAGTTTCCGGAGCTGCAGGGGGGCATGGGTGGCATCTACGCTCGGGAGGATGGCGAGCCCGAGGAGGTGTGGCGGGCCATCTATTACCACTACCTGCCGATTGGGGTGACTGTCGACGCGCCGCCGCGGCCTCGAGATCTGGGGACGGCGGGGGTCAGCTGGGCGGCAGTGTCGCTGGCCGACAAGCTCGACACCCTGGTGGGACTGTTCCAGGCGGGTGAGAAGCCGACCGGTTCGAGAGATCCGTTCGGGCTGCGGCGACAGGCGCACGGGGTCTTCAGGATCCTCGTCGACCTGCCGGAGTTGACTGGGTTAAGTGTGAGACCGGATCTCGGCAGTCTGCTGGCGATGGCCGAAGCGGTGCACGAAGGCGAGTCTTCCGTGGCGAATGACGGGCGGCTCGTGCCCTTTCTCTTCGAGCGGCTTCGGTATGTGCTCGAACAGCGAGGGTACGACGTGCGCAACGTGCGCGCCGCGCCGCACTGCGCGCGGCGGCGGTGC